>JASGFP010000116.1:0-11530 GCA_047605445.1 Rhodoblastus sp.
CTGCGCCCGCCGCGCGCGCGGCCGAGAGCGTGCGGGTGGCGCAGGCGCGCAATCCTTGTGCGCCCGGCAATCCCTGCGCCCCCGCGCGCCGCAGCGCCAATCCCTGCGCGCCTGCGGCGAGAAGCGCGAACCCGTGCGCGCCCGCCGCAAGCAAGAGCAATCCATGCGCGCCCGCGGCGCGCAGCGCCAATCCATGCGCGCCCGCTGCGAGCAAGAGCGGCAATCCGTGCGCGCCTGCGCGCCGCAGCGGCAATCCCTGCGCGCCTTCGAAGTGAGCGCGCGGGACGCCGCGCAACTTGAAGCGCGCTACGCCGCCGCCGCCGATATGCTCGACGCGCTGCAACGCATGGCGGCGCGCGGCGAAAATCCCGTGACGGCGGCGCTCGCGGGCGCCTCCACAATCGACGAGTGGACGCATTATCCGGAGAGCGACGCGCGCGATGTGCTAGGCCGGGCGCGCTATTATTATCACGTCCATGGCGCCGACGAGCGCGGCGCCGACGAACACGGGCACTTCCACATTTTTCTCGAACCGCCGGCGGATAAGACCGACGACTCGCCGACGCATGTCGCGGGCCTCGCGATGGATGCGCGCGGCCGGCTGCTGCGCCTGTTCGCCACCAACGGATGGGTGACGGGCGAGACGTTGCGCGCAGCCTCCGCGATCGCGCCCTCGCTTGCTTCGTTCGAGGTCGAGAGCGCGTCGGCGCGCGCCGATCTCGATCGCTGGATTTCGGCGACCGTGCGCTTTTACGCGCCCGGCATCGCAGCGCTGCTCGAAGAGCGCGACGCGACGCTGCAGGCGATGCGGCTGCGCGTTCCCGACGGCGACATTCTCGAAGACCGCGATCTGCGGCTGCTCGCCGAGGCGCCGGTCGATTTCGCGCGCGACCTGTCGGCGATCGAAGACGCGCTCGCGTCCTGAACAGCGCGCATAGCCGCGATGTCCTGAGATTTGCCCTTCCCCGCTTGACGCCGCAGGAGTCGTCGCCACGATGAAGCGACGCCGCGTCAAGCCGGCGCACGAGGAGGAAAATCCATGTCGAAACTCACGCTCGCGCTCGCCGCGAGCTTCGTCGTCGCCGCTATCGCGCCGGCGGCTGCGCAGAACGGCCCCGGCGTCACCGCGACCGAAATCAAGATCGGCAACACCATGCCGTACTCGGGCCCGGCGTCCGCCTATTCCTCGCAGGGGCGCGCGGAAACCGCCTATTACAAGATGATCAATGCGAAAGGCGGCGTGAACGGGCGCAAGATCAATTTCATCAGCTACGACGACGCTTATTCGCCGCCGAAGACCGTCGAGCAGACGCGCAAGCTGGTCGAGCAGGACGAGATTTTCGCCAACTTCGGTTCGCTCGGCACGCCGACCAATTCGGCGATCCACAAATACATGAACCAGAAGAAAGTGCCGCATCTCTTCGTGTCAACGGGCGCGGCCAAGTGGAACGACCCGAAGAATTTTCCGTGGACGCTGCCGCTCTATCCCAACTACCAGATGGAAGGCCGCGTCGCCGGCAAATATCTGTCGCAGACGAAGCCCGACGGCAAGATCGCGATCCTCTATCAGAACGACGACTCGGGCAAAGATTACGTCAAGGGCTTCAAGGAAGGACTCGGCGCGAAGCTGTCGCAGGTCGTGATCGAAAAGACCTACGAGGTGAGCGATCCCACTCTCGACTCGCAGATGGTCGCGCTGAAAGGATCCGGCGCCGATGTCTTCTTCGCCATGTCGACGCCGAAGTTCGGCGCGCAGGCGATCAAGAAGGCGGCGGAGCTGAACTGGAAGCCGCTCTACTACGTCGTCAGCGTGTCGAGCTCGATCAAGTCGGTGATGGAGCCGGCGGGCGTGGAAAATTCCAAGGGCCTCGTCACCGCCATCGCCGGCAAGATACCCGCCGATCCGCGCTGGAACGATGCGCCGGACATGAAGGAGTTTCTCGCCTTCATGAAGGAATGGATGCCCGGCGAAGATCCCAACGACGGCTCGATCGGCACCGGCTACATGTCGGCGTGGATGACGGTGAAAGTGCTGAAGGAATGTGGCGACAATCTCACGCGCGACAATCTGATGAAGGTCGTCACCAATCAGAGCAAGGTCGCCGTGCCTCTGCTGCTGCCCGGCGTCACGCTCACCATCGCGCCGGACAATTTCTCCGGCTACAACCAGTTGCAGATGGTGCGCTTCGACGGACGCTCCTGGGAGCCGTTCGGCCGGGTGATCAGCGCAGACTAGACGTTTCGTCGACTTCGGAACACGCCGGTTCGCACAGCAGAATATGAAGGAGGGCCGGCGAAACGCCGGCCCTCTCTTTTTGCGCCTTCGCGCTTGACCTGACGGGCGCCGTGTTGAGGATGGCGCGACGTTGCCGCGAGGCGGCGCATCAGGAGGGAAATCAATGTCGAAGCTCACGCTCGCGCTCGCCGCGGGCCTCATTGTCGCCGCCATGGCGCCGGCCGCCGCGCAGAACGGTCCTGGCGTCACCGACAAGGAAATCAAGATCGGCAACACCATGCCCTACAGCGGGCCGGCGTCCGGCTATTCCGCGCAGGGGCGCGTGCAGGCCGCCTATTACGAGATGATCAATGCGAAGGGCGGCGTGAACGGCCGCAAGATCAATTTCCTCTCCTACGACGACGGCTACAGCCCGCCGAAAACCGTCGAGCAGACGCGCAAACTCGTGGAGCAGGACGATGTGCTCGCGACCTTCGGCCAGCTCGGCACGCCGACCAATTCGGCGATCCAGAAATACATGAACCAGAAAAAAGTCCCGCACCTCTTCATCTCGACCGGCGCGGACAAGTGGAACGATCCGAAGAATTTCCCCTTCACCGTGCCGCTCTATCCCTCCTACACGATGGAGGCGAAGGTCGCCGCGCATTACATCCTGCAGGCCAAGCCCGGCGCGAAGATCGGCGTGCTCTACCAGAACGACGATTTCGGCAAGGATTATCTGAAAGGTCTGAAGGAGGGTCTCGGCGACAAGGCCGCATCGATGATCGTCAAGGAACAGCCCTACGAGGTCAGTTCGCCGACGCTGGATTCGCAGATGATCGCGCTCAAGCAATCGGGCGCGGATGTCTTCTTCTGCATCACCGTGCCGAAATTCGGCGCGCAGGCGATCAAGAAGGCGGCCGAGATCGACTGGAAGCCGCTGTTCTACATCGTCAGCGTGTCGAGCCACATCAAGACGGCGCTCGAGCCCGCGGGCCTGGAAAATTCCAAGGGCCTGATCAGCGCGCTCGCTTACAAGATTCCCTCCGATCCGCGCTGGGCCGATGCGCCCGACGTGAAGGAATATCTCGCCTTCCTCAAGAAATGGCAGCCGGACGCCGAGCCCAACGACGGCAGCGTGTCGATCGGCTACGGCTCGGCCTGGCTGACGGTGAAGGTTCTCGAGCGCGCCGGAAACAATCTCACGCGGGAAAATCTCATGAAGGTGATCACGTCGATCAAGGACGAGCAATTGCCGCTCGGCCTGCCGGGCGTCACCGTCTCGATCTCGCCTGACGACTACGCGGGCTACAGCAAGCTGCAGGTCTCGCGTTTCGACGGCAAGACATGGGAGCCGATCGGGAGCGTGATGAGCGCGAAGTAACGCCCTTGACTGAAGAAACCGAAGGGGAGCGCGCGCTCCCCTTTTTCGTTGTCATTTCATGCGGCCGTCATTGCAGACACAGGAAACCTCAATCCACCAGCGCGATGAAATTCGTGCCGTCCCAGGATTCCTTGTTGCGCGCGCCTTCGTCGGAGATGATGAATACCGCGCCGGGGCCGGCGATCCCGGCCAAACGCGCGGCGACGCCCGGCGCGATGTGCAGGCGTTTCAGCGCGTCCGCGGCGGTGGGCGCGACGCCGATCGTGGCGACGTCGCCGGCGCGCTTGGCGCCGGGGCCGAGCATGGCCTCGCGCGTGCGGCTCGCGATGCTGAGGCTCGACCAGGCCGCGCCGCCGCTCGGCGTCGCCTGCGCCACGAACATATGCGCGCCGATCGGCCGGTCGGGCTCGTCGATGTCGATGGGAACCTCGAACAGCGGCTTGAAATTGCGGCGCACGTAGAGCTTGCCGGCCTTGCGGTTGACGAGCACCGAAATCGGCATGGAATCGGCGACATTGCGCGTGGTCTTCACCTTGTAGCCGCCGACGGAATTGTCTGGCCCCTCGATCTCGCCGGGCGTGCGTTCGGCCTCGACCGCCTCGCCCATGACGTAGCGCTTCGGCGGCGCCTGGAACACGCTCGCAAATTCGGTGAGCGGGATCGGCTTCACGTCCTCGCGCGAGATCACCACGCGCACGCCGCGCTTGGTGAAGCGGTAGAGATCCTTGGCGTAGGCGGCGGGCAGGCGGATGCAGCCGTGCGAGGCGGGCCTGCCCGTCACATGGCCCTCGTGCAGCGCGACGCCCGACCAGGTGAGCCGCTGCATGAAGGGCATGGGCGCGTCGTCGTAGAGGGTCGAGCGGTGGAACACCTGCTTCTCGATGACGCTGAACACGCCGTAAGGCGTCGGATGTTCGGCGACGCCGGTGGAGACCATCGTGTCGGACACGGCGGTGTCGCCGTCGTAGACGGTCAGATGCTGGCGGTCGGTCGAGACGACGATCGTCACCGGCCCGCGGGCGCTGTCGGGCAGCAGGCCGGCGCTGGTCTTGAGATCGGGGTTCTTGTAGCGCTCGGGCGTCGAGAGGTCGCGGACGCGGCGCGGCTTGGCGGAGGGCGCGGCGCGCTCGGGCTCGAGGCGCGGCGCGGGCTGGGCGCGCTGCGCCGGCTGCGGCGCGAACAGGTTCCAGAAACCCTGCGCGGCGGCGGCGTCGACGCCCGCAAAACCGAGCGAAACGCTCGCGAAAAGCGCCGCTGCGCCGGACCGAAGCGCGGCTTTTCTCGTCCGCTGCGACATGTGGAACTGCCCCCAAGACTCGATATGTAACTAGCAGGATTCACCTTACCCGACGACGGGGCGGAAGCTGTGCGCCAGCGCATGTGTCGCGCGCGCAACAGACGATCGCCGCCGCAAGGGCCAGCAAACCAGCAAGGCGTTAACAGAGTTTAACTATTCGATCTCCGCCACCGCCGAAATCAGCCGGGCGATATCCTGATCGCGCGACAGGCGATGATCGCCGTCGCGGATGAAGGAGAGCGTCGCGGGGTCGTCGGCGAGGTGCTCGACCAGCGCCAGCGCATGTTTCCACGGCACGTCGGGGTCCTGCATGCCCTGCAGGATGTGGGCTGGGCCATAGGTGCGAATCGCCGTGCCGAACAGCAGGTGCCTGCGGCCGTCGTCGAGAAGGTTTTTCGTGATCGGATAGGGATCGGGCGAATATTCGGACGGGCGCAGCCATTTGCCGGTCTTCTCGATCTCGGCCTTCGCCTTTTTCGAGAGGCCGGGCTCCATCAACGTCGCGGTGAAATCGACGGCCGGCGCGATCAGGACCATGCCGGCGATGCGGTCCTCCTCGCCGGCCGCGGCGAGGGCGCGGGCCACAAGCAGCGCGAGCCAGCCGCCCATGGAGGAGCCGACCAGCGTCAGGCGACCCGACGTTTTCGCGCGGATGATTGCGAGGCTCTCCTCCAGCCAGCGGGAAATCGAGCCATCCTCGAAATCGCCGCCCGAGGCGCCGTGGCCGGAATAGTCGAAGCGCAGGCAGGCGCGCCCGGTCTTTTCCGCGAAATCCTCGAGAGCGGTCGCCTTCGCGCCCGTCATGTCGGACTTGAACCCGCCGAGCCAGACGATGGTCGGCAGGCCAGAGCCCTGCCCCGTCGCCGGCAGCGCGACAAAGGCGATCTCGCGCGCGTCGACGCCCTGCCCGACCGTCAGACGTCCTGCTTCAGCCCTTGCGTTCATCGCGCGCCACCCGATGCCGATTCGAGGAGTAAGCGACCGTAAACCCTGTCGCGTTACTTTCCAGCCCAGATGCCGGAATATCAGCGCGCCTTCCACGTCGACAGAGCCATCGCCGGCCGGACCGTGCTCCAGATCATTCCGGAGCTCGAATCCGGCGGCGCGGAACGCACGACGCTGGAGATCGCCGAGGCCCTCGTGCGCGCCGGCGCCCGCGCACTGGTGGCCGCCCAGGGCGGGCGTCTCGCCGGCGAATTGCAGGCGCTCGGCGGGGAATTCCACGCTTTCCCGGCGGCGACCAAGAACCCGCTCGCCATGGCCGGGAACGTGAGCAAGCTCGCCGCGCTCATCAAGCGGCAGGGCGTCGACATCGTCCACGCTCGTTCACGCGCGCCGGCGTGGGTGGCGCTGGGCGCCGCGCGCCGCACGCAGACGCCGTTCGTGACGACCTATCATGGGGTCTATTCCGACCGGAATTCGATCAAGACGCGTTATAATTCGGTGATGGCGATGGGCGATTGCGTGATCGCCAATTCCATCTTCACCGCCCGCCACATCGCCGAACGCTATCCGGATGCGGCCGGGCGCATCGTCACCATCCATCGCGGCGTCGATCTCAAGACGTTCGCGCCGGAGGCGGTCGAGTCCGAGCGGGTGCGAGCGTTGCGCGAAAAATGGGGCGCGCCGCCGGACCAGCGCATCGTGCTGCTGCCGGCGCGGCTTTCCCGCCGCAAGGGCCATCGCGTGCTGATCGACGCCGCGAAGATTCTTCGCGCGCAAGGCCGCAGCGATACAATCTTCATTCTGGCCGGAGACGAGCAGCGCGACGCCTATCCGCGCGAGATCGACCGCGCCATCGCCGACGCCGGGCTCGAGGGGAGCGTCCGCCGCGTCGGCCATTGCGCCGACATGCCGGCCGCGCTGCTCTCGGCCGCCTGCGTGGTCGCGCCCTCCACCGAGCCCGAGGCCTTCGGCCGCATCGCGGTCGAGGCGCAGGCGATGGGCGCGCCCGTCGTCGTCTCCGACCTCGGCGCCAGCGCGGAGACGGTGGTCGCCCCGCCCGACGCTCCGGCCCCGCAGCGCACGGGCTGGCTCGTTCCCGCTCATGACTCCGGCGACCTCGCCGCCGCCATCGCCGAGGCGCTGGACCTGCGGACCTCGGCGCGGGAATCGCTCGCGCTGCGCGCCCGCGCCCATGTCCGCGACCGCTTTTCGGTGGAACGCATGTGCGCGGCGACGCTTTCCGTCTACGAAAGCCTGCTGGAACGCGCCCCGACCGGTTGACTTGGGCGCGCCAAGACCCGATGTTCTGCGCCGATCGACCGACGGCGCGCGCCGGCGGCCGACGCGTCATATGCGGCGCGCCCGCCGGCCCTGCGCATTGCGCTGGCCGGCCGGCCCCGCCGCACAGACCCGAAAAGTTGAAACAGAAACGGAGAAGCCGCCATTCGTCGTCCCATGAAAGCGCCGCCGACGCCTGAGAAAACCGGGCCGCGCACCAACCGAGAGATTCGCGTTCCGACCGTCCAGCTCATCGACGCCGAAGGCCAGAACCGGGGCCCGACCCCGGTCCAGGACGCCATGCAGCTCGCCGAAGAGGCGGGCCTCGATCTGGTCGAGATCGTGCCGAACGCCAATCCGCCGGTCTGCAAGATTCTCGACTACGGCAAGTTCCGCTTCACCGAGCAGAAAAAGGCCGCCGAGGCGCGCAAGCGCCAGAAGATTGTCGAGGTCAAGGAAATCAAGCTGCGCCCGGGCATCGACGACCACGATTACGACGTGAAGATGAAGGCTATGCGCCGCTTCTTCATCGAGGGCGACAAGGTGAAGATCACCCTGCGCTTCCGCGGCCGCGAAATGGCGCACCAGGACATCGGCTACCGTCTGCTCGAAAAAGTGAAGCAGGAGACGGTCCAGATCGCCAAGGTGGAGGCCGAGCCCTCGATGGAAGGCCGGCAGATGGTGATGATTTTATCGCCGCGCTGAACGGAATCGGATGCACGACAGACGCATCATGGCCGGGCTTGCCCGGCCATTTGCATTTCTGACATGGCGCCGACAGCCGCGCCGCCGGCCTCCGGCCGGCTAGAGCCAGGACCGGCAGCCTCCGGCCGGCCTGCATCACTGCGCGCGCCCGCGCCGGCTGGAAGCCGGCGGTCCCGGCAGGCGCTAAAACGGGCCGCCTCCCTTCTCCCCGCGCGCGGGGAGAAGATGCCCGAAGAAGAGATGAGGGGCCGGTCGGAAGGGAGAGATGTCTCCAGGGCGACCCGCCCCTCACCCCAGCCCTCTCCCCGCAAGCGGGGATAGAGAGCGGAATTGCAACGTCGCCCGCCCTCCCGCGCCCCCTTGCGCCCGCGCGCCTGCCTTGCATTCCCGGCGCTTGACCCCGTGCGCGCCCCGCGAAATCATCCGCGCAAAGGGAGAACGCCTATGGGAGAGATCGTTTCGCTCGAGGAGCTGGCCGCCGAGGTCACGCCCGGCTGCAAGCTCGCCGTGCCCGCCGATTATTGCGGCGTCGCCATGAGCGCCACCGCCGCCATCGTCGCCAACCGACCGAAAAATCTGCACGTCGTCTGCGTGCCGGTGACGGGCATCCAGGGCGACATGCTGATCGGCGAGGGTCTCGTCGGCACGCTGGAGACGAGCGCCGTGACGCTGGGCGAGGCCGGCGGCGCGCCGCGCTTTCAAGACGCCGTGAAGAAGGGCGCGTTCAGGCTGATGGACGCGACCTGCCCCGCCGTCCACTCGGGCCTGATCGCCGCGCAGAAGGGCGTGCCCTTCCTGCCGATCCGCGGCATCATCGGCTCCGATCTGCTCAAGACCCGCACCGACTGGAAGACGATCCAGAACCCCTTCGCCGACGAGGAAGACCCGATCATCGTCGTTCCCGCGATCCAGCCCGACGTCTCGATCTTCCACGCGCCGGAAGCCGACCGCTTCGGCAATGTGCGCATCGGCCGGCGGCGCGAATTGCTGACGATGGCGCAGGCGTCGAAGGCGACCATCGTGACGGTCGAGCGCATCGTCGAGGACTCGCTGCTCAAAACCGAGGATTCCGCAGCCGGCGTGCTGCCCGCGCTCTACGTCACCAAGATCGCGGTCGCGCCGCGCGGCGCCTGGCCGCTGCCGCTATGGGGCGAATACGGCGTCGACACCGCCGAGATCGCCCGCTACGCCGCGATGGCGCGGACGCCGGAAGGCTTTGCCGCCTACATGGACGGCTTCGCCCGCCGCCTGCGCGAGGCCGCGTGATGCCCGGCTATTCAAACCGCGAACTCATCATCGCCACCATCGCCGATCTGCTCGACGGCATCCGCCATGTCGCGGTCGGCGCTTCGTCTCCCATGCCCGCCGCCGGCGCCATGCTTTTGCGCGCGCGCAACGAGATCGCGAAACGCGAGCGGGTGCGAATCTCGATCCTTGGATCGGAAGAGCACAATTTCTTCACCAACGGCGGCGTCGAATTGTTCGACTGCACGGCGCAGGGCCGGGTCGACGCGTTCTTTCTCGGCGGCGGACAGATCGACGGCGAGGCCAACATCAATCTCGTCGGCGCCGGCGCCTATCCGCAAAGCGAGGTGCGCTGGCCCGGCTGCTTCGGCTCGGCCTTCATGTATTACCTCGTGCCGCGCGTGATCCTGTTCCGCGAGGAACATTCCCCGCGTGTCTTCGTGCCGAAGGTGGATTATGTGAGCGCGCCCGGCGTGAGCGACGGCATCGTGCGACCGGGCGGCCCGCATGCGCTGCTGACCGGCATGGCGCTGTTCGACTTCGACAAGGAGCGCAAGCGTTTCACGCTGCGCAGCGTGCATCACGGCTACACCGCAGCCGATGTGCGCGCGGCCACCGGGTTCGACTACGACGCGCCTTCCGTGGTTCCCGAGACCAAGGCGCCGAGCGCGGAAAACCTTGCGCTGTTGCGCGGTCGCGTGACCGAGGATCTAGCGGAGAGCTATCCGGCGTTTGCGGATTTGTTGCGCGGAGAGCGGAAAGAGGCGGCTTAACCGACAACCGTCATTGCCACGAGGCGGCAGGCCGACGCGGCGATCCATTCCCTGACCTGGAGCCAGCTTCGGTGGATGGGTTGTTTCGTCACTGCGTTCCTCGCAATGACAGACGCTACTCCTTCGCCAGCTTCCGCAATTCGTACAGCGCCGCGAGCGCATCGCGCGGCGAGAGTTCATCGGGATCGATTCCCGCGAGCTTCTCGCGCACGGCGTCTTTCTTCGCCTCGACCTTCGGCGGCGGCGCGGGCCGCGCCGAGAACAGCGGGAGATCGGCGATCAGACGTTCCACCGGCACGCGGCGGTCGCTCGCTTCGAGTTCGGACAAGATGTGCTTCGCGCGCTCCACCACGCTGCCCGGCAGGCCCGCGAGCTTCGCCACCTGGATACCGTAGCTGCGGTCGGCGGCGCCTGCGATCACCTCGTGCAGGAACACGACCTCGCCATTCCAGTCGGCGACGCGCATGGTGAGGTTCTTGAGGCGGTTCAGCCGCTGGCCGAGTTGCGTCAGCTCGTGGAAATGCGTGGCGAACAGCGCGCGCGATTTGTTGCTGTCGTGCAGATGCTCCATCGTCGCCCAGGCGATCGAAAGACCGTCGAAGGTCGCCGTGCCGCGCCCGATCTCGTCGAGAATGACGAGCGAGCGCTCGGTCGCCTGATTGAGAATGGCGGCCGTCTCGACCATCTCGACCATGAAGGTAGAGCGCCCCCGCGCGAGATCGTCCGAGGCGCCGACGCGCGAGAACAGGCGGTCGACGATACCGATATGCGCCTGGCGCGCGGGAACGAACGAGCCCATCTGCGCCAGCGCGACGATGAGCGCGTTCTGGCGCAGGTAGGTGGACTTGCCCGCCATGTTCGGGCCGGTGACGACGGCGATGGCGCCGGCTTTCGCGCCGGAAAGATCGCAATCGTTGTGCGTGAACGCCTCGCCGCGCCCCTTCAGCGCTGCCTCGACGACCGGGTGGCGTCCGCCGACGATGTCGAAGGCGAGGGAGGCGTCGACCTTCGGCCGCGCCCAGCCGAGCGCATCGGCGAGTTCGGCAAGCGCTGCGGCCACGTCGAGCGCGGCGAGCGCATCGCCCGCGCGCTTGATGGCCTCGCTTGCCGCGAGAACATCGGCGGCCAGCGTCTCGAAATGCGCGAGCTCCATCGCCAGCGCGCGATCGGCGGCGGATGCGATCTTCTGCTCGAATTCGGCGAGTTCCGTCGTCGAGAAGCGCATGGCGCCGGCCATCGTCTGGCGATGGATGAAGGTGGCGTTGAACGGCTCCTTGAGAAGTTTCTCGCCCTGCGCCTGGCTGACCTCGAGGAAGAAGCCGAGGAAATTGTTGTGCTTGATCCTGAGCTGTTTCGTTTCGGCGAGATCGCAATATTTCGATTGCAGCGCGGCGACCAGCCGCCTGCTCTCGTCGCGCAGCGCGCGCGTTTCGTCGAGCGCGGAATCGTAAGCTTCCGCGACGAAGCCGCCGTCACGCTTGTCGAGCGGCAGATCGGGCGCCAGCGCGGCGGCAAGCGTTAGCGCCATCGCGGGCGGCGGCGCGGCGAGTTCGGGCGCAAGGGCGGAAAGTTCGGGCGGCAGGCCGATGGTTGCGGCGAGCCGTGCGCCGATCGCCGCAGCGGACGAGACGCCGTCGCGCAGAGCGGCCAGATCGCGCGGCCCGCCACGCCCGAGCGCGAGCCGCGAC
>JASGFP010000117.1:0-11508 GCA_047605445.1 Rhodoblastus sp.
ATCGTCGGCCCTCGGCGCCGCGGCGGCGCCAAGCGATCGCGGAGGCCGCGCAACGCGGCGCGCCCGCGGCGTCCCGGCCTCGGTCGCGCCGGACTGTTCCTGCTTTTCCTTGCCCATGTGGGGCGTTGATAAACGGGCCCGCCCAAATTGCAAGGAAGCCGGCTCAAGGGGGCGCTCGCGCGACTCATTCGCCCGGTGCTAGATGCCCGCATGAACTGGACGCCCGAACAGGACCGCGCGCTGGGCGCCGTCGCCGCCTGGCTGGCCGAGCCCAAGGCCCAGCAGGTCTTCCGCCTGTTCGGCTTCGCCGGCACGGGCAAGACCACGCTCGCGCAGCATCTGGCCGAAAGCGTGGATGGCGAGACGGCCTTCGGCGCCTTCACCGGCAAGGCCGCGCTGGTCATGCGCTCCAAGGGCTGCACGGACGCGCGCACCATCCATTCCATGATCTACCGGCCCAAGGAGGTCGAAAGCGAGGAGCCTTCCTTCGAGCTGAACGAGGATGCGCCGGCCGCAGCCGCCAGCCTGATCGTCATCGACGAATGTTCGATGGTGGATGAGGAACTGGGCCGCGATCTCCTCTCCTTCGGCAAGAAGGTGCTGGTGCTTGGCGACCCCGCCCAGCTTCCGCCGGTCAAGGGCGGCGGTTTCTTCACCGAGGCCGAACCCGACGTCATGCTGACGGAGGTCCACCGGCAGGCCGCCGACAATCCGATCGTCCGCCTCTCGATGGACATACGCGAGGGCCGCCGCATCGAGCGCGGCGTGTACGGCGCGGCCAAGGTGATCGGCCGCGACGAAGTCGACACCGACGAGGTGAAGGCGGCAGACCAGGTGCTGGTCGGCCTCAACAAGACGCGGCGCGCCTACAACAAACGGCTGCGCGAACTCAACGGCTTTGCCGGCGACCTGCCGGTCGTCGGCGAGAAGCTCGTCTGCCTGCGCAACAACCGCAAGAAGGGCCTGCTCAACGGCGCAATCTTCCGTGTGGCGCGGGCGGGCGCGGTGCGGCGCAACAAGGTGCGATTGTCGGTGTCGCCGGAGGATGCGCCGGGCGCCAAACCGCAGCGCGTCGGCGTGCTCCCGCAATTCTTCGCCGGCGGCGACGAGGAAATCCCATACGCCTTGCGGCGCGAGTCCGACGAGTTCGACTTCGGCTACGCGCTCACCGTCCACAAGGCGCAGGGTTCGCAATGGGACAATGTCTATCTGTTCGACGAGAGCTACGCCTTCCGCGAGCATCGCGCGCGCTGGCTCTATACCGGCGTCACGCGCGCAGCGGAGCGGCTGACTGTCGTAAGCTGACGGACCACGCAAAGCGCCGGCGTTTTGTGACGACTGCCGCCGGCGCCTTCGACGCGGCCTGATGGGTCCGTTGCAGCCCCAATCGCTTGCCAAGTAATGGCGTCATGAGTTGACGAGGGCCACGCCGCCGGCATGGCCGGGCGTCCTTGGCGCGCTCATGCCGAAAGCATTGAAATGATTGTGTTCTGGACTCTATTCGGATTCGGATTTCATTGCGTGTGGCTGTTAAATATAACATTTGACATAGGTCGGTTGCGAGAATCGCGGCTCGTTACGATCAGAGCCGATTCCATTGCTTTCCCTTAACGAATCTTCGTCATCGTCGGTGCAGATAGTTTTGCGCGAGATCGCAGCAGTGATTTTCCGATCGAAAATGGCGCGCCGGTTTCCGGCTGTGATCTTTGCGGCGTTGGCCGCGCTCATCGTCATCCCTGCGGCAACGGTCCCGGCTTCGGCAATCGACCGGCAGCGCGGCGGCGTCGTGCGCATCGGCGAGGTCATCGCCGGCTCCCCGTTGTGGGCGGAATGGGCGCGCCGATATCTCCAGCCGAGCGGTCGCGTCGTCGACACGGCGGCGCGTGGCGTGAGCCACAGCGAAGGCCAGGGCTACGGCATGCTGCTGGCGGTAGCGGCCGGGGACCGGCCCGCCTTCGATCGGATCTGGGGCTGGGCGCGGGCCAATCTGGCTGTCCGCAGCGACAATCTGCTGGCGTGGCGCTGGGATCCTGAAGCCGGGGCGGTCTCTGATCGCAACAACGCCACCGATGGCGATATCCTGGTCGCCTGGGCGTTGGCCGAAGCCGCCGATCTCTGGAAAGAGGCCGACTACGCCGCCGCCGCGACGGCCATGGCCGCCGATATCTCGCGGCAACTCGTTGTCGACGCAGTCGGCGTCGGGCCTGTCCTGCTGCCTGCCGGCTTCGGATTCGCCCGCGCCGATCAGCCGGACGGTCCGGTCGTCAATCTGTCCTATTGGGTCTTTCCGGCGTTCGCGCGACTGGAGCAACTCGCGCCGGAAGCGAATTGGGGAGCTGTTCGCCGGAGCGGCCTTGCAATTATCGATGCGATCCAGTCGCAGGCCAACGCCGGCGTGACCAACTGGACCGCCCTCGGCGATGGCCGGATTGCGCCCGCCCGCCGCTTTCCTGCGAAGGTTGGATACGACGCCGCGCGCATTCCCCTCTATCTTGCCTTCGCGCCAAGCGAGAATGCGGACCGTCTGGCGAGATTCGCATCCATGTTCCCGCCCGCCGCCGGCGGGTTGCCGATCGTCGATCTGCGCAGCGGCAATGTGGACGAGATCGCGGCTGGCCCCGGCTATCGCGCCATCGCCGCGTTGCGCGCCTGCGCTGTCTCCGGGCAACCCTTTCCGCGCGATCTCTACCGGCTCGGCGGCTACGAGCCCTATTACCCCGCCACGCTGCATGCGCTTGCGCTTGTCGCCGCTCTCATCTCCCACGACGAATGCCTCGACCCGATCGAGGCGAGCCGTCTGCAGCCCCTCGGGTGGACGCGCCGCCTGGCCAAAAGCGTGGCCGCGCCAGCGCCGGCGCGCGTCGTCGTTCAGCCGTCGCTGGCCATTCCGTCGGCCACGCCTACGGTTTTCGCACAGGCGCCGGATTCCGGCGAGACCGATGATGCGACCGGCGGCGTACTGAAATTCGGCGCGCCTTTAGGCGCTGCGCTGGCGCTTTTCGGATTCATCGCGATCTCACG
This sequence comes from Rhodoblastus sp., assembly GCA_047605445.1. Taxonomy (GTDB): domain Bacteria; phylum Pseudomonadota; class Alphaproteobacteria; order Rhizobiales; family Beijerinckiaceae; genus JAJXWB01. Next base: position 3,022 of record JASGFP010000117.1, read on the forward strand.
ACGGTTCAGACCGCGAGTTGTTGTGGAAGACACGACCCCGGCGGTGCTGCGAGAGCGTTCGCCGGCGCCGCGCAATCTGCCGGAAAACCCGTTTCAGACCGTGCGAGGCGAGCGCGCGCTCGAAGAGCGTCTCGACATTGCCGCCAAGGCTTCCTGGAACTGGCAGCGCACGGCCGCCGTCGCGTATTTCCGGCTGCAGGACCACAGCGAAATCGTCGCCGCGGAAGGCGCGGAGGCGGCGCAGCGCTGCGTCGCCGCTCTGGCTGCGGCCCTGTCGGCGCGTGTCCGCAAGAGCGACGCCGTCTCGACGCTCGCCCCGGATGAAATCGTCGTCTGTCTCAGTCTGATCGCCGACGAGGTCGACTTGGCGAGCGTCGGTCGTCGCCTGACCGCCGCGATGCGCGAAGCTCGCGCCCTGCCGGGCGGCGAGAACCTGTTCGGACTTGCGCTCTACGAGACCGATGCGACGGGCGCGCAATGCCTGGCGGATGCGCGCCGCGCCTTCGCGGACATGAACCCGCCGCTCCAGAAGAAGAAGCAGGGTGCAACGTCGGAGCGCGCGGCGCCACGACGGCGGTCGCGCGCCAAAGCCTCGGTCTGAAGCCTCGTTGTCCGGCCGGATCAGCCGCCGGCCGCCGTCTGCGCGCCGATCTTGTCCTGCGTCTTCGTGTCGAAATCCGCCGCATCGTGCCGTTCGTGCAATTGCGCGGAAAGTTCGCCCTGCGTGCGGTTGACGATGCGCCCCCGCTTGACCCCCGGTCGCGCCGCGATCTGATCTGCCCAGCGGATCAAATTCTTGTACTCGTGGACGGCCAGAAATTCCGCCGCGCCATACTGGTTCGACTTCACGAGGCCGCCATACCACGGCCAAACCGCCATGTCGGCGATCGAATAGCCGGCGCCGTCGAGATATTCGACCTCGGCCAGCCGCCGGTCGAGCACGTCCAGCTGGCGCTTCACCTCCATGGCGTAGCGGTTGATGGCGTATTCGAACTTCTCCGGCGCATAGGCGTAGAAATGGCCGAAGCCGCCGCCCAGAAACGGCGTCGCCCCCATCTGCCAGAACAGCCATGACAGGCATTCGGCGCGCGCGGCGCGTTCCGTCGGCAGGAAGGCGCCGAATTTTTCCGCGAGATAGACCAGGATCGCGCCGGATTCGAATATGCGCACCGGCTTCTTTTCGCTGCGGTCGAGCAGGGCCGGGATTTTCGAGTTCGGATTGATGTCGACGAAGCCCGAGCCGAACTGGTCGCCCTGGCCGATATTGACGAGCCAGGCGTCATATTCCGCGCCGCTGTGGCCGGTCGCCAGCAACTCCTCGAACATGATCGTGACCTTCTGTCCGTTCGGCGTGCCGAGCGAATAGAGCTGGAACGGATGCTTGCCGACCGGCAGTTCCTTGTCGTGGGTCGGCCCTGCGATCGGCCGGTTGATGTTGGCGAAACGCCCGCCGCTCGCCTTGTCCCAGGTCCAGACTTTCGGCGGCGTATATTGCATGCTGTCGCTCATATCGATTGCTCCACTCGATCTTGCCGGGGTTTGTGGGCGCAGAATATAGGCCAGCCGCAGCGTTTGTCGCCGGTGCGGCCATGCGGAATCCGACGGGCGTCCATTTGCAATCGCGCAGCTTGGACGCGCGCTCGCCATCGCCTATTTGTTGCCTCAGGTCGGGCGCGCCGGCCGCCTCATGCCGGAGCCGATCTCCTGTCCCTGTTCGAATCGATTCTGCTGATCCTCGCCGTCGCGCTGGTCCTGGCAGCTTTTTCGCGGAGAATCGGCGCCCCCTATCCCGCCTTTCTCGCGCTGGTCGGCGCTGCGGTCGCCTTCGTGCCGGGCGCGCCGCGCGTCGATCTGGAGCCGGATCTGGCGCTCGCCCTGTTTCTCGCGCCTGTGCTGGTCGACGCCGGATTCGACATGTCGATCCGCGAGCTGAAGCGCGACTGGATGACGGTTACGAGTCTCGTGATCGGCGCCGTCGTCGCCACCACCATCGCTGTCGCCATCGTGGCGCGCTGGCTGACCCCAGATCTCGCCTGGGCGCCCGCCATCGCGCTCGGCGCCATCGTCGCTCCGCCCGACGCGGTTGCGGCCTCGGCGGTGCTGCGCCACATCAATCCGCCGCGCCGGCTCGTCTCCATTCTCGAGGGCGAAAGCCTGTTCAACGACGCCAGCGCGCTGGTGATTTTCCGCGGCGCGATAGTCGCCGCGACCTTCGCCATGACCGCGACGACAATCCCGCTGCTGGTGCTCAGCGTGCCGGCTTCTTTGCTCGCGGGCTGGGCGCTCGGCATGACCGTGCCGCGCCTCAACAGCCGAATCGTCGACGCCCCGACTGCAATCCTGTTTCAGTTCCTGACCGCATTCGGCGTCTGGCTCGCCGCCGAGCGTCTGCATCTGTCGGGTGTGCTGACGCTGGTCGCCTTCGCAGCCACCGCGTCGCGCACCGTGCGGACCCCTGCGCGCCTGCGTCTTCCGTCCTTCGCGGTCTGGGAGACGGTGATCTTTTTCCTCAACGTGCTCGCCTTCATTCTCATCGGCCTGCAGATCGAGCCGATTTTCGAGCGCCTCGACTACAATGCGCGGTTCCACTACCTGACGGTCGGCCTGGCCGTGCTGGCGACTGTCATCGTCGTGCGTTTCGCCTGGGTGTTCCTCAATGGCGTCGGCGTCGCGCTCTATGGGCGCCTGCGCGGGTTCAGCCCGATCAATCCCGGCGTGCGGCCCGGCTGGCGCGGCGGCCTGGTCGTCTCCTGGGCGGGCATGCGCGGCATCGTCACGCTTGCTGCGGCTCTTGCGCTGCCGGACGGCGAGAATCCGTTTCCCCATCGCGACCTCATTCTGTTCACGGCCTTCGTTGTCGTGCTCGGCACGCTGGTGCTTCAGGGCTTCACGCTCGGCCCGCTGCTGCGCCTGCTCAATCTGCCGCAGGACAAGCTTCTCGAGATGGAGTCCGGTTTTGCCCGCACGGAGGCGCTGCGCGCCGCGCTCGCCAGCCTCGACGGGGAAGACAGCGACGCGGCCAGCCGGGTGCGGGACGAATATGCCGGGCTGATAGCCGTCGCGGATGCCGAAGACGGCGCCTATGCGCCGTCGCTTTCCGAAGAAGACCGTCTGCGCGAGCGCGCGATCGGCGCTGCGCGGATGCGCCTTGCCGAGTTGCGCTATTCCGGAGAGATCGGCGACGACGCCTTCCATCGCGTCGAAGAGGAACTGGACCGGACAGAAATGGGCGTCATCGAATTCTGAGGCGATGGTTTCGGCGAGAAATTCATGCCGCCAGCCATTGCCGCAGCATCGCGTCGAATGCGTCCGGCGCCTCGAACTGCGCCCAATGGCCGGCATGCGGAATGAGCTTCATCTCGCGAAAGTTTTTCGCGCGCCGCAGACCTGCTTCCAGAACATCGAACCGCCCGCGCGCGAGAACATCCTCGGCGCCCCATGTCGCATACACCGGCGCACTAATATCCGGCATGCTGCGCAGAAGAACGTCGGTGCGCGCGATGCGGCGCTTGGTGAGGCGATCCTGCTTGAGGCAGCGCACATAAAGGCCGAGCGAAAGACTGTCGACGCTCGCGTCGTTGGCGAGCATCAGCAGCCGCAGATTGTGCCGGAAGGCGTCTTCGCGCTGCGGCCCGTCGGGCAGCCGCAGCCATTCCTTCAGCGCGATTCTGGCGCCCGGCTTCTCGCTCAGCGCCGGTGGTCCCACGAGCACGAGCTTGCGCACCCGCTGTGGATACCGCGCTGCATAAAATCCGCTGACCATGGCGCCGAAGGAAAAGCCGACGAGATCGAAGGCGTCCAGACCCAGAGCGGTCACGCCTTTCTCTATCCACGGCGGCAGCGCGTCGCCGTCCTCGCCAACCGGCGGCCGGTCCGATTCGCCGCAGCCCGGCAGATCGCACGCATAGACCTTGCGGCCCTGGTCGACGAGCGCGCGGATGTTGCGCGCCCAATGCGCCCAGCCGCCCGACCCGCCATGCACCAGCACGACGGGCGCGCCGGCGCCCCAGCTATGCCAGACCATCCGTCCGTCGCCGCATGGCGTTTCCAGACGCGTGGCGGCGGCCTCGACACGCGCCAGATCGTCCAGCGTCGCGACGCGTTCGGGCAGCTGAGCGGCTTCCATTCGGTTCATTCCCGTTGATCCTCGCGCCCGTCCATAGCACGGCCTGTCCGCATGTGGCGCAATGTGCGCCAGCGCATCGCGCATGACGGGGAGCTCGCCTCTGATGCGCCGTCTGCATCGGAGCCCCGCCATGATCGCCGCACGTCTGCTCGCCGTTCTCGCCGCTCTCGGCGTTTCAGCCTATATCGCGCTGACCGCGGCGCAGACCGCCCAGTAGGGCTTCGCCGCAAGTCGCGAGTGGCAATCGCCGCTGTCCTGTCGTAAGGATCGCGCCGATCCCGGCGTCCGACCAGTGGCCGCCAATCCGGCCTCGCCGGCCCGCAGGACTATTCGTGACATTCTCCATCGCCAGTCCGGCGCTTTCCCGCGCCCTCAGTGAACGCAATTATTCCGAGGCGACCGCGGTTCAATCGGCGGTTCTCCAGGCGCCCGCCGACCGCGACGTCATCGTTTCCGCCCAGACCGGCTCCGGAAAGACTGTGGCCTACGGTCTGGCCATGGCGCCGACGTTGCTCGGCGGCCATGAAACCTTCGCCGGCGCCGGCGCCCCGCTCGCGCTCGTCATCGCGCCGACGCGCGAACTCGCGCTTCAGGTCGAGCGCGAACTTCTGTGGCTCTACCAATATGCGGGAGCCAGAATCGTCGCCTGTGTCGGCGGCATGGACCCGCGCCAGGAGCGCCGCAAGCTGGAGGCCGGCGCGCATATCGTCGTCGGCACGCCCGGCCGCCTGCGCGACCACATCGAGCGTCACGGCCTTGATCTCTCCGCGATAGCGGCGGTGGTGCTGGACGAGGCCGACGAAATGCTCGACCTCGGGTTCCGCGAGGATCTCGAGTTCATTCTTGAAGCGACGCCGCAGGCGCGCCGCACGCTGATGTTCTCGGCGACCATGCCCAAGGGCATTATCGCGCTCGCCCGCCGCTACCAGCGCGACGCCCTGCGCATCGAGGTGGAGGGCGGCGCAAGCGGGCACGCCGATATCGAATATCGCGCGATCCGCGTCGCGCCGAAGGAGATCGAGCACACCGTCGTCAATCTGCTGCGCTATGTCGAGGCGCGCACCGCCATGGTCTTCTGCAACACGCGCGAGGCCGTCCGCCATCTGCAGGCGACGCTGCAGGAGCGCGGTTTCGCTGCTGTGTTGCTTTCGGGCGAACTCAGCCAGCACGAGCGCAATCGCGCCATGCAGGCGTTGCGCGACGGCCGCGCGCGCGTGTGCGTCGCGACCGATGTCGCCGCGCGCGGCATCGATCTGCCCAGTTGCGATCTCGTCATCCACGCCGAACTCCCGACCGACGCCGAGACGTTGCAGCATCGCTCGGGCCGCACCGGGCGCGCAGGGCGCAAGGGCGTAAGCGCGCTGCTGGTGCCGGTGTCCCGCCAGCGTCGCGCGGCCATGCTGATCGCCAATGCGGGCGTGCAGGCGCAATGGGGCGGACCGCCGACGCTTGCCGAGATCGCCGAACTGGATCGCCAGCGCATGCTGCGCGATCCCGCGCTGACCGAGGAGGCGAGCGCGGAGGATCTGGAGATGGGCCGCCAGCTTCTGGCCGAGCGTGGTCCGGAAGAAATCGCCGCCGCGCTGGTGCGCATGTATCGCGCGGGCCTGCCGGGCGTTGAGGATATAGAGGCGCCGCAGACCAACATTGCGCCGCCGTCCTACGAGCCGCGCGCCGGCGCGCCGGCGCGCGTTCCCAAGGGCCCGCGCGCCATGCCGGATGCGGTCTGGTTCCGCATGGACATCGGCCGCAAACGCAACGCCGATCCCAAATGGCTGCTGCCCATGCTGTGCCGCAAGGGCGGCGTCACGCGGCAGGATATCGGCGTCATCCGCATCTACGATCACGAGACGCAATTTGAGGTGTCGGAAGCTGTGGCCGATCAGTTCCTCGCCGGCATGCGCAGGCCGGGCGGCGATCAGGTGCGGGTCGAGCGCATGGGCGCCGGCGGCGGCGAGCGCGAGCGGCCGAAGAAGAAGAAATTCGAGAAGCGAGCGCCGCAGTCCGAAGGCGCGGCGCCGACGAAGCCGAAATTCAAGAAGAAGAAAAAGAACGCGGAGTGAAGTGACGCCCTGCCTCCCCTTCATGGGGAGGCCGGACGCCGCAGGCGTCCGGTTGGGGTGCGGCGCGCGTGCGCGAGCGCCGAAGAATTCCGTATCGGCCCGGCTACACCCGTCGCGCTGCGCGCGACACCCTCCCCATGAAGGGGAGGGAAAAGCGCCACTACGGCGCGAACACAACGCCGTCCATCAGCTTGCGCGCGGTGAGCACGATCGCCGCCGTCGCGCTCGGGCCCGAGCCCGCGACGCGGATCGTCGTCGCGCCGGAGGGATGCTCGATGTCGAGAACCTTCGGGTCGCCGTCGGGAATGTTCGCCAGCGCCGCCGCCGGCGAGCCTGCGATCATGCATGCCGACGCGACGCTCACTGCGCCGAGCACGCCGATGGAGGCGTGGCAGCGGTGCGGAATGAAAGTGCGCGTGGAAATCGCGCCGCCCGCTCGGGGCGGGGAGACCAGCGTCATCTTCGGCACGGAGGCGTCCTTCACGTCGCCGAGATTCATCATGGGCCCGGCCTGCAGGCGGATCGATTCCAGCTTCTTCTTCAGTTCGACATGCGCATCCAGTTCGTCGCGCGATTCCGTGCCTGAAATGCCGAGATCGCCCGCGCGCATCACCACCACGGGCATGCCGTTGTCGATCAGCGTGCATTCGACGCCGTCGATGATGTCGAACGGATTGCCCGTCGGCAGCAGCGCGCCGCAGGACGAGCCCGCCGTGTCGCGGAATTCGATCGGGATCGGGCTCGCCGTTCCCGGCACGCCGTCGATAGCGCGGTCGCCATTGTAGGTCGGCATGCCGCCGGGCGTGCGCACGCTCGCCACCGCGGTCTGCCCGGTGTTCTCCATGTAGATGATGACATTCGTCTCGTCGCCGGTCGCGGCCACGAGCCCGCGCTCGATCGCGAAGGGCCCGACGCCGACCAGAATGTTCCCGCAGTTCTGCGCGTCGGTGATGATCGGCTTGTCGACGAAGGCTTGCAGGAAGAGATAGTCGACATCGACGCCGGGTCTGGCGGACTTCTTCACTACGGCGATTTTGGAGGTCAAAGGATCGGCGCCGCCCATGCCGTCGATCTGTCGCTTGTCGGGCGAGCCCATCATGCCGAGCAGAAATCTGTCGCGCGCGCCAGTCTCCGCCGGCAAATCCTCAGCGAGAAAATAGCCGCCCTTGGATGTGCCGCCGCGCATCCACATGCAGCGCGCGCCCTCAGACATATTTCAGCCCCTTGGCGGCGAGACCCTCGCGCATCTTGTAGAGATCGAGGCCGAGAACGCCGGCGTTGAGCTTCTCGCGCTTCTCGCCCTCGTTGGCGATGCGCGCCTGCGCTTTCTTCAGCACATCGGCGGCCTCCTCGCGCTTGACCACGCACACGCCGTCGTCGTCGGCCACCATCACGTCGCCGGGATTGACGATCGCGCCGGCGCACACGATCGCAATGTTCACGTCGCCCAGCGTTTCCTTGACGGTCCCTTGAGCGCAGATCGCCTTCGACCAGACCGGGAATTTCATTTCCGTGAGATCGGCCACGTCCCTCACGCCAGCGTCTATGATGAGCCCGACGCCGCCGCGCGCCATGACGGAGCCAGCCAGAAGATCGCCAAAATAGCCGGCGTCGGAGGGCGAGAACGGCGAGACGACCATCACATCGCCTTTCTGCATCTGCTCGACCGCGACATGGATCATCCAGTTGTCGGCCGGCGGCACGGAAACGGTGACGGCGGAAGCCGCGATCTTCGCGCCGCGATAAATCGGCCGCATGTAGGAGGCCAGCAGCCCTGTGCGGCCCTGCGCCTCGTGCACGGTCGCCACGCCGCATTCGGCGAGGCCGGCGATGACGGCCGGGTCGGCGCGTTCGATCTTCGTGCGGACGATGGGCATGGCGTTCCTTTCCCCGTTTCGGGCGCTGGGCCCGCCTTTGTCGACATTCTTTCCGGCCATTATCCGGCGGCCCATCGGGCGGGCCATTTCAAACTCTCCGCAAGAGCATAAGTTCTGGCTATAGTATGTCTGGGAGGATCGGGCGGGCATGGCCGAAAGCGACAAGTCGGACATACCGAATCTCAGGCATTTGCGCGCCGTCTGCGTGGTCGCCGAGACACGCAGCGTCAGCCGCGCGGCTGAGCGTATCCATCTGTCGCAGCCAGCCATCACCCAGGCGATCGACAAGCTGGAGGCGCGCCTGGGCGCGGCCCTGTTCGAGCACGGCCCGGAGGGGATGGCTGCGACGGCGGCTGGCAAGCTCTTTTGCGCCCGCGCGGCCACGGCGCTGGAATTCCTGCGCGCCGGGGCCCGCGACGTG
>JASGFP010000118.1:0-11472 GCA_047605445.1 Rhodoblastus sp.
ACGCGTCAGGCGCGCGCGGCGGCGATCGGAAAACCGGGACGGAGAGCGTAACGCGGCTCGAAGCCGTTCAATAAGTTGAAACGAGGACAGGGCAACCAAGGGACATTGATGTCGGGTTTCGGGCAGGGGTGGCAATTTCCGCAACTTGCGCGATCCGGACGTCAAGCAGCGCGATCGAAATGTCTGCCACCGGTCGTTTCTTCCTGTTAGCCCGCTGGCGGTAGGCAGACGCTCCGTTGGGAGGAAACCGTTGCCGATTGCGAGATCGCCGCTTCCCGCGAGAGCCTCGCGCCATGTGTAGCGCCCGTCGTTAGAAACGGCCTTCAAGGGCTCCGTTGGCCACGCCTCGCTCGTCCAGGCCGGTTGAGCCGTCGTCCAGTTCAGCGAATGGGCGACCAGCAAGAAAACTGCGTGCGCTGTTGGAAACGACCAGATTATTGCGTCTTTCGCCAAGGAGTTCAGTCGCAAGACGCAGCAACGTCCTTTGAGAGGGCCGCATTCTTCCTGGCAGAGAAGGTGCGAGACATGGACGGAGCGCCGTGATGGCGGACTTTGTAGGGGGTCACGACCATTGGCAGTGCGTGGGGCGGGCCATAGGCGGCGTCAGGGCCTAGAGGAATAAGGGCGAGCGCGTGGCGGTGGCGTTTGGCGGGAGTGGCCGACGGCGAGCGCCTGGCGGGCGCGTTTGGCGGGAACTTTGGCGCCGGGGCGACCGATGGCGACCATTGCCGGACACCAACGACCACTAGGGCGGATGGGGCAGCGGACCAGCGGGCCGCCGTCACAGTTCGCGGCGTTAACTGTGACGGCTGGCGCCTAAGCCGATCCTGACCGTCACAGTTCCGCAAAAGGCCCGAAAATCAAGGCGGTGAGGGCGTGGGCCCGTGCGGGCTTCTGTGACGCGTTCTGTGACGCCAGAAGCTAAATCCGGGCGAGTAGTTCCTTGCGTTTGGCCTCGAATTCGTCGGCCGTCACAAGGCCGCGATCGCGCATCATCGCGAGATGCTCGATGGCTGACGCCGCGCCGCTCGGAACCGGCGGCGGCGATGCAGCGGCGGCCGGGTTTCGTGCCATCGCCGCACGGTCGAGAATGAAAGCGCACGCCCGGTTGAAGTCATCGGCGGCCGGTTTGCCCGTGATCGTCACGCAATTCGGCGCGTAGCGCGATTGCTCGTGCTTTTTGCCTGACCAGTAGCTTTTCGAGGTATTTTGCATACCGCCAGCCGAAACCTCGAAGTATCCGGTCGCAAAATGGAATTTCACTTCGACGCTCGCCACATTGGCATAAGGCAGCTGGAACACATTGTTTCCAAAGAAATTGCCGACCATGAACCCGCCTTTGACGATGATGACACGGCGATCGGTGCAAATCAGCGCCTCCTTAAATGCGCCCTTGAGCTGGATGAGGGCGACCTCTCCTGGCTGGAGAACCGGGGCGAGGGCCTTCGTCAGACGCGCCGGGATCGGCTTGATCAGGTCATTGCTCATTGAACGCCATCCTCTTCGTGCAGCAAGTCCTGGACGGCCGCCACAGACCGACCATCGTCCGTCGATCCGAGTATCAAGGTGAGGCCGATGATATTTTTGCCGCCCTTCACCGTTATATGTTTTGGCGATCGGAAATTGTAATGCCTTCTCTTCGGCAGCGGCCTGCTATTTACTAGTAACGCCTGTCGTATCCGCGCAATTCGTTCGTCGCGGGTCTCATCCCCCTGCATTGGTATCCCCCTTCTAGGCCACCAGGCGGAGGAACTGGCGCATTTTTGGCCGATCAATAGCGCCTCCCGCCTCCATATCTTCTACGAGTAGCTCGTAAATCTTGGAAGCGAGTTCGGCCCTTTTTCCCGAGGTCATTTGCCGCTGGTGCTCGTCGAGCCAGTCTTCGACGATCTCAATCGCCGCCTGAAGGCAGGCCATGTCGAGCGCCGTGCTGCGCGGGCCGGCGGCCGATGACGATCCGGTCGCTAAATATTCCACGGAAACGCCGGCGGCGGTCGCAATTGCGATCAAACTATCGAGGCGAGGCTGTTTCCCGAGTTGCACATAGCCGATCAGCGACGCTTTCGGAACGCCAGACTTGTTCTGAAACGCAGTCCATTTCCCGCCTATCAACATATCCAGCCGTCTCGGAAAACCCTCAACCTCACTGAGTTTGAGCCCGCGCGAGCGGCCGCGATCAGTCGCTTTAACGACTTTCGGCTTGACGTTGGTCGATTTAGTTACCATAGTCGCTTTTGTGACTGCTTCGGCCTCGACAAACGGCCGGGGAGGCAGTTCGTCGGAGGTTGGTTTGGGACGCTGGGACCGATACGCGATACGCGCGGAACTGAGCCGCCGGGGCCTGACCCTGACGGGGCTGGCGATCGCCGCGGGCATCGAACCGTCCGCCTGTCGCACCGCGCTGCTGCGTCCCAACAGCGACGGCGAGAAGGCGATCGCCAAAGCCCTCGGTCAAATGCCCGAGACGCTCTGGCCGGACCGCTACCGCGTCAATCCCGCTACCGGCACAATTTCTAACGCATACCGCACACGGCTCGCCAGCCAGAAATTGCGCCCCCGCCTGACGCGGAGCGCCGCGCAATGAAGGCCTTCCCGTCAGCTCCCTTCGAGCCGGGCGCCAAGGTCGCCTTCACCGATACGCTCGGCTTCACGAGCGAAGGCGTCCTGCGCGGTTACACGTCCCGCCAGTATGCCGAGGTCGTCCATCGGGACGGCCACCTTTCCGGCTGCATCTCGATCGTGCCGATCGAATGGCTGAAGCCCTGTCCCTCGCCGGCCCCGTCGGGCCATTCCGCTCCTGTCGGGCGCCGCGTTCGCAGGAGCGGAGCCGCCGGCTGATGGTGCGCCAGAAGACCGACACGCACACGCTCGACCTCCTCGCATGGGAACCGCCCGCCGTCCGCGTGGGCTACGAGCCGCACGAGACGCGCGGCGGGTCGCTCGACGCCTCGATCTCGCGGGCCGTCGCGCTCGCCCTGCATCGCTGCGGCAAGCGGCGCGACACGATCGCCGCCGACATGGCACGCGAACTCGGGCGCTCCATCACCGTCGCCATGCTCGATGCGTGGGCCAGTCAGGCGCGCAGCCAGAACCGCATCCCGCTCGACGCCTTCGCCGCTCTGGTCGGCGCGACCGGACAGCATGAGCTGCTCGGCCTGTTGCCCGCCATGTTCGGTTTCGTGGTCGTGCCCGAGAAATACGCGGAGATCGTCGAACTGCACCTGATCGAAGAGAAGCGCGGCGAACTGGATCGCCGCGCCGCCGCGCTGACCGCACGCGTCAGGGGGCGGTGATGGGCGATTTCACCGTCATCATCGTCCGGTTTCGACCGCCATCGCGCCGCGTCCCCGGCGCGCTCTACGTCTCGATCAGCGAAGGCATCGTCTGGCGTGATTGCGCCTGGGCGTCCGTCGACGGCGTCGCCCGCCGCCTCCTGATCGCCCTTGGCGCGCGCGCCGGCGCGGTCCTGCATCGAGAGGAATTGATCGACCTCATCTGGGGCGACGATCCGAGCGGAGGCCCGGACGTGGCCGACCGAAGCCTTTGGTCGGCCATCTACCGCCTTCGGTTCGCGTGCGTGGCGCTCGGGCTGGTCCTGAGCACGCACGGCGGCCGCGGCTTCTCGCTCCGCGCGCTGCAGCGGGAGGTCGTATGAAGGCCTTCTATTCAGCGCGCGAGCTGGCCGATCTTAAGCTGCCGGGCCTGCCCGTCACACGGGAAAACGCGGCGCGCCTGATCGGTCGCATCGCAGCGTCGTCGCCCGATCTCGCCCGCAAGCGCGACGGCCGCGGCGGCGGCTACGAGATCGCCTTCGACGCCCTGCCGGAGCCTACGCGCGCCGAATTGCGCCGCCGCCAACGCGCTGCCGTCGAAACATCGGCGATCGTCTCGACGCCGGCGGCGCCGGTCCCCGCCGCGCGTCAGAATGCAGCGCCCGAGCCGGCGCATCTGACGCATCGCCAGCGCAAGGTGATGGCCGCGCGCCTCGCCGTGTGTCAGGAGATCGACCGCATCGCGATCGCCGGCGGGCATGGCGTGTCGGCCGCCGTCTCGATCCTCGTCGCCGATTTCGCCGCCGGCATCTTGTCCGAGCCGTTGATGCAGGCCTGCCGCGACGCCAACGACCGCGCGCGCGGCCTGTCGACGCGCACGATCTATCGCTGGATCAAAGCCCGCAAGGACGGCGAAACGGCCCCGCGAAAGACCCGCGCGAAGCACGACGCCCCCGCCTGGCTCGACAGCTTCCTGGTCGCGTGGCGCAAGCCGCAGAAGCCCGATCTCGCCGCCGTCTATCGCGACTGGATCGAAACCCTTCCCGCCGTTCAGCGGCCCTCCTACGCGGCCGTGCGGCGCGCGCTGGCGAAGATGTCTCATATCGAGCGGCACATGGGCCGCGAGGGGAAGCTCGCGCTGCGCGCGCGGCAGGCCTACACAGTGCGCGACTTCGCCAGCCTCGCGCCGACGACGATCTACACGGCCGACGGCACGACGTTCGACGCGGAAGTCACGCATCCCATCCATGGCCGGCCGTTCAAACCAGAAATCACCGTCATCGTCGATGTCGCCACGCGCCGCGCGGTCGGTTGGTCGGCCGGGCTGGCGGAAAGCCAGCTGACCGTCGCCGACGCGCTCGCGCGGGCCTGCGACCAAGGCATTCCGGCGATCTTCTACACCGATCGCGGCCCCGGCTATCGCAACGCGGCGATGCACGACGAGGTCGCGGGCCTCCTGCGGCGCCTCGGCGTCACGCCGATGCTCGCCCTGCCCCGCAACGCGCAGGCCAAGGGCGTCGTCGAGAATTTCCAGAAGCGATGGATCACGGTCGCACGGCAATTCCCCACCTTCACGGGCGCCGGCATGGACCGCGAGGCCAAGCAGCTCGCCTACAAGACGACGCGGCGCGAGATCGCGCTTGTCGGAGCGTCGCGCGTCCTGCCGTCGTGGACCGATTTCGTCGCCGCGATCGAGGCTGCGCTCGTCAAGCACAACGATCGCCCGCATCGCGCGCTGCCCTGGACGCGCGACGAGGCGACGCGCGCCAAGCGCCATCTGACGCCGAACGAACTCTGGCGTCAGAAGGTCGCCGCCGGCGCGGAACTGATTGTGCCCGACGAGGCCGAGCGGCTCGACCTGTTCCGGCCCTACGAAGTCCGGCGCGTGCGCCGCTGCATGGTCACGCTCGGCACCAATTCCTACTTCGCCAGCGAACTCGACGCCTTCCACGAGCAGGACGTCATGGTCGGCTACGACGTGCGCGACGCGCGTCAGGTGTGGATCAGGCGCATCGACATGCACGAGGGCGAGCGCCGGCCCGGCGCGCTCGTCTGCGTCGCGCAGTTCGAGGGCAACAAGACCCGCTATGTGCCGATTTCTTTCGAGCAGGCGGCGATGGAGAAGCGCGCCGAGGGCCGGCGCCGCCGCCTTGCCGACAAGCTCGACCGCGTCGAAGCCGAGCTGCGCCCCGCAGCGCTTCTGACGCTTCAGCCCGTTCAGCCCGATCCAGAGTTTCTCTCCGTCGAAGCGTCCGCCACGCGCCCCCAAGACGGAGAGACGGCGGCCGGGTCCGATGTCGCGCAGGTCTCGCGTCTCGACATCGTCGACCCGGCCGTTTCGCTTTCGCCCGCCGCCGAGGGCGGCAGGCCGTTCTTCCACGATGACATCGAATTCGCGCAGTGGGTCGCCGCTCATCCGGCCGAGGCCACCGCGACGGATCGTGAGCTGATCGTCGAGTTGCTCACGAGTGAGGCGTCCAAATTTCTGCTCCGGCGCGCAGGCGTCGATCTCGGCCGGTTGAGAGCGGCCGCGATCGAGGAAGCCGCCTGACGGCCGGAGCATCACACAACGCGAGATGGGCATAGCATGAAAAGGCAATTCGTCGAAACCGAGAACGTCGCGCGCTTTCTGGCCGCGCTGGAGGCGCTGGAAAAGCGCGGCGCGGAAGAATGCTCGCTGATGGTCGTGGACGGGGCGCCGGGCCTCGGCAAGACCACGGCGCTGGAATGGTGGGCCGCGCAGAACGGCATCGTCTTCCTGCGCGCGCTGAAGGAGTGGAGCCCGCAATGGTTCCTCGCCGACCTGCTCGCCAAGCTGCGCATCACGCCGGCCCATTCCTTCCAGCGCCGCTATCACCAGGCGCTGGAAGCCCTGACGCTGCGGCAGGATCAGGCCGACATCGCCAAGCGCCCGTTCGCGGTCGTGATCGACGAAGCCGACCACATTTCGCGCAACGGCCGGATCATCGAGACGATCCGCGACTTCAGCGACAACGCCGGCCTCGTCTTCGTGCTCGTCGGCATGGGAAAAATCCGCGACAACCTGACAGCCTTCCCGCAAGTCGCCTCGCGCATCACGCGTTATGTGCGGTTCGAGCCGGCGACGCGCGGCGACGTGCGCGCTCTCGCCGACGGGCTCTGCGAAGCGCCGATCGGCGAAGATGTCGTCGGCTTCGTGCATCAGGCGACATCTGGTTTCAATCGCGAGATCAAGGAGGCGCTGGCCGTCGTCGAGCGCGTCGGCAAACGCAACGGCGCGACGGTCGACAAGCCCGTGCGTCTCGCCGATCTCGCCGGCAAGGTGCTGATCAACGATCGCCGCACCGGCGCTGAAATCCGCGTTCCCGGAGGCGTCTGATGGGCCTCCAGAACCTCATCCTCGAAGCGATCGGGCCCGACGCCTGCCTGCTGTCGGCCGACATCGCGACGGCCGTCGGCCGGCCCGGCGCCCGCGTCGCCAAGACCGTCGGCCAGATGATCCAGGGCGGCTATGTCGAGCGCATCGAGCGCGGCTGCTTCCGGCTCACCGCGAAGGGCAAGGCCCAGATCGGCAGGCCGATCAAATCCGGCCCGCGTGGTCCGCACACGGGCATTCGCTTGCCGGACCCCGACACATTCCGCCAGCGCGCCTGGGCGGCGATGCGGATCATGGGAACCTTCACGACCGCCGACATTCTCGAACGCGCGCAGCGCTTGGGCGAGAAGGACATGGCCGACAATCTCGGCCACTACCTGCGCGACCTCGCGAAAGTCGGCGTGGTCATCGAAACGCCGCGCCGCTCGATGCAGGGCGAAGCGCCGACGTCCAACGGCCGCAAGGTCTACCGCCTTCGGCGGGACGTCGGCGAGATCGCGCCGCGCGTCGCAAAGGCGGCGAACGGCGGCGCGCGCCTCGTGGATTTCAACGAGGCGCGCGAGGCCAAGCGCGCCTCCCGCAACAGCGGAGGCGCTGATGACTGAGGAACAGGTCGCCCTTCCCGAAATCGGCGCGGCGCGCAAACCGCCCGTCGTCAAGCGCGCCTATCCGCAGTTGTCGGAGCGCGCCCGCGCCCTTCTGCAGGCCGCGGTCGACAAGTCGTCGCGCAAGACGGTCGCGCAGCAGATCGGCTATTCGCGGCCCGCGGTATCGATGGCGCTGTCCGGCAAATATGTCGGCGACGCCCGCCTGATCAGCGCGAAAATCTTCGAGACCTTCGCCGACCGCGTCGACTGCCCGCATCTGGGCCGCGACATCGCGCCGGCCGAATGCAAGGCGTTTCGCGAGGCGCCGATCCCGTCCGCTCCGCGCGCCGCGGTCTCGCACTGGCGGGCCTGCCGCCACTGCGTCTTCAACCCCGCCCTCGTCCCGCAATCGCAGGAGCCCGACCATGGCTGACAAATTGTCCGATGCGCTTCTCGGCATGCACTACGCCTATTCCAAGCTGGCCAACACCGGCGGCGTCATGTCGCCCGAGAGCGTCAGAGAATTCACGCAGGCGCTGCTTGTTCTGACGCTGCGCGCCCGTGCGCTGGAGCACGAGAACGAAAGGTTCAAGGCGCCGCGCCCGCCGCGCGTGCTGGACGCGATCGTCGCCCTGCAGGAAGAGGCGGCGGAAATGCGCGTGGCGGCTGCGCGCGGCGAAGAGCTGCTCGCCTTCGCCCGGCGCGGCGAATTGAAGCCGCCGACGCCGCGCCTGTTCGAGGCGACGGTTGGCAATACGCTCGACCAGGGCGGCGTGTTCGGGCCGCCGCTGCCCGACAACGATCCCGCGCCGCGGCCCATCGCGCACATCGTCAGCACGGTCGATCTCGCGGCGCTGGAAATGGCGCTCCAGGATCTCGGGAGCCCGGCATGAGCGTCACCATCCGTCATGTCATGAATGTCGTCGCGGCGGCCTACAGCCTCACGCTCCCGCAGCTGATGTCCGACACCAAGGCGCGCGAGATCGTGCACGCGCGGCAGATCGGCTATTGGCTCGCGCGCCGCCACACCCCCGCGACGTCGTCCAGCGTCGGCCGCGCCTTCCGGAAAGACCCTACGACGGTCCTGGCCGGCATTGTTGCGGTCGAGGCGCGCCGGCGCGATCCCGGCTTCGCGCTGGAACTGGCCGCGCTCGACGCGACGATCGCCACGCTCGTGCGCACCAACGCACTGGCGGCGATCGGCTATGTCGACGGACTGGCTGTCGCCCGCCGCATCGACAGCGCGCTGGCGCGCGAGGCGCCCCAGGCCTCGGTCGTGGATATCGCGGCGCTTGCGCGGCGCGTGATCGACGCCGAAGCCGCGCTTGAGCGCGCCGCCACCCTCGTCGGCCTGCTCGCCGATCCCCAGGCCTTCCGCGACGAGGCGCGCCTGGCGGCCGCGGCCGGCCTGCTCGCCATCGATCTCGAAGCCCTCGGCGTCATCCAGCCGGAACAGGAGAAGCCCCATGTCGCAGCCTGAAGCATCGCAGCCTGAACTCCCCGCCACCCCCGCCTTCGTGATGATCGAAGGCGCGAAATACATGCGCGACGCCCGCGGCGCCCTCGTGCCGATCGGCGCGGTCAAGCCGATGGATCAGCTGATCGACGGACAGGTGCGCAAGATCGTCGCCTATGCCCGTGATCTGTCCGGGCAGATCGCTCGCTTCAAGGGCCACACGTTCGACGACATCGGCTCCCTGCAGGCGCTCGTGGCGCAGGAATACGGCGCGAAGGTCGGGCGCGGCCAGAAGGGCAATCTGACGCTCACCAGCTTCGACGGGCTGCAGCGCGTGCAGGTGCAGGTGCAGGACCAGCTCGACTTCGGGCCGGAGCTGCAGGCGGCCAAGAAGCTGGTCGACGAATGCCTGACCGAATGGGCGGCCGAGAGCCGCGACGAGGTCCGCGCGCTCGTCACCCGCGCCTTCCAGGTCGACAAGGAAGGCCGGATCAACCGCGCCGAAATCTTCATGCTGCTGCGCGTGGCGATCGACGATACGCGCTGGATCAGGGCGATGGACGCGGTGCGCGACAGCATCCGGGTTCTGGGCAGCAAAACCTACATCCGGTTTTCCGAACGCGACACGCCCGACGGCGCCTGGCGCTCGATCACCATCGATCTGGCTGCGGCGTAGGAGGCGAACTGATGCGCGCGCCCTTCGCCCTCAAGTCCGGCGTCGCCTTCGCCATGGCAGCCGGCATGGCGCCCTTCGCGCTGCCCGGCGGGGCCGGCGTCTTCGCCTTCATCGGCCTCGGCGCCCTGTCGGTCGTCATGCTGATCTCGCGCGACGCGGAGCCGCTGTGATGGCCTCGATCTTCAGGAAGGCCCCCGCGGAACGCGATGTCTTCCTCGCGCCCAACGGCGCGGGCGGCGTGTGGCGCGTTGAGGTTCTCGCCTTCTGCGGCGCCAACGCGCGCGTGCGCCTCCTCGATGGCGGGGTGCGCGTCCTCGATAGCGGGACCGAACTGACGGTCCCGATCGACCAGCTCTCGAAAGAAGGCAAGAGGAGAACGCGATGACCTCGCTCGCCCAGACGCGCGCGATCCATTCGATCCGCCGCCAGATCGCCGATTTCACCGAGGTCGACTATCGCGACCTCCTCACCCGCGAATTCAAGGTCGCGTCGTCGCGCGATCTCTGGGACCGCGACGCCGAGCGCCTGATCCTGCGCCTGAAGGAACTGGCCGGCCAGGGCGTGACCCCGCGGACCCGCGCCAACACGGCCAGCGGCAAGTTCGCGCCGCTCCTGCAGGCGCTGTGGCTCGCGCTCTACAACCTCGGCGCCGTCCGCTCGCCCGACGATCGCGCGCTGATCGCCTTCGTGCAGCGTCAGACGGGCTGCGATCACACGCGGTTTCTGACGGAGGCGGCCGAGGCGTTTCCCGCTGTCGAAGCGCTGAAGGCGTGGCTGGCGCGCGAAGGCGTCGTGTGGCCGACGGGCTATGACACGTTCGCCCGCAAGCGCGCGGTGATCGACGCGCAGGCGGCGAAAATCCGCAAGAGCCTGCCCACCTTCGACCCCTTGCTGTTCGCGCAGCTGAGCGGTCTGCCGCGCGCCTGGGACAGGTTCGGCGATCACCAGCTCGACGCGCTCAGCCGGAAGATGGGCGAGCAAATCCGCAAGACGGCGGGGGCGGCGGAATGACCCGCCTCATCCCGATCCTCGGCGAGATGGTCGCGATCATCTTCGTCAACAAGCTGTTCATCAGGCTCGGCGACATCCTCGGTCTCGACACCGCTTTGGGCTGGTTCACCCTCGGCTTCACCGCCTTCCCGGTCGCCTTCGGCGCGGCCAGTGCCGCCAAGGCCGCCTTCACCGCTCTCGTCGATCGCATCACACAAGGAAAATCCGCATGAAGGGCAGCGTCAATATCGATCTCGGCAAGCCGGCGATCGACGTCCAGGTGAACATCACGTCGATCGAGGACGTCGATCGCGCGCTGATCTCGATCCAGAATGCCGCCCGCGCGCTCTGGCCCGAGATCGTCTTCCGCGGCGACGACGGCTTCGAAGAGGCCGTCGCCGGCGACGAGATCGCCGAACTGCCGTCGCTCCCGCCGCGTCAGAAAATCGGGGGGGGGGGGGCGTGAAGCAGCGCGCTTTCGCCGGCGGCGCGCCAGCGCCCGGATCGTTCTCGGCGCGCGTGCTGGAACTCGCCCAGGCGGGCAAGGATCAGCTCGCGATCGCCGACGCGCTCGACGCCACCACCAACGCCGTCGGCGCGTCGCTGGCGCGGCTGCGTAGGGCGGGGCTGCTCTCATGACATCCACAAATCATGAAACCATGAAACCGCTTTGGGCGGATTTCGACCGGCACGAGCTGCTGCTCCTGCTCGACGAGTTCCGGAACGAAAACCCTCTGGCGCGGTGCGACGCGATCATGTGCGCCCGCGCCCGCTGGAACGCCGCCTCTGCGCGATCGGCAGCCGCCGGGCGTCTGCTCGCGTGCGCGGTCGATGCGCTCACCGCAGCCGGGAAAGGCCGCTCGGTTAGCGTGAAGGAAGCGGCAGAGATTGCCTACCGGAGAGCGTCGCGGGCTGCGATCGCAGCCTACGAGACCGAAGAGAAACGCTGGTCCGCGCTGGATGCCCTCTACAAGGCGGAGCGCGCCTGATGACCGGCTCGGTCGACGAACTCGGACGCGCAGAGCTGAAAATGCTCGCGCATCTGCATTCGCCGGCCGAGCGCGCGCGCGTGCAGGCCTATGTCGCCGCCGCGCGCGCCGCCCATGCCAAGGTCGACATGGAGCGGACGGCGCAGG
>JASGFP010000119.1:0-11332 GCA_047605445.1 Rhodoblastus sp.
CCCAAGCCTCCGGCCGCTACCCAGCCTCGCTCCCGCCCCGCCCCGGCGGTCCCGAGCCGAGCCCGGCCGCACGCCGTGCGCTGGCCGCCATGGCGGCCGACATTCTGACGAGCCTCGACGTCGGCGCGCTGGAAATGCGGGATATCGCCATGATGCTTCCTGCCGCCGGCAAGGACAGCGCGGAAAGCGTGCGCTTCAAGCGGATCGGCCTGACAAAGCTGGTGGACGGCCGCATTGGAGGCTTCACGCTCGAAGGCGTCGACGCCGGCAAGGACGATACGAAATTCCAGATCGAGCGGATCGACCTTGCCGGGCTCGACGTCGGGCCGGCGCTCGCAGCCGCCGCCGCGGCCAATCCGAAACCCGCCGCGCCGCGCTTCGACCGGCTGGAAGTCGCGGGCCTTTCGATGAGCGCCCCCGACGGGCCGATATCGCTCGGCCGCGCGGTCGTGGAGGCTCGCGACTGGCTGGAAATCGCGCCGACGAAACTCTCGGCGCGGATCGAGCGCGCCGTGATTTCGCTCGCCGGCGCAGGCGCGGCGCGCAATGCGCCGCTGGCCTCGCTCGGTTACGACAAGCTCGATCTCTCGGGTGCGCTGGAGGCGAAATACGACGCGCAGAAGAGTGAATTGTCGGTCGACCGGCTGGAGACGGAAGGCGCCGGCATGGGCGCGGCGCGGCTTTCGCTGTTCATGTCGCGCGTTCCCGCGTCCCTCTTCGCCGGCGACCTGCAATCGGTCCAGCTCGCCCTGCCCGCGATCTCGTTCTGGCGCGCGGATATCGGGCTGAACGACCGCGGGTTGCTGCAACGCTACGCGGCGGCGCGGGCGAAGGACGAGCGCAAGACCGAAGCGCAGATCCGCGCCGAAATCGCGATGCTCGGCGCCGGGATGACTCGCGCGCTGTTTGCGGTGCAGCCGAACGCCAATCCGCAGATCGAGGCCCTGGCCACCGCCGTCTCCGCCTTCGCCAGGGGCGCGCCAAACCTCGACATCCGCGCCCATGCGCCGGACGGGCTCAGCGTGCTCGACCTGTCGCTCGCGGCGCAGATGGGATCGCTCGCCGACCGGCTGAAGATAGAGGCCAAGGCGCACTGACGCCGAACCAAGGGCGCACCAGCGCGTTCTGGTCATACAGGCGTCGGCGCGCTAGCCTGCGCTGTCGCAATCGCCAACCTGGACGGCCGGCAAACGGCTGCAACACATGAGGGGCTCTAGCATGAAGAAAATTATCGGCGCCGCCGCCCTGCTCACGCTCGCCAGCATCGCGCCGGTCGAAACGGCGTCGGCCCAGAACGGCGGCCTCATCGGCGGCCTGGTCGGCGCAGGCGCCGGCGCGGCCATCGGCGGCGCTGTCGGCGGCAGCGCGGGCGCGGCGGTCGCCGGCGGCATCATCGGCGGCGCGACGGGGGCGATCATCGGGCAGCAAGCCGATCGACGCGGGCGGTATTATTATTACAATTCAGGCTGCTACCGGAAGGTCGGCTACCAGCGTTACCGGCCGATGCCGGCCCGCTACTGCTACTGAGGGGACCGCGAGCCTCCAAGGCCCTCGGTCCGGATTGCGAGCCTTGAAGGCTCGCAATCCGGCTATGCCTTTTCCTGCGGGTTCAGGCGGATGTGCAGCTCGCGCAACTGCTTGTTGGTCGCTTCGGAGGGCGCGCCCATCAGCAGGTCTTCGGCGCGCTGGTTCATCGGGAACAACGCGACCTCGCGAAGGTTCTGCTCGCCCGCCAGCAGCATGATGATGCGGTCGACGCCCGCCGCCATGCCGCCATGCGGCGGCGCGCCGTAGTGGAAGGCGCGGAACATGCCGCCGAAGCGCTCCTCGACCGTCGCGCGGCCGTAGCCGGCGATCTCGAAGGCCTTCACCATCGCTTCGGGCCTGTGGTTGCGGATGCCGCCGGAGGCCAGTTCGTAGCCGTTGCAGGCGACGTCGTACTGGAAGGCCTTGATGGTGAGCGGGTCCTGACCGTTCAGGGCATCGAGCCCGCCCTGCGGCATCGAGAAGGGGTTGTGCGAGAAGTCGACCTTCTTCTCGTCCTCGTTCCATTCGTACATCGGAAAATCGACGATCCAGGCGAATTCGAAGCGCGTCTCGTCGATCAGCTTGAGCTCCTGCCCAAGCCTGGTCCGCGCACTGCCCGCGAACTTGGCGAAAACGTCGGGATCGCCCGCGACGAAGAAAGCCGCATCGCCGGCCGTCAGGCCGAGCTGTGTGCGGATGGCCTCGGCGCGCTCCGGGCCGATGTTGTTGGCGAGCGGGCCGCGCGCGCCGACGCCGGTCGCGCCGGGGCTCTCCTTCTGCACCGTCTCGTCCTTCGCGCGGTCGAAGAACAGGATGTAGCCGAGCCCCGGCTGGCCCTCGCTCTGCGCCCAGGAATTCATGCGGTCGGCGAAGGTGCGCTGGCCGCCGGATGGCGCGGGGATCGCCCAGACGCGGTTTTTCGGCTGCTCCAGCAGCCGCGCGAAAACCTTGAAGTTCGAGCCGCGGAAATGCTCGGACACGTCCTGCATGACGAGGGGATTGCGCAGGTCCGGCTTGTCCGAGCCGTATTTGGCCATGGATTCGGCATAGGGGATGCGCCGCCACGGGCTCGGCGTCACCTTGTCGTCGCCGGCGAATTCCGCGAACACGCCGCGCATGACCGGCTCCATCGCCGCGAAGACGTCGTCCTGCTCGACGAAGCTCATCTCAATGTCGAGCTGATAGAACTCGCCGGGCAAACGGTCGGCGCGGGGGTCTTCGTCGCGGAAGCACGGCGCGATCTGGAAATAACGGTCGAAGCCCGCCATCATCAGCAATTGCTTGTACTGCTGCGGCGCCTGCGGCAGCGCGTAAAACTTGCCGGGATGTATGCGGGACGGCACCAGAAAGTCGCGCGCGCCCTCCGGCGACGAGGCTGTGAGGATCGGCGTCTGGAATTCGTTGAAGCCGCCCTCCTTCATGCGCCGGCGCAGGCTGTCGATCACCTTGGCCCGCAGCATGATGTTGGCGTGCAGCTTCTCGCGGCGCAGGTCGAGGAAGCGGTACTTGAGGCGCGTTTCCTCGGGGAATTGCGCGTCTCCGAACACCTGCAACGGCAATTCGGAGGCCGGGCCCAGCACTTCCGCCTCGGTCACGTAAAGCTCGATCGCGCCGGTGGGCATGTCCGCGTTCTGCGTGCCCTCGGGGCGAATGCGCACCTTGCCGTCGAGCTTGACGACCCATTCCGCGCGAAAGGTCTCGACCAGTTTGAAGGCCGGCGAATCCGGGTCCACGACGCATTGCGTCATGCCGTAATGGTCGCGCAGGTCGATGAACAGCACGCCGCCGTGGTCGCGGATGCGGTGGCACCAGCCTGAAAGACGCGCCGCCTGGCCGGCGTCTTCGGCGCGGAGCGAGCCGCAGGTGTGGGAGCGGTAGCGGTGCATGAGCCTGCCTTGCGGAGGGAAAATCGGTCGCGGCAGGGTTTAGGCGGGCGGGTAACGGGATGCAAGGGCGGCGCGGCCCGGCGACGTGCGCGCAGGATTGCGGAAGGGATATGCGCAGACAAGAACTGGCAACAGATCCGGCACGGATCATGCTCTGTTTCGACCATGCCGAGACCCCGCCAGTTCGATCCCGCAGCCGCCGATCCCGGTCTCCTGCGGCTTGGGCCGCAAAATCTCGCAGAATCCGGCCTCTCTCCGGTCGGCCTCGTCCGCCGCATCCTCGAACTCGAAGGGCGGCTCTATCCGGTCGAGGCGCATGGCCACGTCGGATCGGCGCTGCAATGGGCGCCTGTTTTCGAGGCGGCGCCGGATAGCTGGGGCGCGCTGACCAACGAGGCCGACGAGGTCGTCGCCTACTGGCGGATCGAGTCGCTGGAGCCGCTGGCGTTCGACCGGGCGCTGGCGGGCCTGCTGGAGCCCTTCGACATCCATCCCCGCGACTGCGAGGACCTGGCGCGGCCGGGCGTCCACGACGTCTATCTCGTGCGCGCCTGTATCGATCCGGCGTGGCGCGAGGTTTCGACGCGGCGCCTGTTCGCCGACAGTTTCTTCGCCGCCGCAGAAAGGCTGGCGCTGCGCGGCGTGCGCTTCCGGGAAATGGCGGCCTTTGCGCATTGCGATGAAGAATGCCGGATATGCGAGAATCTCGGCCTTTCATTCCTTCACGATGCGCCGGACGACGGCGCGATTTTCGGCGGAAGCTTCGCCAAGGCGCTGCTGCGCCTCGGGCCGGAGGTCGCGCGCGGCTGGCCGAAGCTGGTTCAAGCCTATCTGCCGAACGCCTACATGATATCCTCGCCACTGGCATAGCGCAGCGCGTTCTGGAAATACCATTCGGCGTTGGCCTTGTTGGGCGCGCCGCTGTCGCGCGTCTTCACGACCTTGGCGGGCACGCCCGCGATGATGGAATTGTCGGGAAACACCGCGCCTTCGGTGACGATGGAATGACCGGCGACGATGCAATTGTCGCCGATGACGGCGCCGTCCATGATCGTCGCGTTGATGCCGATCAGGCAATTGTCCCCGATCGTGCAGCCGTGGATCGTCACATGATGGGTGATCGAGCAGTTTCTGCCGACGATGGTCGGCGTGGTTCCACCGACGTGGACCATCACGAAATCCTGGATGTTGGTGCGCTCGCCGATGACGATCTCGTGCATTTCCGCGCGCATGACGACGTAGGGCCAGATCGAGACGTCCTTTTCGAGCCGGACCTTGCCGTAGATGTAAGCCGTCTCGTGGACGTAGGCCGGGTCGTTCATCACAACGTGCTTGCCGATATGCGCCATGGGCGTCGCTTCCTCCCTGATTGCCGCCGGATTTAAGACGAAGCTCTGCACGGGTTCAAACTGCAATCTTGAGCTTGCGGCGGCGCCAGCTAAGCACCCTTCTCCTTGCGCGCCCGCATCGCCATCTCGGCTGCAACGCGCGGGCGAGGTCGCCCGCAGGAGCAATCCAAATGAGAAAGATCGTCAGCATCTCGCCGCCGCCGTCAGGCCATTGGGTCGGCGACGGCTTTCCCGTCCGGTCCCTGTTTTCGCCCGACAGCCACGGCGAGGCCGTGAGCCCCTTCCTGCTGCTCGATTACGGCGGCCCGGTCGAGTTCGAGCCGACCGACAAGCAACGCGGCGTCGGAACGCATCCGCACCGCGGTTTCGAGACCGTCACCATCGTCTACGACGGCGCGGTCGCGCATCGCGATTCCACCGGCGCGGGCGGCGAGATCGGGCCCGGCGACGTGCAATGGATGACCGCCGCCTCCGGCATCCTGCACGAGGAGTTCCACGCGCCGGCCTTCGCCAGGTCGGGCGGCCGGTTCGAAATGGCGCAGCTCTGGGTGAACCTTCCGGCCAGGGACAAGATGGCCGCGCCCGGCTACCAGAACATTCTGGCAAGCGACATTCCGACCGTCGATCTGCCCGACGGCGCGGGAAGCGTGCGCGTGATCGCCGGCGCCTATGGCGGCGCGAGCGGCCCTGCCCGCACCTTCACGCCCATCGACGTGTGGGACGTGCGGATGAAGGCCGGCAAGAGCGCACGGCTGAGCCTGCCGGAAGGGCATACGCTCAACCTCGCGGTGTTCGCCGGGCCGGTGAAGATCAATGGCGAGGCGACGGCCGACAAGGCGCAGTTCGTAACGCTTTCGCGCGAGGGCGGCGAGGTGCTGCTCGAGGCGGAGGCCGACGCCAAAATCCTGCTGCTGTCCGGGGCGCCGATCGAGGAGCCCGTCTTCGCCTACGGCCCGTTCGTGATGAACACGGAAGACGAGATACGGCAGGCCTTCGCCGATTTTCGCGAAGGACGCTTCGGCGCCATCGCCTGAACGGCGCCGCGCCTGTAGGCTCGCTATCGAGGGGCGCGGTCGTGTCACGGCCGCGCCTTTTTCATGGAGAGGCCTCATGCACGGCGCCGCGACGCATCCTTTCGAGCGCAGCCATTCCATCGTCATCGCCGCGCAGGCGCAGGCCGTGTTCGACTACGTCACCAATCCGAAGACATGGCCGCAATGGATCGCCTCTTCGCACGAACTCGCCTGCGACGACCGGCCGATGCGCTACGGCGATACGTTTCACGAATACTGGAGCACGCGTTCCGGCCCGGTCGAACTCGACTGGCTGGTTATCGCCTGCGATGCGCCGCGCTTGTGGAACGGGCTGACGGGCGCGCAATTCACCGGGCCGATCATCGTGGAATATCGCTGCGAGGACGTGGCCGGCGGCGTAAAATTCACACGCACGCTTCGCAATCCCGCGCGGCCGAAGCCGCCGACGCCGGAGATTTTGGCGCGCATAGACGCGGAAGCGGAAGCCGCGCTGGCGGCGATCAAGAGGAATGTGGAGGCGAGTTAGGGGCGCTCCCGTCCCCCTTGCTGGGAGGGGCCGGGGGTGGGGGGCCGCGACCGCCGGCCGACCCGCTTCCGCCCACACCGAATCCATGCGATACGCGCCGCCCCTCCCCGCATTCTGATCGGCTCCATGTCGCGCGCGCTCGGCTTCGATTTCGGCACCACCAATTCCGTGCTCGCGCTGAGCGACGGCGCCGCCGCGCGTCCGCTGGCTTTCACATTCGACAATCAGCGGCTGGCGGCGCTGCGCACCGCGCTCGCCTTCTGGAAGGAGCCCGGCAGGAAGCGTCCGCAGAGCGAGATCGGGCCGTGGGCCGTGCAGCGCTACCTCGACCATCCCGACGACAGCCGCTTCATGCAATCGCTGAAGACATTCGCGGCGAGCCCGCTGTTCAACGGCGCCTATGTCTACGCGCAGCGCTACCGGTTCGAGGATCTGCTCGAGGAATTTTTCGCGCGGCTGCGCTCCCATGCCGCCGACGCCCTGCCCGCGCGCAAACGGCTCGTCATCGGGCGGCCCGTCGAATATGCCGGCGCGAGTCCCGACGCGGCTCTGGCGGCGGAGCGCTATCGTGCGGCGCTCGAGAAATTCGGTTTCGAGGAAATTCTCTTCGTCTACGAGCCCGTGGCGGCGGCCTTCCATTTCGCGCGCGCGCTGAAGAAGAGCGCGACCGTTATGGTCGCCGATTTCGGCGGCGGCACGACGGATTTCTCCATTCTGCGCTTCGATGTCGGCGCGAAAGGCTTCGGCGCGACGCCGCTCGCGCATGGCGGCGTCGGCATAGCCGGCGACAGTTTCGACTTCCACATCATCGACCGCGTCGTGCTGCCGCTGCTCGGCAAGGGCGGCAAATACAAGGGCATGGGCAAGGTTCTCGACCTGCCCGTCGGCGTGTTCATGAGCTTCGCGCGCTGGAACATGCTGTCAGTGCTGAAATCCTCGGACGAGTTCCGCGATCTCAAGGCCATGTTGAAAGTCTGCCTCGAGCCGGAAAAGGTCGAGCGCATGGTCGAGTTGGTCGAGGAAGACCAGGGTTATCCGCTCTACAAGGCGGTGTCGGACGCCAAGATGCGGCTGTCGCGGAACATGGAAACGGACTTCGCCTTCGCGCCGCTCGGCCTCGATTTCCGCGTCACGATCGCGCGCGCGGATTTCGAAAAATGGATATCGGGCGATCTCGCGCGCATCGAGGCGGCGCTCGGCGAAACGCTGGCCGCCGCAGGCCTGGCGGAAAAGAAGATCGACCGCGTGTTCCTCACCGGCGGCACGTCGTTCGTTCCCGCCGTGCGCGAAATCTTCGAACGGCGTTTCGGCGCGAGAAAAATCGAATCCGGCGACGAGCTTCTTTCCATCGCCAGCGGTCTCGCACTGATCGGCGAACGCGACGACGCGCGGCTCTGGGCGACGGGCGACTGACGCGGCGCCGGGGTTGCTGCGTCGCCTGCGAAGCCGGGGCCGTGTCGCAAAGCGGCGCGCATCTGTGCCCGGCTGCGACAGGAGGTCCGCGTGCCGAAATTCTCGATGGGTTCTGCGGGCGCAATCGCGACTCGATCCGAAACAGGCCCTGTGCGCGTCGCGGCGCCGGCCGGCCTGAAGGCGCGCGCCAACGCCAACTTGCCCGGGCGTTTCGCCGGATTCAGGGGCTATGCGGCGATCCTCGCATTCCTGACGCTTGTCGCCGTGGGCTCGATGAGCGTGGCGCTCTGGCGGCTCTTCACCTTCGCGCGCTGAGCTATTTCTCGGCGAGATCCCTGTCTTTCTCCGTCGGCTTGAGATGGCCGACCTCGCCGATCCGCACATAGAGTTCGAGGAGCGGTTTCACCAGCGCCTGCGTCGCCTTCAGCACCTCCTGGTTGTAGGCGGCGCGGTCCGCATCGGTCTCGACCTTGGCGCCGGCGTGCGCGAAGAGGACGTTGAGCATGCCGTTCATCGCGACATTGACCTCGGCGGCCGCCCTGGGTCCCGCGGCATTGTCGAACATGGGCAGCAGCGCGATGTTCTGGGCGCTGACGCGCGCAACGAGTTCCTGCAGCTTGAGGACATCCGCCAGCGCCTCCTGCCCGCCGGCGACCTTTTGCGCGGCGACGACATAGACCCCCTGAAAATCCTCCATCTTGGCGCGCAGGTCGTTGTAATTGCGGATGACGAAATCGGTCCGCAGCTTCTGCGCCTCGAACTGCGCGTTGACGGATGGGGCAACCACATACGCGCCGATCACGCCGAGCCCCGACAGCAGAAGCGTGTACCAGATCGGCGTGCGCTCGCCCGACAGAAACTCGCGGAAGAAGCGCTTGTGTTGGGGCGTTTCCGGCGCCCGGTTCTCTGCTGTCTGTTGCGTCATTCGCGCCCCGCCGAATTCGCCGATTTTGACTGAAAACAGCCCGCGAGGCGAGTGCGCGCCCACGGCGGCAGCTTGCGGGCGACAGCGAATCTGCTACAAATGTTCATGGTCCGTTCGCGCTCGTCCTTCATCTGCCAGAACTGCGGCGCCGTCAGCAATCGGTGGCAGGGCAAGTGCGAATCCTGCGGCGAGTGGAATACGATCGTCGAGGAACAGGCCGCCGCCGGGATTGGCGCGGCGACGGCGGCCAAGGGAACGAAGGGCCGGCCGTTCAAGCTCGAGGGGCTCGACGGCGAGAGCGCCGAGGCGCCGCGCATCGTGTCGGGAATCCGCGAATTCGACCGGGTGACGGGCGGCGGCTTCGTGCCGGGCTCGGTCCTGCTGATCGGCGGCGAGCCCGGCATCGGCAAGTCGACGCTGCTGATCCAGACCTGCGCGGTTCTCGCGCGAAAAAAGCGGCGCGTCGTCTACATATCCGGCGAGGAGGCGACCGCGCAGGTGCGCATGCGCGCCACGCGGCTCGGCCTTGCCGACGCCGCCGTGCAACTCGCGGCGGAGACGCATGTCGAGGATATTCTCGCCACGCTGATGCAGGGCGAGCGCCCTGCCCTCGTCGTCATCGATTCCATCCAGACGATGTTCACCGACGCAGTCGAGTCCGCGCCCGGCACGGTGACGCAGGTGCGCGGCGCGGCGCAGGCGCTGATCCGTTTCGCCAAGACGACTGGCTGCTGCGTCGTGCTGGTCGGCCACGTCACCAAGGACGGCCAGGTCGCGGGGCCGCGCGTCGTCGAGCACATGGTCGACGCCGTTTTGTCGTTCGAGGGCGACGGCGCGCATCATTTCCGCATGTTGCGCGCGCAGAAGAACCGTTTCGGGCCGACCGACGAGATCGGCGTGTTCGAGATGACAGGCGCGGGCCTGTCCGAAGTGGCAAACCCCTCCGCGCTTTTTCTTGCCGGCCGCGAGGCCGGGGCGCCGGGCGCCGCTGTTCTCGCGGGCATGGAAGGCTCGCGTCCCATGCTGCTGGAGATCCAGGCGCTGGTGACGCCTACCACGCTCGGAACGCCGCGCCGCGCGGTCGTAGGTTGGGATTCGCAGCGGCTTTCGATGGTGCTGGCGGTGCTCGAGGCTCATGGCGGCGTTCGGCTCGGCGGGCACGACGTCTATCTGTCGATCGCCGGCGGGTTGCGCATCGCCGAGCCTGCCGCCGACATGGCGGCGGCAGCCGCGCTCGTCTCGTCGCTGACCGGCGCGGCGCTGCCGCCTGATGCGTGTCTTTTCGGCGAGATCGGATTGTCCGGCGCGATCCGGCCCGTCATCCATACCGGCCTGCGGCTGAAAGAAGCCGCCAAGCTCGGGTTCCGCCGCGCAATCCTGCCGCCGCCACCGTCGGAGAAAGGCGAGGATGCGCCGGCGGGCGTCGCGCTGCAGCGCTGCGGACATATCTCGTCTCTGGTCGCCGAGATCGCCTCGGCTGCGCCGCAGCGCAACCCGCAGCGCGAGCGGGTGCGCGAACGCGCCTGATGAGCCGGGCGAACGTTTGCTCTAGCTTCGTCTGCGTGAAACGCGCCTCGCTTCTCCTCCTTGTCCTTTGCTTCGCCGGCCCTGCATTCGGCGACGGCGCGGTTCTGTCGAAAATGACCGTGGCGGACCGCACCCGGCTCGACAATTTCGACGCGACGCGCGCGAAAGCCATAGCGGAAGCCCGCGCCGAGGGGGCGCCTGCCGACGTCGCCACGCTCGACAAGGTTCTCGCCGGAGATTTGCTGCCGCTGCATTCGTACAAGTTCGACGGCGACTGGCGTTGCCGCACGATCAAGATCGGCGGCATGGCGCCGAAACTCGTCGTGTATGGCTGGTTCAAGTGTCGTTTCCACGAAGACGGCGCCGGCCTCTGGCTCGACAAGACGACAGGCTCGCAGCGTACGCGCGGCCTGTTCTACGACGACGGCGAGACGCGCATGATCTATTTGGGCAAATCCCACTACAGCTACGAGAAGCCCGGCCTCTATGGCGACGATCCGACGCGCGACCAGGTCGCTTACGCCTATCGCGTCGGTCCGAAGCGGGCGCGGATCGAATTCCCGGCGCCGCAATACGAATCCCTCCTGGACATCATCGAGCTCGAACGCGAATGAGCGCGGAAACGTGAACGTGCATTAACGCCGCCGCGCGCAATCGAAGGAAAGAAGTTCAATAAATTTGTAGGCAACTTGTGGCCGAGGGTTTGAGCGCGCATTGCGTCACCGGCCAGGATTTCGTCGGCGCGTTCCATCGGCTAGGAGCCAGACGTGTTCGACGTCACCGCAGCGGGAGGGCCAATTCCCGAACGACGGCGTACGCCCTGGGTCGGACCGCGCGAACGGCGCGCGGCCCCGACATCGGGTCAGCGCGAACGGCGCATGCAGCGCCGGAACGGAGCGCTGCGCGAGGGCGCGGTTCACGTCGAGGCGCTGGATATGGCGGCCGCCCGCATCCATCGCGCCGAATGGGCGCGGCTGGCGGCGCACGCCGCCGAACCCAATCCATTCTTCGAGCCCGACTTCATCCTGCCCGCCGCGCGCCAGCTCGTCGCGTCGCGGCGCCCGAGCGTGCTCGTGGCCCGCAAGCGGATCGACGGGCGCATGCGGATGATCGGCGCGCTGCCGCTTGCGCCCGCGCGCGCATTC
>JASGFP010000120.1:0-11112 GCA_047605445.1 Rhodoblastus sp.
GACGCCGGCGGCGCGGCGGCCGGCGTGCAGGGACGCCGCCTGTCGGGCGACGCGACGCACGGGATCGAGACTATCCTGCTCGCCGCCCCGCCGCCGGCGCGCGTCGGAGGTCCGAGCGACGCCGCCTCGGGGCTCGATCATGTCGTGATCCGCACGGCCGATCCGGAGCGCGCCGTGGCGCTCTACGGGGCGCGGCTCGGGCTCGACATGCGGCTTGACCGCTCGAACCCGGCCTGGGGCGCGCGGCTCCTGTTCTTCCGCTGCGGCGACCTGGTCGTGGAAATCGCGCACGAACTGAAGGGCGGCGTGTCTCAGAGGCCGGACTGGTTCGGCGGCCTGTCGTGGCGCGTTCCCGACATCGAGGCGACCCGCGCCCGGCTGATGGCTGCGGGCCGCGATCTGTCGGAGGCGCGCAGGGGGCGCAGACCCGGCTCGCAGGTCTGCACCTTGCGGGACGGAACGGCGGGTGTTCCAACGATTTTGCTCGGGCTCGACGCCTGAGCCGGGAGGACAAATGGCGATCTTCGAAATGCGCGTTTACCGCTGCCTGCCCGGCCGCCTGCCGGCGCTGCTGCAACGCTTCGAGCAGACCACGCTCGATTTGTGGAAGCGGCACGGCATCGTGCCGGCCGGCTTCTGGACGACGGAAATCGGCGAATCCCACCTCCAGCTCACCTATCTGCTGCGATGGGAGTCGATGGCCGAGCGCGAAACCAAATGGGCGGCCTTCGCGAGCGATCCGGAATGGATCGCCAAGCGCACGGAAAGCGAAAAGGACGGGCCGATCCTGTCCAACATCGTCAATTCCTTCCTGAAGCCGACGGCTTTCTCCACCGTGCAGTGAGCGCGAGCGCATGCCGCACGTGATCGTCGAATATTCCGCCAATCTCGAAGAAGACGTCGCGCCCCGCGACCTGATCGACCGCGTCCACGCGACAATCCTCGAGACGGGCGTGTTTCCGGTCGGCGGGGTGCGCACACGCGCGGAGCGGCGCGATGTCTATCGGGTCGCCGACGGCGATCCCGGCAATGCCTTCTGCGCCATCCTGATCCGCATCGGGCGCGGGCGCGACGAGGAGACTCGCAGGCGCGTGTCGAAAGAAGTTCTGGCGACGCTGGCTGACGTCACGGCGGAAGCGTTCATGAAGCGCGGCCTGTCGCTATCTGTCGAGATCCAGGAGATCGACGAGGCGGGCGCAAGCCGCAAGAACAATCTGCACGAGCGGCTGAAGGGCAAATCGGTCTGAGCTCCGCAATTCCCGAAAGATTGTGACTCCGGACACAGACGCCCGGCGCGGCGTGAGCCTATCGTTCCCCGGTAAGCGCTCGACAGGAGCTCCCGGGGGGCGAGGCCGTCGGCGCATGCATCGGGCGAAGCCGGCGCGCATGCATTTTAAGCGCGCCGGCTTCGCCCGTTTCCGTTTCCCGTCCTATATGCAGCGCCTCAAATGCTCGCCGAATGGCGGACCGCGCCATGTTCGAGATGCGCATCGAAGGCGGCGCAGATCGAGCGGATGAAATCGCGGCCGGCGCGGGTCGCCTCGACCGTCGCGCCGCGCACGATAGCGACGCCGTCGTCCTGCATCGGGCCGAGCATGGCGAGCGATTCGTCGAGTTCGTCGAGCTTGCGGCCATGAGCGGCGCAGACCTCTGCGAGATCGACCGCGAAATCGCACATCAGCCGCTCGATGATCTCGGCGCGGAAGCGGTCGTCGGCGGTTATCTCGACCCCGCGCGCGACGGGCAGTTCGCCCCGCTCGAGTTTCTCCCGCCATTGCGGGACGGCCGTGGCGTTCTGGACGTAGCCCTGCGGCATCCGGCCGATGGCCGACGCGCCGAAGCCGATGAGCACGGGCGCTTCGTCCGTCGTGTAGCCCTGGAAATTGCGGCGCATCCGGCCTTCGGCGGCGGCGGCCGCCAGGCCATCGTCGGGCCGGGCGAAATGATCGAGGCCGAGACGGCGCCAGCCGCGCTCCTCGAGAAGATCGGCGGCGCGGCGCTGCATGCGGTAGCGCAGCGCCGAATCGGGCAGTTCGTCCTCGCGGATGAGCTTCTGGTGCGCCTTCATCCACGGCACGTGGGCGTAGCCGAACAGCGACAGCCGGTCGGGCGCAAGCGCCAGCGCCATGTCGATGGTCCTTTCCAGACCCTCCAGCGTCTGGCGCGGCAGGCCATAGATCAGGTCCATGTTGAGCGAGCCGGCGCCAGCCTCGCGCAAAAGCGCGACGGCGCGGGCGGTCGTCTCGTAGGGCTGGACGCGGTTGATGGCCTTCTGCACGTCGGGATCGAAATCCTGCACGCCGAGGCTTGCGCGATTGAGTCCGCCGGCTGCGGCGGCGCGCACCCAGTCTTCGGTCAGTGTGCAGGGGTCGATCTCGGCGGCGATCTCTGCGCCGGGCGCGATATCGAAGCCAAGACGCAGGCGCGCGAGAATCGCCCCGATCTCCTCGGGCGCCAGCATGTTGGGCGTGCCGCCGCCGAAATGGATATTGCCGATTTCGAGTCTTTCGCCGACAGTTTCGGCGACGAGGTCGATCTCCTTCACGAGACGGGCGACATAGTCTTCGATCGGGCCGCGGCGGTTCACGACCGCGGTGTTGCAGCCGCAGTACCAGCACATGCGGTCGCAGAAGGGGATGTGGAGATAGGCCGAAACCGGACCCGCTTTCCGTTTCAAGCCCCGTAGCCATGCGCTGTATTGACGCGCCGTGACGGCAGGCGTGAACTGGACCGCAGTCGGATAGGACGTATATCGCGGCGCGCGGCCGCCGTAGGTTGCGATCAATCGATCGATGGAATCCCCGGAGGCCGGGGCTTGCGGGGCGATTTGCGCAGCTTGCGGCGCCATAGCGATACCTCTTCGGTCTCATCCAAATGGCTGAGGACAGGCGTACGACACCTTGACGCATGTCAAAGTCTCGGTGCGCTGCGATATGCACTTTGGCGACGGCGCGCGGCAGGTCTGCCGCCCGTCCGCTGACAGGATTCTCGCGCAACAGGGCAAACTCATGGCGCAAGCAACACAACTCGGGAAAAGGATGCGTGTCGGCGAACTCGGCCTCATCGTCGTGTTCGCGGCGCTCGCCGCCTTTTCGCTACTCGTCACCGCCAAGGCGTGGACACCGGAATACGCCTTTCACGCCGCGCTTTTCGCGCTCGGCAGCATCGCGGCCATCATCGGCATCTTCAAGCGCTATGGCGCGCGCTCGGCCGAATGGCCGGCGCAGGAGATCGATGGCAAGCCCAACTACAATTACGGGCCGATCAAGTTCACATCGACGATCGCCGTGTTCTGGGGCATCGCAGGCTTTCTCGTCGGCCTTATCGCCGCCCTGCAGCTCGCCTGGCCCGCGCTGAACTTCGATCTTCCGTGGATCAGCTTCGGGCGCCTGCGTCCCCTGCATACGTCCGCGGTCATCTTCGCTTTCGGCGGCAACGTGCTGCTGGCCTCGTCGTTCTATGTCATGCAGCGCACCTCGCGCGCCCGCATGGCAGGCGATCTCGCGCCGTGGTTCGTCGTTCTCGGCTACAATTTCTTCATCCTGATCGCGGGCACGGGCTATCTGCTCGGCATCGGCCGCGGCCATGAATACGCCGAGCCGGAATGGTATGCGATCCTGTGGCTGGTCGTCGTGTGGGTGGTCTACCTGCTCCTCTACCTGTTTACGCTGGCCAAGCGCACCGAGCCGCACATCTATGTGGCGAACTGGTTCTATCTCGCCTTCATCGTGACGATCGCGGTGCTGGTGCTCGGCAACAACACGGAAATCCCGATCTCGATCTATTCGTCGAAGTCGGTGATCGTGTGGGCGGGCGTGCAGGACGCGATGATCCAGTGGTGGTACGGCCACAACGCGGTCGGCTTCTTCCTGACCGCGGGCTTCCTGGGCATCATGTATTATTTCGTGCCCAAGCGCGCCGAGCGGCCCGTCTATTCCTACCGCCTGTCGATCATCCATTTCTGGGCGCTGATCTTCCTCTACATCTGGGCGGGTCCGCACCATCTGCACTACACGGCTCTGCCGGATTGGGCGCAGACGCTCGGCATGACCTTCTCGATCATGCTGTGGATGCCTTCATGGGGCGGCATGATCAACGGCCTGATGACGCTGTCTGGCGCGTGGGACAAGCTGCGCACCGATCCAGTGCTGCGCATGATGGTCGTGTCGATCGCCTTCTATGGCATGTCGACCTTCGAAGGTCCGCTGATGTCGGTGAAGGCCGTGAACGGTCTCAGCCACTATACGGACTGGACGATCGGCCACGTGCACTCGGGCGCGCTCGGCTGGGTGGGCTTCGTGTCCTTCGGCGCGATCTACTGCCTGGTGCCGTGGGTGTTCAACCGCAAGGGCCTCTACTCGCTCAAGCTGGTTGACTGGCACTTCTGGCTCGGCACGATCGGCATCGTCTTCTACATCTCCTCGATGTGGGTGGCGGGCATCATGCAGGGTCTGATGTGGCGCGCCTACACGCCGCAGGGCTTCCTCGAATATTCCTTCGTGGAGACCGTGGACGCTATGCACCCGATGTACGTGATCCGCGCTCTGGGCGGCGGGCTCTTCGTCATCGGCGCGCTGATCATGGCCTACAATATCTGGATGACCATCGCTTCGCCGGAAGCCTCGGAAGTTCCTTCGGGACGTCCCGAGCTGGCGCCGGCAGAGTGAGGAGACGGAAACAATGGCAACTCAATCTTCCTCCCTCTGGCAGAAGCACGCGATCTTCGAGAAGAACTCGATCATCCTGGTGATCGGCATCATCGTCGCCATCGTGTGGGGCGGTCTGGTCGAGATCGTGCCGCTCTTCTACCTCAAGAGCACGATCGAGAAGGTGGACGGGGTGCGTCCCTATTCGCCGCTCGAACTGGCGGGCTACAACATTTACATCCGCGAAGGCTGCTACAATTGCCATTCGCAGATGGTGCGCCCGCTGCGTGACGAGGTGGAGCGCTACGGCCACTACTCGCTGGCGGCCGAGAGCATGTACGACCATCCGTTCCAGTGGGGCTCCAAGCGCACCGGACCGGACCTGGCCCGCATCGGCGGCAAGTATTCCGACGATTGGCACCGCGACCACATGCGAAACCCGCGTGCGGTTGTGCCGACCTCGATCATGCCCGCCTATCCGTGGCTGGAGAAAACCACGCTCGACACCAAGCATCTGGGCGACCAGATGAAGACGCTGTCGATCGTCGGCGTGCCCTACAGCCAGGAGATGATCGACAATGCGGAGAAGGACGCGATTGCTCAAGGCGCCGCCGACAGCAAGGACGTCAAGGGCCTGCAGGATCGCTACAAGAAAATCATCGTGCGCGATCTCGGCGCGGACAAGGGCAAGCTGACGGAACTCGACGCCGTCATCGCGTACCTGCAGCGCATGGGCACGCTGGTCGACTTCAAGCTCTACGACGACAAAGCCAACATCCGGTGAGGGCGCATCATGAGCTCATATCACTACTGGCGTGAAATCGCGGCGAGCTGGGGTCTGTTCTACTTCATCGCGATTTTCATCGTGGCGCTTGTCTACGCGCTCTGGCCCTCGAAGCAGAAGAGCTTCGAGGAGGCCTCCCAGATACCGCTCATCGAGGATTGATGAACATGGCCAATGCTTCTGAACCCCGGGTCGACGCCCGGACGGGCACGCCGACGACCGGCCACGAATGGGACGGTATCGCCGAGCTCAACACCCCGCTGCCGCGCTGGTGGCTGTGGACCTTCTATCTCACCATCGTCTGGTCGCTCGCCTATTGGGTGGTCTATCCGTCCTGGCCGGGCATTTCCGGCTGGCTCAACGGCGTGTCCGGCTGGAACTCGCGCACCGCGGTCGTTCAGGATCTCGAAGAACTGAAGACGATGCGCGCGGCGGGCGAGGCCAAGCTCTCGGCCGCCAAGCTCGAGGATATCGAGAAGAATCCCGAACTGCTGTCGATCGCTCGCGCCCAGGGCGCGGCCGCCTTCGCCAACAATTGCGCGCCGTGCCACGGCGCGGGCGCGCAGGGCGCGGTCGGCTATCCGAACCTGAACGACGACGAATGGCTGTGGGGCGGCAAGCTCGCCGACATCCAGACGACGCTCCAGCACGGCGTCCGCTGGGACGCGGACAAGGAGACGCGTTCGGGCGCCATGCCGTCCTTCGGCAAGGACGGCACGCTCAAGGCGGACGAGGTCAAGAACGTCGCGCAGTTCGTGCGCACGCTCTCCGGGCTGCCGGTCGAGGGCGGGGCGGACGTCGCCAAGGGCAAGAAGATCTTCGCCGACAATTGCGCCGCCTGCCACGGCGACGACGGCAAGGGCAACATGGAGCTCGGCGCGCCCAACCTCACCGACAAGATCTGGCTCTACGGCTCGTCGACCGCGGCGATCGAGAACCGCGTCAACGTCGGCGGCGGCGGCGTGATGCCGGCTTGGGGCGGCCGTCTTGATCCGACCACGATCAAGGCGTTGACTGTCTATGTGCACAGCCTCGGCGGGGGCAAATAGTTGGATCTGCAAATTGATGAAAAGCAGGCCGGAGAGCGCGTCTCTCCGGCCAAAGTTGTTTCTGGGGGCACGGCGCCTCCGGAAAGCGACGCCTTGTACGAGGCGCGCAAGCAGATCTATCCGCAGAGCGTCAGCGGCACGTTCCGCCGCATCAAATGGGCGATCCTCGTCGTCACGCTCGGCATCTACTACATCCTGCCCTTCGTGCGCTGGGACCGCGGGCCGGACGCGCCCAACCAGGCCGTGCTGGTCGACCTCGAGCACAATCGCTTCTATTTTTTCTTCATCGAGATCTGGCCGCAGGAAGTCTATTACATCACCGGCCTGATGATCCTGGCCGCGCTCGGCCTGTTCCTGATGAACGCGCTCGCCGGGCGCGTGTGGTGCGGCTACCTCTGCCCGCAAACGGTGTGGACCGACCTCTACCTGATGATCGAGCGACTTGCGGAAGGCGACCGGCGCGAGCGCATGCGCAAGGACGCCGGCCCCTGGACCATCCAGCGCGTGGCCGAAAAGACCGTCAAGCATTCGCTGTGGCTCGCCATCGCCTGGTGGACCGGCGGCGCCTGGGTTCTCTACTTCAACGACGCGCCGACGCTGGTGCGCCAGCTCGCGACCTTCCACGCGCCGGCCATCGCCTATATCTGGATCGGCATCCTCACCGCCACGACCTACATTCTCGCCGGCTTCATGCGCGAGCAGGTGTGCCTCTACATGTGCCCGTGGCCGCGCATCCAGGCGGCGCTGACCGACGAAAACGCGCTCAACGTCACCTATCGCTACGACCGCGGCGAGCCGCGCATGTCGGTCAAGAAGGCCAAGACCGCGCGCGCGCTCGGGGGCAAGGCGGGCGATTGCGTGGATTGCGGCCAGTGCGTCGCGGTGTGCCCGACCGGCGTCGACATTCGCGGCGGGCTGAACATGGGCTGCATCCAGTGCGGCCTGTGCATCGACGCCTGCGACAATGTGATGCGCAAGATCGGACGGCCCGAGCGCCTGATCGCCTACGACACGGACGTCAACATCCAGCGCCGGCTGGAGGGCAAGGAAAACGTATTCCGGCCGGTGCGTGTGAGGACGGTGCTCTACACGGTGCTGATCGTCGGCATCGGCGCCTTGATGGCGGGCAAGCTGCTGACGCGCGCCGACGCAGGGCTCGCGGTCATCCACGATCGCAATCCGCTGTTCGTGACCCTGTCGAACGGCGACATACGCAACGGCTATACGGTGCGCGTCGCCAATATGGCCTCGAGGGCGCGGCGCTTCGTGCTGAAGGTGGAGGGCCTGCCGGGCTCGCGCTTCGAAGTCGTCGGCGAGAGCAAGGACGAAAAAGGACGCGAGGACCTTGATATAGGTCCAGACCAGACGCGCGAAACGCGTCTATTGGTGTTCAGCGGATCGGCCAAGCCGGATGGCAATTCGACGCCGTTGCGGTTCGTGCTGACCGACGAGACGGGCAAGACCGTGGCGAGCGCGAAGGATTTCTTCCGGGCGCCGTAACAGAGCGTGGGGACCAGACATGCCGACCGTATTGCCGGAAGCAAAGGCAGTTCAGCAACACGAAAAGCGCGAATTCCGGCTGACCGGCTTTCACGTGCTGGCCACGCTCATCGCCTTTTTCGGCATTGTCGCCGCGGTGAATGTCGTGATGATCCGCTATGCGCTGACCACGCACAGCGGCGAGGTGACGGCGCATCCTTATGAGAAGGGGCTTGCCTACAATTCGACGATCCGCGAGGCGCGCGAGCAGGAGGCGCGCGGCTGGAAGGTGGACGGCCGCACATCGCGCATGCCCGACGGGCGCGCGCAGATCGAGGTGAGCGCGCGGGACGCCGCCGGCGCAGCGCTGACAGGCCTCAAGCTGCACGCGCTGCTGGCCGCGCCCGCCGACGTCAAGCGCGACCATGCGATCGAACTCACCGAGATGGCGCCCGGCGTCTATCGCGGCGGCGCCGCCGCGCAGGCGGGCGTATGGGAAGTCGAACTCACCGCCGCGCGCGACGGCAAGGTTCTTTTCCAGTCGCGCAACCGCATCACGCTCAAGTGAGGCGCAGACCGTGTCGATGGACATCGATCTCTCCGGCTTCGTGCGTCAGACCGACGACGGCGCGCGCGGAATCGATTTCGCCATCGACGGCATGACCTGCGCCGCCTGCATCGTCGAGATCGAGCAGGCGATGAAGAAAATTCCCGGCGTCGAGAAAGCGCGGGTGAACTATTCCAATTCGCGCCTCGCGCTCGGCTGGAAGGACGAGACGCTCGATCCTGCCATCGCCGTCGATCAATTGCGGCGCATGGGCTATGTCGCCCATCCCTTCGAACTCGCCGAAGCGGAATCGCGCGACGCCGAACATGCGAAATACTTGTTGCGGTGTCTGGCCGTCGCGGGTTTTGCGGCGATGAACGTCATGCTGCTGTCGGTCTCGGTATGGGCCGGCAATGTTTCCGATATCACGCCCGAAACGCGCGACATGTTCCATTGGCTGTCGGCGCTGATCGCATTGCCGGCTGCGGCGTTTTCAGGCCGACCCTTCTTCTCCAGCGCGCTCGGCGCGCTGAAGCGCCGCGCGCTCAACATGGATGTGCCGATCTCGCTCGGCATTATTCTCGCGCTCGGGATGAGCCTGGTGGAGACCGTCAACCATCAGCACAGCGCCTATTTCGACTCGGCGCTGATGCTGATCTTCTTCCTTCTGTGCGGACGCTATCTCGAACAGACAATGCGCCAACGTACGCGCGCGGTCGCCGGGAATATCGCGGCCTTGCGCTCGCCGCTCGCTGCGCGGGTCAACGCCGACGGCTCGGTCACGCAGGTTCCGACCGCGCGGATCGCGGCGGGCGATATCGTGATGGTGCGTCCCGGCGAACGCATTCCGGTCGACGGCTCAGTCGTTTCGGGCGCGAGCGAGATCGACGAGAGCATCGTCACGGGCGAGACGCGCCAGCGCATGATCGAACCGGGCGCCGACGTCTTCTCCGGCACGCTGAATTTTTCCGGCGCGCTGAAAATCCGCGCGCGCGCTGTCGGCGCCGGCGGCTTTCTCGACGAGATCGAGCGGTTGCTCGAGAACGCCGCGAGCGCGCGCTCGCACTATGTCGGCCTCGCCGAACGCGCGTCGCGCATCTATGCGCCTGTCGTGCATGTGACGGCGGCGACGACGCTCGCCGGCTGGCTGGCGGCCGGCGCCTCCGTGCACGATTCCATCGTTACCGCCATCGCCGTCCTCATCATCACCTGCCCCTGCGCGCTGGCGCTCGCCGTTCCGGCCGTGCATGTCACGGCGGCGGGCGCGCTGTTCCGGTCGGGCGTGCTGCTCAACGGCGGGCATGCGATCGAGCGGCTGGCGGAGGCCGATACGATCCTCTTCGACAAGACCGGGACGCTGACCCTGCCCGAACCGCGCGTCGCCAACGCGCATGAATTTTCAGAAGACCTCATCGAACGCGCCGCGCGGCTCGCGCGGTCCTCACGCCACCCGCTGGCGCGCGCGCTGGCGCAGGAGCGGCCGATGGGCGCGCCCTACGACGGGGCGCGGGAGGAGGCGGGCGCTGGCGTGGCGGCCATGATCGATGGCATGGACACGCGGCTCGGCAGCGCCGCCTTCTGCGGTCTCGACGCCGCAGTCGCGGCGCGGGCCCTGGACGAAGGCGCATCCGCGATCTGCTATCGGCGCGGCGACGAGACCGCTGTCTTCCATGTGCGCCAGACGCTGCGTCCCGACGCAGTCGAGACGATCGCGGCGCTCAGAGGCTCCGGCTATTCGATCGAGATCGTGTCCGGCGATTCCGCCGTCGCGACCCGCGCGGTGGCGCAGGCGCTCGGCGTGGCCGAGTGGATCGGCGGCGCAAAGCCCGCGGACAAGGTCGCGCGCCTGGAGGTTTTGAAGGCGAGCGGACGCAGACCGCTGATGGTCGGCGACGGGTTCAACGACGCGCCTGCGCTAGCCGCAGCCCATGTCTCCCTTTCGCCGGTAAGCGCCGCCGATGTCGCGCAGGCCTCCGCCGATGCGGTCTTTCTCGGCGAGAAGCTCGCGCCCGTCGCGCGCGCACTGGAACTCTCGCGTCTCGCGCGAAAACTGATGCGAGAGAATTTGTGGATCGCGATCGTCTACAACGCCGTCGCCGTGCCGCTGGCCATATCCGGCCACGTCACGCCGCTGATCGCGGCGCTTGCGATGTCCGGGTCTTCGCTCATCGTCACGGCCAACGCCCTGCGTGCGGGCGTCGGTGCGAACGCGGCGGCGTCCGAACGGGTCGAAGGCGCCGCCGATGGCGTACGCTCGAAGGCGGGGGCGGCGGCGTGAACGTTCTCATCTATCTCGT
This sequence comes from Rhodoblastus sp., assembly GCA_047605445.1. GTDB lineage: Bacteria > Pseudomonadota > Alphaproteobacteria > Rhizobiales > Beijerinckiaceae > JAJXWB01. The sequence goes on from JASGFP010000120.1 coordinate 10,803, forward strand.
TCCCATCGCGCTGACGCTCGGCTTCATCGGCCTCGTCGCCTTCGTGTGGTCGCTGCGATCAGGGCAGTTCGACGATCTCGACGGGGCAGCCTCGCGAGTCCTGTTCGACGACGACGTCGACGAGAAGAAGCCATGAGCTACGCCGATCTCGACCCCGCCGCAGGTCGCGCCGGCCGCCTCGATTGCGTATGCGCGCCGGGCGACGAAACCGCGCGCGGCGGCGAGGCGCTGGCGCGCCTGACGGCAGGCTTCGGCCTCGCAGTGCTGGCGCAGACGCTGGTGCTGGCGGCGCTGCCGCTGGCGGCGGCCG
>JASGFP010000121.1:0-10662 GCA_047605445.1 Rhodoblastus sp.
AGCACGGTCGCGCCGCCCGCGCGGATTCTTCGCGCAGCATCGCGAATGGCTTCTTGCGAGACCACGCGGCGCGCAGCCGGCGGCGGCGTGCTGGACAAAGGCGCGTGCGTCTCGCTCCAGGCGGCGTCGGCCGGCAGGATCAGCGTGGCGATCCGTCCGGGCGGCGTGCGCGCCGCGGCGATGGCTTCGGCGGCCGTCGCAGATACAGCGTCCGCGTTCGGCGCGCTCTTCACCCAGTGGGACATGGGCCGCGCCAGGGATTCGATGTCGGTCGTCAGCGGCGCGTCATACGCCAGATGATAGGTCGCATGATCGCCGACGACATTGATCATCGGCGTATTGCCGCGCCTTGCGTTGTGGATGTTGGCGAGCCCGTTGGCGAGGCCCGGCCCCGTATGCAGCAGCGTCGCCGCCGGCTTGTCCGCCATGCGCGCATAGCCGTCGGCGGCGCCCGTGACCACGCCCTCGAACAGGCCGAGCACGCAGCGCATCTGCGGCTTGCGGTCGAGCGCCGCCACGAAATGCATTTCGGACGTGCCGGGATTGGCGAAGCAGACGTCGACGCCCCCCGCAAGCAGAGTGTCGCACAGGGCGTCGGCGCCGTTCATTCGTCCTCCCAGGTCATTGGCCGTCCGCGTGAGCGGCGGACTTTGACATGATTAAGAACGAATTTGCTGACGAAGCAACGACGTCACAATCATGGGCGCCGCCGTGAAATCGCAAGGCAGGCGAAGCTCTCGCGAGACATTTGGGCACAACCTCTCACGTTCGCGTCGCATGCATCTCGACGCGATGCAGACCAGGCTCCGCCAGAATGGGCGCGAGTTCGCGCGCAAGCCGTCCGGCCCATTCGATCCACCCTTTTTCGTCCGCAATCAGATCCTGCCGGATTTCAACCAGCGCATGCGGCAGGCCGCGCGCCGTGCCCAGTTCGAACATCGTGTCGCCGGCGAGCGCCCCGTCATAGGGCTCGTTGTCGCCGACCACGAGATCGCGTTCCGCGCCCAGCGCGTCGATCAAGGGGCGCGAAAGGCGCTGGTCGCAGTCCCACAACAGCGCGACATGCCACGGCCGCGCCACGCCCTTCCACGCCGGCGTGAAGGAATGGATGGACACGATGGCGGGAACCACGCCGCTGGCGCTCATGCGCTCGAGTTCGGCCGCCGCGGCCGCGCGATACGGGCGCCAATAGTTCGCGATCCGCCGGTCGATTTCCGCTTGGTCGATCCGCGCATTGCCGGGAATGAGCGCGCCATCCGAAATGCGCATGACGAGCGTGGGATCGTCCGCGCCGCGATTGGGATCGATCAGCAGGCGCGAGAAACAGGAGAGAACGGCCGGCGCCTTCAGCAGGGCGGCCAGCCGCCGCGCGACGCCCGCCGCGCCGATGTCAAAGGCGATGTGGCGTCCGAAAGCTTCTGGCGGCAGGCCAAGCGAGCCGTATGCGGCGGGCAGCGCATTGGAGGCGTGATCGCACAGGATCAGCACGCCTGCCTCGGCAGGACCTGCGATTCGTTCGACGGGCTGGAAGTCGACCATGTCAGCCAAACGCCACAGGACGCGCTGCGTTGCAACCCTGCGTCATGCGTCGCGGGCGTAGGTCTTCAATCCCGCAGCGATCACTTCGACGATCGCCTCTCGTGGACCGAGGTTGCTGCCGAAGCGGCGAAGGAATTCCCGGACGTGGCGTGGGACAAGATGATCGTCGACGCCATGACCATGCGCATGGCGTCGGATGCGGCGATTGGCGCCATCCGCGCGGAAAATGCGTGAACCCAGGCAATCGCGCGCTAAATTGGCCGAAACGACATTCGGGGAGCCTGAGGTGACTGACGCAACGCCTGCATCGCGCGCCGTTCTGCGCGAGCTGTTCGACGCCGCCGTCGCCGCCGCTCACCCGGACGGCCTGCTCGCGCGCCACTTGCCGGCGCCCCCTCAGGGCCGCATCGTCCTGCTCGGCGCCGGCAAGGCGGCGGGCTCGATGATCGCGGCAGCGGAAGCGCATTATCTCGATACGCTCGGCCTGCCCGCCGGCAGGCTGACGGGGCTCGGCGTGGCGCGGCAGGGCTACGGCTGCGCCACGCGCGTCGTCCCGGTGATCGAGGCAGGCCATCCCGTGCCGGATCAGGCGGGCGTCGACGCCACCGTGCGCATTCTCGATCTCGCCCGCAACTCTGGTCCGGACGATCTCGTCCTCGCGCTTCTCTCCGGCGGCGGCTCGGCCAACTGGATCGCGCCGGCAGGCGGCCTCACGCTCGCCGAGAAGCAGGCGATCACCCGCGCGCTGCTGCGCTCCGGCGCGGTCATCGGCGAGATCAATTGCGTGCGCAAGCATCTCTCGCGCATCAAGGGCGGGCGTCTCGCCGCGCTCGCGCAGTCCGCGCGCCTCGTCAGCCTCGCCATTTCAGACGTGCCGCGCGACGAACCTTCCGCCATCGCCTCCGGCCCGACCGTGCCCGATCCCACGACTCTCGCCGACGCGAGAGCCATCGTGGCGAAATATGCGATCTCGCTTCCCGCGAGCGCGAAGGCGCTTCTGGACGATCCGCGCATGGAGACGCCGAAACCCGGCGACCCGCTTTTCGTCAACACGTCTTTCGCCATTGTCGCGCGGCCTGCCGACTCGCTGGCCGCAGCCGCCGATGCTGCGCACGCCGCCGGCTACGAGCCGGTCTCGCTCGGCGCCGACGTCGAGGGCGAGGCGCGCGAGGTCGCAGCCAGTCATGCCGCGCTGGCGAAGAAACTCGCCGCCGGAGGCCGCCGCGCCGCCATCCTGTCCGGCGGCGAGCTGACCGTGACGATCCGCGGCAAGGGCCGGGGCGGCCCCAATCAGGAATATGCGCTGGCGCTGGCGCTTGCGCTCGATGGCGCGAGGGGAATCGCGGCGATTGCCGGCGACACCGACGGCACCGATGGCGGCGGCGGCGCGGCGAGCGACCCTGCCGGCGCCTTTGTCGACGAGACGACGCTGGCGCGCGCCCGCGCCGCCGGGCTCGATCCCACCGCCATGCTGGCGGACAATGATTCCACCGGATTTTTCGCCGGTCTCGGCGATCTGCTGCAGCCGGGTCCCACGCGCACCAACGTCAACGATTTGCGCGCCATCCTGATCGACCCGGGCCGCGCGTCGTGACCCGTCGGCTCGACAATTCAGGCAAATCAAGGGATAAAGCGCGCTCCGTCCGCCGCGCCGCGCCGTGCCGCTTTTGCGGCGGATTCCTGCGTCATGCGTCCTTCGCTGAATTTCGCCATACCGGTCGCGCCGATGATTCGCTTTCTGGGTTTCCTGATCCTGTCCGCCGCCGGCCTTGCCGCCACGCCTGCGGCGGCCGATTTCCGCCTCTGCAACAACACCGCCAACCGCGTGAGCATCTCCTTGGCCTATACGGACGGCGACAATTGGGTGAGCGAGGGCTGGTGGAACCTGAAACCCTCCAATTGCGAAACCCTGCTGCGCGGGCCGCTCGCCGCCGAATTCTACTATGTCTACGCGATGGACGAGAAAGGCGGGGAGTGGAAGGGCAAGGCGTTCATGTGCACCCGCGACCGCGAGTTCAAGATCGACGGCCGCGAGAACTGCTACGTGCGCGGCTTCGACCGCACGGGCTTCTTCGAGGTCGACACAGGCAAGGACGCCCGCAGCTGGACCGTCCAGCTGACCGATCCAGGCCAGACACGATAGCGCCGCACGGCGCGCCGACGAAAGACGACAGACCGACATGAGACGATTGCGCCGTTGCAAGATTCTGGCGACGCTGGGACCGGCCTCCGCCGACAAGGCGACCATAGCCGCGCTGCATGACGCCGGCGCCGATCTCTTCCGCATCAACATGAGCCACGCCGATCACGACGGCATGCGCGAACGCATCGCCATGATCCGCGAGATCGAGCGAGAGAGCGGCCGCCCGATCGGCATCCTCGTCGATCTGCAGGGCCCCAAGCTGCGCATCGGCACGTTCCACGAAGGCGCGGTGCTGCTGAAGAAGGGCGCGGAATTCTGGCTGGATTCCGATCCCACGCCCGGCGACATGCACCGCGTGCAACTGCCGCATCCCGAAATCCTCGAGGCGCTCGCGCCCGGCCACGTCGTGCTGATCGACGACGGCAAGGTGCGCCTGCATATCGTCGAGGCGACGAAGAAAAGCGCGCGCGCCATCGTCGACGTCGCCGGCCGCATTTCCAACCGCAAGGGCGTCAGCCTGCCGAATACCGAAATCCCGGTGTCCGCCATGACGCCGAAGGATCGCAGCGATCTCGAGGCCGGGCTCAACGCCGGCGTCGACTGGGTCGCCGTCTCCTTCGTGCAGCGGCCCGAGGACGTTGCCGAAGTGAAGAAGATCGCGCGCGGGCGCGCGCTGGTCATGGCCAAGATCGAGAAGCCGCAGGCGATTTCGCGTCTCGCCGAGATCATCGAATTGTCAGACGCGCTGATGGTGGCGCGCGGCGATCTCGGCGTCGAAATGCCGCTGGAAAAAGTGCCGGGCCTGCAGAAGCGCATCACGCGCATGACGCGCCGCGCCGGCAAGCCGGTGGTCGTCGCCACGCAGATGCTGGAATCCATGATCCAGTCGCCCGTGCCGACCCGCGCGGAAGTCTCCGACGTCGCGACCGCCGTGTTCGAGGGCGCCGACGCCGTCATGCTCTCGGCCGAAAGCGCCGCCGGCCAATATCCGGTCGAGGCGGTCTCGACCATGAACCGCATCGCCGAGGAAGTGGAAACGGACTCGGTCTATCGCGCCGTCATCTCCGCGCAGCGCGCGGCAGCGCCCGAGCCGAGCGGCGCCGACGCGATCGCGGTCGCGGCGCGCGACATGGCCGAGACGCTCGACCTCAAGGCCGTGTGCGCCTGGACCGATTCCGGCTCGACCGCTTTCCGCATCGCGCGCGAACGCCCGCAACCGCCGATCCTCGCGCTCACGCCCAACCGCGACACCGCGCGTCGGCTCGCGCTGGTGTGGGGCGTGCACGCCATCGTGACGAAGGACGCCAGCGACATCGACGACATGGCGCGGCGCGCGAGCAAATTCTCCAATCGCGAGGGCTTTTCGCAGGAGGGCGACCGCATCATCATCGTCGCCGGCGTCCCCTTCGGCACGCCGGGCGCGACCAACATGATCCGCATCGGGTTTTGCGGCGCTGAAAGCTGAGGGACGCGCCGGCGCGCATCCCTGCCATTCCCCGCCGCGCGATTGGCGCGTGCGGGAGCGGATCGTAGACTGCGCGCATGACCACGCCTCTCGATCCCGCCATCGCCGAAATCCTGCCTCTCCTGCCGCTGCGCGACCCCGACACGATGACCCCGCAGAGCGCGCGCGATTCGCTGGTCGCCATGGCGCGCGCGCGGCCGCCGCTGCAATCGTCGGCCGAAATCAGTCCGGTCAGCCTGAGGGGCGCCGAAGGCCAGATCCCAGCGCGCGTCTATCGCGTCGCGGCCGCGCCGTCGGCGACCGTCGTCTTTTTCCATGGCGGCGGCTGGGTCGCCGGCGATCTCGAAACGCACGAACGGCAGGCGCAATTGCTGGCGATGGCGACAGGCGCCGTCGTCGTCTCCGTCGACTATCGCCGCCCGCCCGAGGCGCCCTTTCCCGCAGCCTTCGCGGATTGCTTTGCCGCTCTGAAGGACATCGCCGCGCGCATCGGCGATTTCGGCGGCGACACGCGCCGTATCGGCGTTGCAGGCGACAGCGCGGGCGGCAACCTGGCGGCGGCCTGCGCCATCGCCGCGCGTGACGCTGGCCTTGCGCTTTGCGGACAATTGCTCGCCTATCCCGTAACCGATGTGACGGGTCTCTACGCCGATGCGGCGCAGAACGCGCATTATCCCTCGCGGCGAGAGAATGCGTCGGGCTATTTTCTCACTCTTGCGACGATGGCCTGGTTCGCGCGCCACTATCTGGGCGCCGGCGCGAGCGGCGACGACTGGCGCGTCTCTCCCTTGCGCGCGAAAAATCTCGCAGGCGTTGCGCCGGCCGTCGTCTGCACGGCCTTCTTCGATCCGCTGCGCGACGAAGGCCAGGCCTATGCCGACGCGCTCGAAGCCGCGGGCGTCGAAACGACACGCCATCATGGACATGGCCTGATCCACGGCTATTTTGGCATGGGCGAAGCCTCGGCTGCCGCCAAGGCCGAAGCGCAGCGCGCGTGGGTCGATTTCAAGCGGCTGCTCGATCGCGGCGCATAGGCGCCGTTGGTTCAGGCCCTACGCCGCCCCTCCGCCAGCCACGCCGCAACGAAAGCCGCCAGCAGCACGGCAAGGCCCGCAAGACCCAGCGCCAATGGCGACACGCCGACGCCGCGCACGACATGCGCATCCGTGCGCCGCACGCCGATCCAGTCCGCGCCGCCCGCCGTCGAGCCTGGCCCCACGGAGGCGACGCGTGGCAGCGTCAGCGCGCCGGAGGCGTCGCGGCCCTCACTCGCCGCAATGCGCCGGATCGTGCCGCCGCTCGCCTGCGCAATGTCGCGCAGTCGATCCTGCGTCGAGACCACATCCTGAAATTCGCGCGGATTTGCAGGCCCGACATTGACCAGCGCGGTCAGGTCGCCTTCGGCCAATTTGTAGAGACCGAGTTCGCGCGCTTCATATGTCGCGCGCGCTAGCCCCGGCTCGACCGGCGCCAGCGTGACTTGCGCGCTCGCGCCCGACGGCGCCGTCACCGTCACCGGTTCGATGCGATCCTTGAGCGTCTGGCGTTCGATCTGCAATTGCCGCCCATGCGCGCCCGCGCGCAAAATCTCTTCCTCGAGATCCGGCTCCTTCATCAGCCAGTGCGCCAGCCGGCGCAGAATTTCGAGATACGGGCCGCCGCCGTCGTAGCCGCGCGCCCACAACCACATCTGGTCGGTCAGCAATTGCGCGACGCGGCCCTTGCCCTCGCGCGACAGCACCAGAAGCGGCCTGTCGCTCGCGCCGGTGAGAATGCTCTGCCCGCGCGTCGCCGTCACGTTCACCTGGCGGAACCAGTCGCTCCAGCGCGGCGGCTCGGCTTCCGCGCCCGGCAGGCCGCGTGTGACCGGATGTTTCTTGCCCGCTTCCGAGACTCGTGCGCGAAACGCGCGTTCGACGAGATCGCCGGTCGGTCTTGCCGGGGCGATGCGGCCGAGCGGCGAAAAAAATAAGCCTTCCTGCGTGGCGAAATCCGGACCGGCCGCGATCAGCAGCGCGCCGCCTTCGTTTACGTAGCGCACGATATTGTCGAGGTAGATCGACGGCAGCACGCTCTGGTTCGAATAGCGGTCGAAGATGATGAGATCGAAATCCTTGATCTTGCGTCCGAACAGATCGGCCGTCGGAAAGGCGATGAGCGAAAGTTCGTTGATCGGCGTGCCGTCCTGCTTCTCCGGCGGGCGCAGGATGGTGAAATGCACGAGCTCCACATTCGCGTCGGAGCGCAGGAGGTTGCGCCACATGCGCTCGCCATTGTGCGGCTCGCCCGAGACCAGCAGCACCTTCAGCTTGTCGCGCACGCCGTCGACGGTGACGACCGCCTTGTTGTTGATTTCGGTCAGTTCGCCGGCAGCAGCGTCGACTTCCAGCTCCACGACATTGGGGCCGCCATGCTCGATCGTCACGGGAATCTGCAGCGCTTCGCCGGGCAGCCCGCGGACGCGCGCGATCTCTTCGCCGTCGCGGCGCACACGCAGCGTCACGGGCGCATTGCCGCCGCCGGCGTCGATCACGCGCGCCTCCAGCGTCAGCGTCTTGCCGACGATGCCGAAGCGCGGCGCCTCGACGAGCTCGATGCGCCGGTCGCGCTCGCCTTCATGGCCGGTGACGAGAACGTGCAGCGGCGCCTTGAAGCCGAGTTTCTGCAAGGTGTCGGGCGCATCGTGCACGATGCCGTCCGTCACCATCACGACCGCGCCGAGCCGCTCCATGGGCACGTCGGCAAGGCCGGCGTTGAGCGCGGAAAAGAGCTTCGTGCCGTCGGCTTCCGCCTCGCTGCGCCCGCTCTCGACCACGCGCACATCGACATTGCCGAGCGCGTTCAGCTTCTTTTCCAGTTCCTCGCGCGCGGCGGCGACCTGCTTCGGCCGTTCCGCAATCGACTGACTGCCGCTCGTATCGAGCACGAGAGCGACCGTGTCCTTCAGCGGCTCGCGATCCTCGCGCACGAAGGAGGGATCGCCGAGCGCCAGCAGCATCAACGCCAGACCGAGCGCGCGCAGCCACGCGCCCGGCCGTCGCGCATAGATCGCCAGCGCGACGACGAGCGCGCCGCACACGCCGAGCGCGATCATGAGCCAGGGCGCGACGAGCGGCGTGAAGGCGAGGGAATAGGCGTTCATGCGCTCAATGCCCCAGCCTGTTCAGGAGGTCGCGCACATGCACCTGGTCGGCCTTGTAATTGCCGGTCAGCGTGTACATTACGAGATTGACGCCGCCGCGCAGCGCCATTTCGCGCTGGCGCGGGCCGCCGGGGGTGAGCGGATAGAGCGGCTCGCCGTAGCGGTCTCCCGCCCATCCCGCGGCGAGATCGTTCGACACGATCACGATGGGCGACACGCTGTCGCCCGCGCGCGCCGGCCGCGCCTCGCCGTTCGGCGGTTCCGGCGGCAGCGCTTCGATCCACGTCTGGCCGTTGGCGGTCCGCCCCACGAAATTGTCGATGAGATAAAACGTCTTGGTGATGACGTGATCGCGCGGCGCGAGTTCCAGTTCGGGCACGTCGACGCCTTCCAGCATCTTGCGCAGCCATTCGCCCTCCGGCGTCGTCGCTCCCGCGCGCGCCGTCAGGGCGTCGCGCGTGTCGAACACGATCGTGCCGCCCTGCTTCATGTAGGCGGCGATCTTCTGCGTCGCGAGCGGCGAGGGCGGGGCCGCCGTGGCGACGATTGGCCAGTAGATCAGCGGATAGAAGGCAAGTTCGTCGCGCGCTGGATCGACGCCCACGGGATCGCCCGGCGTCAGCGCCGTGCGCTGCGCCAGCGTCTGGCCCAGCGACACGAGCCCGGCGCGGCTCGTCTCGTCGACGCGCGCATCGCCGGTCACGATATAGGCGAGCCGCGTCGAAAGCGCGGCGTCCATGTCGCGTTTGGCCGGGCTCTTGGCCGCCGGCTTCTGCTGTTGCGCCTGCGCGCTCGCCACGAAGCGCGGCGCGCCGTCGAACAGCACGGGCGACAACAGGCCGAGGATCAGCAGAGCCGCGCTCGCGCGCCGCGCGCCGAGGCGCGGCAGGCCGCCCGACAGCCACAGCGAGGCGACCGCATCTGCGAGCAGCAGCAGGAAAGCCGCCGCCATCAGCGGCGCGCGCAGGTCGATGGCCTGCGCCTGCGCGAGTTCGATGCGGCGGCCCGCAACGCCCGACAGGTCCACGGCGACGAGCTTCGCTTCAGCTTCCAGCGCATTGACGGCGACCGCCGAATCGGCCGGCCCGTAGAAACCCGGCGGATGGTCGAGGCTCGCTGGTCCCTGAAAATCGGCGCGGATCGCGCGCGCGGTTGCGGGCGGCGCGACGAAGCCGCCGAAACCGTCGAGCATGCGCTGCGGCGCCAGCGTCTCGATCTTCTGCGGTTGCTCGCCGTTCGCGACATCCTGTTCGGCCGGCGCGACATTGGCGCTCGAACCAGCAAGCGTCGCCACCTTGCGCAGCATTTCCGGGAACAGCCCGGAAATCGGCAGATTCGACCATGTCGTGTCCGCCGTGATGTGGAAGAGAACGAGCAGGCCCTTGCCGCGCTTTTCCGCCGTCACCAACGGCGTCTGGTCGGCAAGCTGCGCCCAGGTGCGCGCGGCGAGGCCGGGTTCGGGTTCGGCGAGAACCTGACGCGAAATCGTCACGTCGTCAGGGATTCGCAGGCCCGAGAACGGGCTCTTGTCGTCGAAGGGAGCGAGTTTCTTCGGCGTCTCCCACGACAGCGCGCCGCCGAGCACGCGGCCCGTGCGGCGCAGGCGCACCGGCGTCAGATCGTCATTGGCGCCGGCGAGGCGCGTGCCGGCGAAGCGCACCAGCGCACCCCCGTCCTCGACGAATTTCTGCAGGCGGTCGTGCGTCGCGCCGGGCGGGATCGCCATGTCGGAAACGACGAGCATGTCGACGCCGTCGTCCAGCAGCGCGCCGATCGGATCGGGCGCGCCGGGCCGCGCGACCCGCACGTCGGCGTAAGGCCCGAGCGCGCGCGAGACGTAATAGTTCGGCGCCAGCAGCGGCTGCGCCACGTCCGCGCTCGCGCCGCTGACCAGCCCTACGCGCCGCCGCTTCCAGCGGTCGTCGAGCAGCGCGACGGCGCCAGCGGAGCGCTCGCCGCGAATTTCCAGCCGCGCGACCTCGTTGCGCAATTCGACGGGCAGCACGATCTTCGCATCCGTCTCGTCGCTTGCCCCGAAGGCGAAGGGCGCTTCGGCGAGCAGAAGTCCCTTGAGATCGAGCGCGCGGACCACGCCATCCGGCGCGCCGTCGCCGGCGCGCAACACGCGCACGACGAGGCCCTGCGCCTCGTTGCGCGCGCCGGCGAGACCGCGCGGATTGTGCGCGTCTGCGGCGATTTCCAGCGACGATCCGAACAGCGCCGAAAGCCTGTCGGCGAAGGCGCGCGCGCCGCCCCGCTCCAGCCCGTCGGCGAGCCACAGCGCGCGCGCATCCTTGTTGCGCGCGGCGAAGGCTTCGATCGCCTGAAGCGCAGCCGCGCGCGGCGGTTCGATCGGCTGCGGCTGGCGCGCGC
>JASGFP010000122.1:0-10591 GCA_047605445.1 Rhodoblastus sp.
ATCGCCACGGGCGCGGGGGCCGGCGCCAGCGCATAGCGGGTCTCGCGCGCCACGCGGATGCGCAGGTCGCCCTTTTCGACCTCGATCTCGGTGAGGTCGGTGTCCGACAGGAGGCCGGCCAGTTCGCGCACCAGCTCGGCGTCGACGCCGGAGGCGCCGGCGCGCGCCGCAGCGGCGGCGGGTTTGGCGGCGGGTTTTGGGGCGGGCTTTTTCGTCATGGGCTCCGGCTCATTGCGATGGGAAAAGGGACTGCAGCGCGAGTTCGTAGGAACGCGCGCCAAATCCGAGAATGACGCCCCTGGCGACGGGCGAAATGTAGGAATGATGGCGGAAGGCTTCGCGGGCGTGTGTGTTCGACAGATGCACTTCGATCACATCGGCCTTCGCGCCGCGGATCGCGTCGTGGATCGCAATCGACGTATGCGTGTAGGCGCCGGCGTTGAGGATGACCGGCGCGCCGGCCTGGCCCGCCTCCTGAATCCAGTTCACAAGGTCGCCCTCGCTGTTGGACTGCCGGAACACGATCTCCATGCCTTGCGCCGCGGCGAGCGCGCGCAGGCGCGTCTCGATGTCGGCGAGCGTCGCCGAGCCGTAAGTGGCTGGTTCGCGCACGCCCAACAAATTGAGATTGGGTCCGTTCAGGACATAGACGGTCGTCATCGGCGATTCCGGCGGGCGTTGCGGCCCCGGGCCGGTGTTCTAGCCGTCTTGAACCCGCAGGGAAAGGCCCGCCGCCGCCCGCTGTCAGCTGCAGGCCGTCTTCCCGCATTTGCGGAAATTGGCGATCTTGCTGTTGAGTTCGTCATAGCCGACGGCCCCGACGATGACTTCCTTGCCCACGACCCAGGAAGGCGTGCCCGTCAGCGACAGCTTGTCGGCGATATTCATGACTTCCGCATAGCCCGCGCGGATATCCGGGCCGTTCATGTCCTTTTCCAGCTTGCCCATGTCGACGCCGGCCTCGCGGGCGGCGGCGAGCGCCTGCTCCTTGCCGGCCTGCCCGCGGCCGCCGAGCAATTTCTGGTGGAAGGCCCAGAACTTGTCGCCCTGCACCTGCTTGGCGGTCGCCATGGCCACGCGCGCGGCCTCCACCGAGCCCGGGCCGAGCACCGGGAAATCGCGAAGAACGATTCGCAGGTCCGGATTTTCCTTCACGAGCTTCGAGAGGTCGCCAAGCGCCTTTTTGCAATAGCCGCAATTGTAGTCGAAGAACTCGACCAGCGTGATCTTGCCCTGCGGATTGCCGACGACGACCTGATATTTCGAATCGAATATCTGGCTCTTCACCGTCTCGATCGCGGTTTCGCGCTGCGCGGTTTCTTCCGCCTTCTCCCGCTTGTTGAGCTCCGTGATCGCCTCGCGCAGCACTTCCGGGTTCTGCACGAGATATTCGTGCAGGATCTTGCCGATCTCCGCCTTCTGCGCATCGGTGAAGGATTGCGCGCGCGCCACGGGCGACGCGACGAACGCGGCCGCGGCGAGGAGAAGCGCGGCTGTCTTGGCGAAGAAAGGTTGCATGGGTGCTCCGGGTGGCGAAACGCGGCCTGACCGTTCGATCCCGACCGCTTTTACTCACGAATGTCGCCAAAGTCATATCGGCGGATTTCAGTCTAATTTAGGCGGCCTGTAGTTCAGGATGTCGTCGGCGCGCAGCCAGCCGGGCGAACCCTGCTTGAACTGGTCCTGCGCCCGCTTGGCCTGCGTGCGCGCCTCCACATATTGCGCAGAAACGAACATGGCCTGCGCCGAGGCGAGCTGCGAATTCGCCCGGTCGCCCAGATTGTCGTAGGCCATCGCCAGATACTGGAAGCCTTCCGCCGAATCCGGGTCGCGCTGCGTCGCCTTGCCGAGAATGCGCACGGCCTCCTTGTCGTTGGCCGTTCCGCCCGCGCCGACGAGCGCGTGGCCGAGCAGAACCGCGATCGGCGTGGCGTTGGGCGCCATGGCCATCGCCTTGCGCAGGTAGGGCAGGGCGGCCTGCGCCCGTCCGCTCTCCATCAGCACCTGGCCCTTCAGTTCCTGAAAATAGGGATTGGCCGGTTGCGCCGCGACCAGTCCGTCGATCGCCTGCAACGCCTCGCCGAGCCGGCCGAACCGATAGTTGGAGATGGCGCGGGCGTAGCGCGCAGGCAGCGAATTGTCGCTGATCGGATAGCGGCGGGCGATTTCGGCCTGATCGCCCATGAAGCCGAACAGCTTCGCGCGCATCATGTCGTGGCGGGCCTGCAGCGCGGGCGAATCCTTCGTCTCGAAATAGGGGCTCCTTTGCGCCGCGTCCTGCAATGCGGAGATGCGCTCCGCCGGCAGGGGATGAGACAGGACATAAGGGTCGATGGACGAGGTCTTGAACAAGGATTCGTTGGCGAAACGCTCGAACGTCGTCAGCATGCCCTTGGCCGACTGGCCGGTCGCGGTCAGATATTTCACCGCCGCGCGATCGGCCGCCTGCTCCTCGCCGCGCTGGTAGGACAGCAGCGAACGGCGCACCAGTTCCTGCGGCCCGAGCAGGACGCCGGCCATGCCCGCCTGGTCCATGCCGACCTGCGTCTGGCGATTGCCGCCGCGCGATGTCTGCATTTGCGCGGCCACCGCGCCGGCGCTGACCAGCATGCCCGCGATGGCCATGATCTGCGCGCGCGCGAGTTCCTGATGCAGCCGCACGAGATGGCCGCCGGCGATGTGCCCGCTCTCGTGCGCCAGCACGCCGATGATTTCGTTCGGCGTCTTGGCGTCCATCAGCGCGCCGGTATTGATGAAAATCTTCTGCCCGTCGGCGACGAAGGCGTTGAAGCCGCGGTCGCCGACCAGAATGATCTTGGCCGCGCCCGTGTTGATGCCCGCCGCGCGGAAAACAGGCGCGGTGTAGTCGCGCAGGAGCTGTTCGGTCTCCGCATCGCGGATGATGGCGACGCCCTGCTGCGCGGTGGCGGGCGGCGAAGCGGCGCAGAGCAGGGAAAGGGCGGCGACGGCGGCGATGGCCGGCCGGGACGTGCGCGTCAGGGTCATCGGGCGGTCGAAACGGGCCTTGGGGTCATTTGGATCGGGCGATCGTCGCGCAATCCTATCGGCTGCAATGGTGGCCGGAAATAGGCCGGGCTTCGCCGGGCGCCGCCCGCCTGCTATGAGGCGCCCCGAAGGAGCCCTCATGGACCGCCGCAACGCCCGCCTCGCCCCCTCCCGCCGCAGCGCCGTCGCGCCGTTCCTGGCGATGGACGTGTTGCGCGAGGCAGGCGTTCTGGAGGCGCAGGGCCGGCGCATCATGCATCTGGAGGTCGGCGAGCCCGGCGCCCCGCCGCCGGCGACCGTCCGCGCCGCCGCCATCGCCGCCTTGCAGGGCGGCCGGGTCGGCTACACGGATTCGCTCGGCCGCGCCTCGCTGCGCGCCCGTATCGCGCGCCACTACGGCGAGACCTACGGCGTCGACGTCGCCCCGCAGCGCGTCGTCGTCACGACCGGATCGTCCGGCGGCTTCATCCTGAGTTTTCTTGCGCTGTTCGACGCCGGCGACCGCGTCGCGGTGGCCGCGCCCGGCTATCCCGCCTACGTCAACATTCTCGGGGCGCTCGGCAGCGTCTGCGTCCCGCTCGAAACGAGCGCGGCGACGCGCCATGCCGTGACGGCCGAAATGATCGAGGCCGCCCATCGCGAAAAGCCGCTGAAAGGCGTGCTGCTGATGAGCCCGGCCAATCCCTCGGGCGTGATGATGACCGCCGACGCGCTGCGCGAAATCTGCGAGACCTGCGATCGTCTCGGGCTCGCCTTCATCTCGGATGAAATCTATCACGGCCTGACCTACGAGCGGCCCGCCGAGACGGCGCTGAAATACAGCGGCGCGGCGGTCGTCGTGAATTCCTTTTCCAAATATTACTGCATGACCGGCTGGCGCGTCGGCTGGCTGGTCGTGCCGGAAGACTTCGTGCGCCCGGTCGAGCGGTTGCAGCAATCGCTGGCGATCTCCGTGCCGTTCCTGAGCCAGGTGGCGGCGGAAGCCGCCTTCGATGCGCGCGACGAACTGGAAGCTGTGAAGGCGAGCTATGCGCGCAACCGCGCGGCGCTGATGGCGGCGCTTCCACAAATGGGCCTGGGCGATTTCCATCCGCCCGACGGCGCTTTCTACATCTATGCGGATGTCGGCCGCTTCACCAACGACTCGCTCGACTTCTCGAAACGCCTGCTGGAAGAGGCCGGCGTCGCCGCGACGCCGGGCGTGGATTTCGACCGCGCGCGCGGCGCCCGCACGTTGCGCCTGTCCTACGCCGGGTCTGAAGCCGATGTCGCCGAGGCGATTGAACGGATGAGAGATTGGTTGAAGAACGGCAACCAACCGACTCTGACGACTCGCAAATAATCGAGCGATTGATGAATCGCGCTAAAGGGTCGCCAGCGCCCCCATCACACGCCGCAGCGCCGACCAGATCGCGTCCTTGAAGATCTTCTGCCAGGGTTCGCCGCCGGGCGCCGGCGTTTTCCGCGCGCTCTCCTTGCACTCCGGCGACAGCACCGCGACCATCGCCTCGCCGTCGGTGAAATAGAGATCGCCGCCGCCGTTGCGGCCGGCGAGCGTCGGGCCGACGCCGGCGATCTCGTAGAGATTGTGGACCATGCCCACGCTGGCGAGCTGTTCGGCGACGAAGTCGCGCTCGGCGTCGACATTCGGCGCTATGTGGTGCGTCACCTGCAACGTGTAGCGGCTGAAGCCGACGCCGCGGTCGAACGAAGCCGAGCCGAGCCATGTCGGACGCTGCGTGTCGCTGGCTTCGGCCACGCGCCACAGGCGGATGTGATGGCGCTGGTCGGCGCTGCCGCCCTCGCTTTTCTCGAAGGCGAGGTCCTCGCGCCGCCCGTCGTAATAGAGCGGGCTGACCGGGGCCGCCGGATAGGGGCGGCGCAGCGCCACGCTGCCGACGATGCGCAGCGCCGTGTCGAGCGTCGTCGGATTGGCGGCCGACCAGCCGGCGGCGTTGAAGGCGCAGACGACCTCGCGCTCGGAACCGACCAGCCCGAAATTGATCGGGTCGCCGGGGATATCAGCCGCCGTGCGCGTCACCATCGCGCGTCCGGCAAGGCCGCTCCTGTCCTCGTGACGCCAGAAGGCGGGAAGGGCGAGATAGGCGAGCGTCCCCCACAGCGCCAAGCCCACGAGAGCCGCGCGCCCGATTTGTCGCCTGCGGCCGCGCCAATGCGCGCGTGGCGTTGAGCCTATGCTGTCGCGCTCTATCTGTGCGTCCATCCCGCGGCTATCCTGCCGCATCTCCCCTGAAACTGGAAAGTCGCATGACCTCGATGTTCGATCCGATTTCGTTCGGCGCGATCAAGGCGCCCAACCGCATCGTTATGGCGCCGCTGACGCGCAACCGCGCGACCATGCCGGGCCGCGTCCCCAATGCGCTTATGGCCGAATATTACGCGCAGCGCGCGTCGGCCGGCCTCATCATCACCGAGGCGACCTCCGTTTCGCCGCAAGGCGTCGGCTATCCCTCGACGCCCGGCTGCTGGTCGGACGCGCAGACGGCCGGCTGGAAGCAGGCGGTCGACGCCGTCCACGCCGCCGGCGGCCGCATCATGATGCAGCTCTGGCACGTCGGCCGCATTTCCGACCCGCAATATCACGATGGCCAGCCTCCGGTTTCGGCAAGCGCGATTGCTGCGACCGGCCATGTCAGCCTGCTGCGACCCAAGCGCGAACTGCCTGTCCCGCGCGCGCTCGAAACCGACGAGATCGCTGGCGTCGTCGCCGCTTTCAAACGTGGCGCGGAAAACGCGAAGAAGGCCGGCTTCGACGGCGTCGAAATTCACGGCGCCAACGGCTATCTCATCGACCAGTTCCTGCAGGACGGCTCCAACAAGCGCACCGACCGTTATGGCGGCCCGATCGAGAACCGCGCGCGGCTCATGCTCGAGGTCGCCGACGCCTGCATCGACGTCTGGGGCGCCGATCGCGTCGGCATGCATGTCGCCCCGCGCTGCGACGCGCATTCGATGGGCGACAGCGATCCAGCCAGGACGTTCGGCTATGTGGCCGGCGAACTGGGCAAGCGCAAGATCGCCTTCATGTTCGCGCGCGAATCCCTCAAGGAGCCGCGTCTCGGCCCGCAGCTGCGCAAGGCGTTCGGCGGCCCGTGGATCGCCAACGAGGGTCTTACGCGCGAGACGGCGGCGGAGGTTCTGGCAAGGGGCGAGGCCGACGCCGTGTCCTTCGGCAAGGACTTCATTTCCAACGCCGATCTCGTCGAGCGGCTAAAGCGGAATGCGCCGATGAACGCCTGGAACATGGAGACCTTCTACTCCGAAGGCCCCGCAGGCTACACGGATTATCCGACCCTGGAGAGCGTGCCCGCCTGAGGCGGGTCGCCGGAAACGAAGACGCCGGACGAGAGCCCGGCGTTTTCTTTTTGAGCCGCCCTCAGGCGCGCATGTCGGCGTCGGCGACCCAGTTGCCGTGGAAACCCGGCGGCACGCGGTGCGGAATTTTCACGCGCGCTATCGGCTCTTCCTCGAATTTCGTCGCGTCGATGATGACAAGTTCGGTCGTCTCGTCGTTCATGTCGACGACCAGCCCGATCAGCCAGCCGTCGCCCTCGGGCGCGTCGTCGCTGCGCGGCGCGAACACGAATTCGCCGGGGTGGCGGTTGGCGCCGAAATCGTGGACCTCGCGCTTGCCCGTTTCCAGATCGTGCTTGAAGAGCTGCGTGCGCGCGATGGCGAAATCGCCGTCGGGCAGCGCCATCGTGAAGGCGTAGCGATAGGGCTGGCCGAAACGTCGCTCGTCGGGCCGGGGAAACTCCTGCGGCGTCGAGTCGATGGTGCGCACGTCGATCGTTTTCGCGCGCGGGTCTATCGTCCATCGTTGCAGGCCGAGGTTGCGGCCGTCCGGCCCGCCGGTTTCGCCGGCGAACATGGTTTCGTAAACGCAGGAATCGATCACGACGTCGCCGTTGGAATCGTCATAGGCGTTGGCGACATGGAAAATGTAGACCGGCGGGCAGTCGATCCAGACGATCTCGTCCGCCCCGCCGTTGCGCGGCAGCAGGCCGACGCGCGCCTTGTGCTCCCGGTTCCAGCGGTAGGGGAACTTGTGCCCGCCGAGCAGCGCCTTCACCGAGAAAGTCACCGGCAGGTCGAGGATGACGACGTAGCGCTGCGTGATCGCGCAATCGTGGATCGAGGGGCCATGCTCGACCCCGACCGGCAATTCGCGGACGACCCGGCCTTCGGCGGAAACGACGACATGCCGGATCTTGTTCATGTCGGGGCCTTCGTAGCAGATCCCGTGGAACTCGCCGGTCAGCGGATCGCGATGCGGATGGGCGGTGAAACTGCCCTGCAGCGTGTCGCCGAAGCGCTCGTAGGCCTGTTCCTCGAGCGTGTCGCTCAGCGACACCGGATAGGAGCCGGCCTCGACCAACGCCCAGGCGCGGCCGGCGATGCCGACGACATTGGTGTTCACGGTATCGAAGATATGCCGCGGGCCGGGCGCGGCCGGCAGGCCGGTCGCTTCGGCCACCGCCTTGGACCTGATCCAGCGGTTGCGATACCACAGCGCCTTGCCGTCGCGGAGCGCCAGCCCATGCACCATCCCGTCGCCGGAAAACCAGTGATAGCCCTTCGGGTCCGGATTGGCCGGATTGGGGCCGATGCGCAGGTAGCGGCCGTCCAGCTCGCGCGGAATGGCGCCGGTCACCTCGAGTTCCTCGAGCGTCAGCTCCTGCTTCATCGGCTCGTGGATCGCATGAAGGTAGGCGTTATCGTCGTGGGGCAGGCGCGCGCGGTTGAAACTGGCGACGGCGTCGATCCCCTTGGCGACCGTGTCGCGAACGAAGCTTTCGATTTTGGACATGACGAGCCTCCCCCGTATGTTGATCGCATTAACATACAGCAGATGATAACAGTGTCAACATGTCAAATGTAACCGGCGACACGGCCTCCTACCACCACGGCGATCTGCGCGCCGCGCTGATTGCGGAGGGCTTGCGTCTGCTGGACGGGCAGGGCGGCGGCGAGTTGTCGCTGCGCGCCGCTGCGCGCAACGTCGGCGTCAGCGCCACCGCCGTCTACCGTCATTTTCCGGACAAGCACGCTTTGCTGTCCGCGCTGGCGGAGGAAGGGTTTCGCAGGCTGGGCGAAGATCAGCGCGCCGCCTTCGGCGCGGCGCCGGCGGGCGGCGGCGCGGCCTTCCAGGCGACCGGCGCGGCCTATGTTCGTTTCGCGCTGAACAATCCGGCGCTGTTCCGCCTGATGTTTTCAGGTCCGGCGATGATTCCGCGCCACGCCGACGCCGCGACCTTCCTGCGCGAAAATGCAGCGTCCATGGCGCCGGACGGCGTCGATCCGGACGTCTTCGCGCTCAAGTCATGGTCGGTCGTGCACGGTCTCGCGCTGCTGATGCTCGACGGATTGGCGCCCGCAGACAACGGCCTGATCGACCGTGTGCTCGCCGCGCAATAATCGACCGAGGCCGCGCCGCCGCCGCGCGGCGATCGTCTGCTGAAGCGAAAAGGGCGCCGGTTGTTCGCCGGCGCCCTCGATGCTCAATTGCCTGTGATCGACGCCTTGGCGCGCTGCCACCAGCCGCCCTTTTTGGGCGCGTTGGGATCGGCCTCGGTGATCACCCGCCCTATGTCGGCGCGCGGCTGCTCGATCGCGCGCGGCGGCTGCGGCGCGGCCTCCGGCTCTGCGGCGGGGGCCTGCGCTTCCGGCGCGACTGGCGCGGGAGCCGGCTCTTCCGCATGGGTCGGCTCTACCAGTTTCAGTTCCGGCGGCCGCGGCGCTGGCGCCTCTGCGATGGCAGGGGGCTCGGCATGCGCGGCGGCGACGGGTTCGGAGGCTTCCGCCGTTGCGCCTTCCGCGATGTCGGGCGCGTGGAACGGCTCGGGACGATCGGAATTCTCGCGCGCCCAGAAGCCCGCGCCGGACCGTTCCGCCGGAACCCCGGCCTGCATGAAATCGCCGTTGGCTTCGGCCACGACAGCCAGGCCCTCGTCGGAGGGCTGCGGCGCATCGGCGGAAATCGAGCCTTCGCGATCCCCGCCGCGTCCGCGACGCCGGCGCCGGCGGCGGCGACCGCGGCGCTGGCCGTCCTCGTCGTCCTCGTCGCGGCCCTCGCGTGCGCGGCGTCCCTCGGTCTGGCCGTCGCCCTCGTCCTCGCCATCCTCGCCGTCGGAATCGCTTTCGGCCTCGGCCGTCTCTTCGGCGTCCTCGTCCGCCTCATCCGCCTCGTCGATTTCCTCGTCGGCTTCGAACAGGGCCGGGTCGACGAACATCGGTTCCGGCGTGCCCGTCGCAGGCTCGCCGCGTTCCAGCGCGTGATAGGTCGAGCCGGTCAGCGTATCGTCGGCCATGACGAAGATTTCGACGCCGAAACGGCGCTCGATCTCGCGCAGATGCGCGCGCTTCTGATTGAGGATGTAGAGCGCGACGTTCGTGCGCGTCTTCACGATGATGTTGTGCGAAGCGCTCTTGATGAGCGCTTCTTCCAGCACCCGCAGCACGTGCAGCGCGATGGAGGAGGTGGAGCGCACGGTGCCCGCGCCCGCGCAATGCGGGCAGGGGATCGTCGAGCCCTCCAGCACGCCGGTGCGGATGCGCTGGCGCGACATTTCCAGCAGGCCGAAATGCGAGATCCGGCCGACCTGGATGCGCGCGCGGTCGTTCTTGAGCGCATCCTTGATGCGGCGCTCGACGGCGCGATTGTTGCGCGGCTCCTCCATGTCGATGAAATCGACGACGATGAGGCCGGCGAGATCGCGCAGACGCAACTGGCGCGCAACCTCGTCGGCCGCCTCCAGATTGGTGCGCAGCGCCGTGTCCTCGATATTGTGCTCGCGGGTCGAGCGGCCCGAGTTCACGTCGATGGCGACCAGCGCTTCGGTCTGGTTGATGACGAGATAGCCGCCTGACTTCAACGTCACCTGCGGCGAGAACATCGCGTCGAGTTGCGTCTCCACGCCCGACTTCACGAACACGCCCTGCGGCTCGCGCCACATATGCACGTTGCGCACGTGGCTCGGCATCAAGAGCCGCATGAAGTCCTTGGCTTCGCGGAAGCCGGTCTCGCCTGAAACGACGACCTCGTCGACCTCCTTGTTGTAGAGATCGCGGATCGCGCGCTTGATGAGCGAGCCTTCCTCGTAGACCAGCGTCGGCGCCGACGAGCGCAACGTCGTCTCGCGCACCGTCTCCCACATGCGCATCAGATATTCGAAGTCGCGGCGCACTTCCTGCCGGGTGCGCGAGGCGCCCGCCGTGCGCAGGATGACGCCCATGCCGTCGGGCACTTCCAGATCCTGCGCGATGGTCTTCAGCCGCTTGCGGTCGCCGGCGTCGGTGATCTTGCGCGAAATGCCGCCGCCGCGCGCCGTGTTGGGCATCAGCACGGAATAGCGGCCGGCGAGCGACAGGTATGTGGTGAGCGCCGCGCCCTTGTTGCCGCGCTCTTCCTTCACGACCTGCACCAGAAGCACCTGCCGGCGCTTGATGACTTCCTGAATCTTGTACTGGCGACGCAGGCGCGGCTGGCGGCGCGGCATTTCCTCCATTGCGTCGCCGCCGATCTGCTCGACGTGCTCTTCTTCTTCCTCGTCCTCTTCCTCCT
>JASGFP010000123.1:0-10510 GCA_047605445.1 Rhodoblastus sp.
CTGGCGGTCGCGCTCGCCTTAACGCTGGGCTGGACGGCTGTCGCGCAATTCGCCCGGCGGCTGGAAACGGCGGTGCAGGGCCACGATTACGCCGAGATCGCCAATACGCCCGAAGGGCTGGTGATGATCGAAAAGCTGGTCGGCGCCGTTCCCTTTCTCGCGCTGACCGCGCGCTACGAGTCGCATGCGCCGACGCCCTTCCGGCAATTGGCGCTCGATGGCGCCGTTGCCGCGCCGGCGGTCGGCGACCCCGCCGCCTATCTCAAGCCGCGCGCGCCGGACCAACTGCCGAACATCGCGATCGTGCTTCTGGAATCGACCTTCGACATATCGAGGGTCTTCCCGACGACGCCCGCCGTAACCTCGCCGCTGTTCCCGGCCTCCAGCGCCGGGCAGTTGCAAGGCGAACTGAGCGTGCACGCCATCGGCGGCGGCACCTGGATCAGCGAATTCGAGACGATCACCGGCATCCCCTCGCGCCTGTTCGGCTATGCCGGCTATTACACCCATGTCGAACTCGCGCCCTACGTCAAAGCCTCGCTCGCCACCTATCTGAAGGCGCGCGGATACCAGACGCTCGCGCTCTATCCGGTGGAAGGCACGTTCTACGGATCGCGCGCGGCCTATGGGCGCTACGGCTTCGACCGTTTCGTCGACGGCGAGGATCTGAAGATCAAGGAGCCGTGGTTCGCGGAGGATACCGACATCATGAAGCGGTATCTCGACAAGCTCGCCGGGACCGACAAGACGAAGCCGCTGTTCTCCTACATGCTGACGATGGAGAACCATTCGCCGCATCCCTGCACGCGCTTCGGCGGGGAGGCGGAGATGCCCTATCGCTTCAATGGCGAGACCAATGCGCGCGGCGTCTGCGAGCTTAACGAGTATATCGCGCGCTACCGCTCGACCGAGACGGCCATCGCCATGCTCGAACTGGCGTTGCAGGCGCGCGAGAAGGAGACGGGGCGGCCCTACGTGCTGATGGTGTTCGGCGACCACCAGCCCAATTCCTTCACGGGGACGGGCCGCATGCCGCTGTGGGCGCCCAACGATTATTCGTCCGTGCGCCGCGCGCCCAACGACGTGACCTTCTACCAGATCCGCTCATCCGCGCCCTCGCCGTTCGCGACGAAGCAGCTCGACGCATCCATCGTCATGCTGCCGACGCTGGTCAGCGCCTATGTCGCCAAGGACCGGCGCGACATGTATCTGCCGGGCAATTTCGCGATCCAGGCGCGCTGCGGCGAGAGAATTGCGCTGCCGCGTCTCAACAAGGCTTACGGACGCGACGCCGCGCTGCCCGACAGCGAAGAAGCCGCGGCGCAGAAGGCCGCGCTGAGCCAGGATTGCCGCAGCGCTCTTGTCGCCGCGCGCGCCGATTATCTCCGGCTGATCGACATACCGTGAGCGACGCGCGGATCGCGATGCGGCGCGTGCTCATCGTCGCCAATCCGAAAGCGCGCGGCTACGCGCCGCGCAAGATCGCGGCAATAGGCGATGCGCTTGTGCGCGATGGCCTTGCGGTCGACAGCATGATCTCGCAATCGCGCGGCGACATCGAGCGTATCGTCGCCGACATCGGCGCGGGCTTCGACGTGATCGCCGTGCACGGCGGCGACGGCACGATCAACGAGGCGGTCGCCGGCCTGCGCGCGATCGACGGCGCGTGTCCGGCGCTCGCCATTGTCGCGGGCGGAACCGCCAATGTGCTGGCGCTGGAAACGCGCGCGGCGCGCGACGCCGAAACCATCGCGGCGGCGATCCGGGCGGGACGAACCGAGCCGCTCTATTACGGTCTCGCCAATGGACGCCCGTTCGTGCTGATGGCCTCGGCTGGGCTCGACGCCGCCGTCGTCGCGCGCGCCTCGCCACGGCTCAAGAGCGCGCTCGGCAAATGGGCCTACGTGGTCGCCGCCTTCGCGCAGAAGGGCCGCACGAGGACGCCGGACCTCATCGTGACGACAGCGGCCGGGGAATTGCGCTGCCGGCTCGCCATCTGCGCCAATGCCGCGCGCTACGGCGGCGATTACATCATCGCGCCGCAGACGGCCGCGACCCGGCCCGGCCTCGCGCTCGTCGCCTTGACCGACGACAGTCTGGGCGCGCTCTTGCGCATCGGCTGGCGCCTGCTGTCGGGTCGCGGGCTCGAAGGCCCCGGCGTGCGCATCTTCGAAGTCGCCGAGGCGACGATGTCGGCCGCCGCAGCCACAGCCGCGCAGGTCGACGGCGACCCCTTCGGCGTGACGCCGGTGCGCGCCATCGCCGCTGAAGCGCCGATCCTGCTGGTCAAAGGCGGCTAGGCCCGCCCGTCGTCAATCGTTCCGGCGCGCCATTTTCTTTCGCTTCTCGACAAGGAAATCCATGAGCGCGCGCGTTCAGGCGGGCATCTGCGCGCACGAGGGCGCATAGAGATGGAAGCCGGAGCGCGCGCTTCTGCGCCGGGCGTGTTCGCCGCCGCCGACGCGAACGGCCTTCCAACGCTCCAGCGAGGCGGCGCTGAAGGCGCCGCCCCCGCAAGACTTTCTTATTCGCCGTGCGCTATCAAGCGACGATGATCCGCCGCGATGCGCCACCTCGCCCGTCGTTGCGCGCGCGCTCACCGGAGCGGCGCGCATGAAGGTGCTGCTCGCCTTCGTGGTTAACGCCCTCTTCAATTTCGTGATCGGGCTGATCGTCGCGAAATTCCTCGGCCCCGAGGAATACGGCCGCTTCGCGCTGGCGCTGGCGCTCGGCCTCGTCATCCAGACCGCCGTCTTCGACTGGATCCGGCTGTCGGCGATCCGCTTCTATTCGCAGCGCACCCGGCAGGACGAGCCGCAGGTGCGCGCGACGCTCGACACCGCCTTCGCCATTCTGGCCGTCGGGCTGACGGTCGTCGTCAGCGCAGTGCTGATGTCGGGCCTCGAATTCGGCCTGTCGCACGCGCTGATCGGCCTTTCGCTCGCGACCGCCGTCGTCAACGGCCTGTTCGATTATTCGACCGGCCTCGCGCGCGCGCGGTTCGACGACAAGCAGTACGGCCGCCTCGTCATCGTCAAGAACGCGCTGTCGCTGGCGCTGACGACGGGCGCGGCCTTCGTGTTCCAGTCGGCGAAAATGGCGCTGCTCGGCGCCATCGTCTCCATCGCCGGCTCGATCGTCGCGTCGCGGCGCGCGCTGACCGATGCCCACAGCGAACCGAAGCGCGCGAACTTCGATCTCGGGCGCTCCTATCTCGCCTACGCCCTGCCGATCATCACGGCGAACCTGCTCTATCTGCTCATTCCCTTCGTCAATCGCTCGCTCGTCGCCAAATATTACGGCTTCGCGGAGACCGGCCAGTTCTCGCTCGCCTTCGACCTCGGCCTGCGCGCGGTGCAGGCGATCGGCTCGGCGCTCGATGTGCTCCTGTTCCAGATCGCGGTCGCCGCGCACGAGACGCACGGCATCGACCGCGCAAAAGAGCAGATCGCGCGCAACATCACGATCGTGCTGGCGGTCATCGCGCCGGCCTGCATCGGCGTGCTGCTGACGCTGCCCTCGGTCGAGGCGCTGGTGGTGCCGGCGCAATTTCGTGGGCCGTTCGGCCAGTATCTGACGTTGATGCTGCCCGGCCTGTTTGCGCTGACCATGATCAATTTCGCGATCAATCCGATCTTCCAGATCCAGAAGAAGACGGTGCCGCTGATCGGCGCGGCGGTAATCGGCTGCGCCGGAACGCCCCTGCTGGTCGCTGTCCTGCCGCGCGGCTCGGACGCCTCCAGCCTCGCCGTCGCGCAGAGCGGCGCCTATGTCGCCGCGCTCGTCGCGCTCGTCTGTTTCGCGCTCGCCTCGCGGCCACGCTGGCCGAGCCTGCGCGACCTTGGCGCGATCGGGCTCGGCGCCGGCGCCATGGTCGCCGTGCTTTGGCCCATGCGAACCTGGACGCCCTGCATGCTGACGCTGGCGAGTCAGATCGTCGTCGGCGCCGGCGTTTACGGCGCCGTCGCGCTGGGGCTCGACGTTGCGGGCCTGCGCGCGCCCGTTTTCGCCAGGGCCCGCGCCCTGCTCCATCGCGGCGGCGGCCGGGCGGAGACTGTCGGCGAGCGATGACTTTGGCCTTTACAAATTGGCAACCGTAATCATTGTCGGAATATTCATCGTAATTCCCGGGAATTATCTTTCGTATAACCACGTCAATACGTAAATCTCGCAACACAAATTGTACATGTTACGGTCCCGTATCGCTTCTATGCGCTTCGGCGCGCGCTCGGGATCGAACAATGTCTCCAATCTGGCGCATCCTGCTTACCGCTGGCGTCGCGGCCGGCGCGGCGCAACCGGCCATCGCTGCGGGCGGCTATGGCGGCGGCTTCATCGAATTCGTCATGACCGGCGGCGCGCCGGCGCAGCCGCGCGATCCATTCGCGGCGCGGCGGCCTCCCGCCGCAGCCATGACCGCTGCTCCGCCCGTAACCGTCTATCCTCCGGCGCAGGTCGCAAGCTACGGCGCCGCGCCGCTCGAGACGCGCCGCTCCGTCGCGCCGGAATATCTGCGGACGGAAGTCGACTACGCCACCGCCGAAAGGCCCGGCACGATCGTGGTCGATACGCGCGACAAGCACCTCTATCTCGTGCAGGAGGGCGGCCGGGCGCTGCGCTACGGCATCGGCGTCGGCCGGCCGGGCTTCACCTGGGCCGGGGTCAAGACCATCACGCGCAAGGCCGAATGGCCGGGCTGGACGCCGCCGCCCGAAATGCTCCTGCGCCGTCCAGACCTGCCGAAATTCATGGAGGGCGGCCCGGAGAATCCGCTCGGCGCCCGCGCGCTCTATCTCGGCTCGTCGCTCTATCGCATCCACGGCACCAACGAGCCGTACACGATCGGGCAGAACGTGTCGTCGGGCTGCATCCGCATGATGAATCACGACGTCGAGGATCTTTACGGCCGGGTGAAGGTCGGCACCAAGGTCGTCGTTCTCTAGGAAACGCGCGTCAAGCGCGGGAGGCGGGAGAGGAAGGCCGTCGCGGCGACGCGGCGGCCTTCCGGTTTTCAGGCCTACGCGTCGTAGGTGTCGTCGTCGTAGGAATCGTCGCCGTAATCTGAATCGTCCGACGCGTTCTGGTAGCCGGCGTCGTCCTGTCCACGACCGCCGCCGCGCTCGTCGCCGTAGTAGTTGTTGATGACGGTCTCGCCGCTTCCGCTGCCGTTGCTCGCCTGCTGGCCGAGCCCGCCGAACGCCGAGCCGAGGCCGCCGCTTTGGCCATGGCCGCCGCCGAACATGCCGCTCAGAGAATTGACGAGCAGCGCACCGCCGGCGACGCCCGCCGCCGCGCCGAGCGCGCCCTTGAGGAAGCTCGAACCGCCGCCGCCCTGTTGCGGAGCGCCGCCCCACGGGCCGGCCTGTTGCGGCGGAGGCGGCGGGCCGCCCCAGGATTGCTGCGGCGGAGGCTCTCCCTGCGCTGCGCCGCCCCAGGGGCCGCCGGGACGCGGCGGCGGTTCCGGCGCGCGGGGCTGTCCCTGCTGCTGTGCGCCGCCGCCGAACAGCGAGCCGAGCCCGCCGAGGAAGCCGCCCTGCGCCGGCTGGCCGGGCTGGCCGCCCTGCGCGACGCGATCGCGCAGTTCCTGATTTTCGGCCTCGAGCTGCTGGAGGCGCTCGCTTGCCGATTTCATCGCCTGCTCCTGCAGCAGCACCGCCTGAGCCAGCAAATAAGGCGCGTAGGGCTGAATACGGACGGCCTCAGCGATGAAGGCCTCGGCGTCCTTGTCGCGCGGCTGCGCGGAAGCGGCGTTGGTGCGCTGGAAAAGTTCGACCAGGACCTGGCGCTCTTCGGGCGACATGAATCTCTCCCCTCAAGGCGCGCAACGGCGCGCGCGGTGAAGATATGGGAGAGGCGGCCGCACTCGCCAAGGCCGTTCACGCCCGCCATGCGCGCGCGATCATTAAATCGAGGAAAGGCGCGCGGCCTGCCTTCGCGCCCGCGCCCCGCAAACAAAAACCCCCGGCCAAAGGCCGGGGGTCCAAGCCGCGCTGGAGAACCAGCGTCGGACGTTCTGGCTTACTTCAGGTCCTTGCCGGTGAGGGCGAAGGAGATCGTGCCGACGATCGCGCCGCGGCCGTAGGTCGAGAGGCCCTGGCCGCCGACGTTGAAGCCGTTGTTGACGTTGCCGGTGAACTGCGAAGCAGCCGCGCGCGACAGGTTGGTGCCGTGGTAGCGAACGTCCAGCGTCACGAACTTGTAGGTGTAGGACGCGCCGACGTTCCAGTAGAGGTAGCTCGGCAGCTTGCCGGGGGTGAAGCCGGCGTTGGCGGCGAGGAACGGAGCCGCCGGATTGAACCACACGAAGTCGGTGGTGCCCAGCCACTGACGACCGAACTCGCCGGAGACCGAGAAGCCGTAAGGCAGCGTGACCTTCGCCGTGGCGGAGAGGTATTCGCCGCTGGCGCCGGTGTTGAGGTAGCTCGGGGTGTAGTAGAAGTTGGCGCCGAGCGTCAGCCAGTCGTTGAACGTGTAGCTCGGCTTGGCGTAGAGCTCGAACCAGCTGATCGGCTTCGGCGAGAAGACCGGGTTCAGCGTGGTCACGCCGACGATGCCCTGCGGCGTGTTCGGGTAGCCGTAGTAGATGCCGCCGACGTCGAGGCCGAAATTGCCGTAGGTCACGCGCAGACCGCCGTAGCCGTCGAGCTCCATCGAGGGGCTCGGGCCGACGTTGGTCAGCTTGATGCTCTCGCCCGACACGCCGGCGTAGAGCTGGAACATGTCGTTGATGTTGTAGCGAACTTCGCCGTGGCCCCAGACGCTGAAGGAATGGTTGGACTGCGTGATGCCGCGGAAGATGTAATCGGTGGTCAGCGACGCGCCGACTTCAAAGTCCCAAGGGCTGACCATGATCGGCGCCACGACCGGGGCCTTCTTGGTCGGCAGGTCGGCAGCGAACGCGCTCGTGCTGAGGGCGACTGCTGCAGCGGCCGTAGCAAGCATTTTCATTTCGATTTTCTCCAGCGAACTTGAAATTCGGTGTGACCAAAATGCGTCGCAACTGTGCGCCGCGGCAACGTCGTTTCGTGTGCAACAGCCCAAAAAATATGCATAAACGGGGTCGTCACCCACATGAGCCGGGGGGCGTTGCATATGGGCCACATCTAATGAGGCGCTTCGGCGGCTTTTCGGAGCAGCGCGCCGCTTCAGGCGCCCCGCGGTCCGGGAGGACGGGCAAGATGATTCGCCGGCGCAGGCGCGAATGACATGGCTGACGGAAAATTACCGCACCGACCGGAGCCTCGGGCGACAACTTAATCGATTGTGAGCGGATCGTCCGCATAGTCGCGAGGCCGACTTCAGTATGGGCGCTTCGAACATGTCCCGTTTTCAAGGAATTGCGACGGCTCTTCGTCGATTTGGCGAGGACCGCGGCGGCGCGGCGGCGGTGATCTTCGCAGTCGTCCTGCTGCCGATGCTGCTCACGGTCGGCGCGGCGGTCGACTACGCGTCGGCCATGCGCATGCGGACGAATCTCACGAGCAGTCTCGACTCGGCGGCGCTGTCCGTCGCGGTCGCGAAAACCTCGGGGCAGAACGTCAATCTCACCGACGCCGCGCTCACGCAAGCCGTGCAGAAGGCTTTGCAAGGCTCGCTTGGACCGTATTCGTCGAACGCCAGCATAACGACGACCGCCACGATCGACGGGTCCGGCGCGCTGGCGGCGACCGCGCAATTCAGCGTCCCGACGCGGATCATGGGTCTGGTCGGCATTCACTCGATCAACATAAAGGCGACCACGCGCGTCGCGATGCCGGCGGGGCCCGTCGAACTCGCCATGGTGCTCGACACGACAGGTTCGATGGCTGGCGCGAAGATCGCCGCGCTCCAGTCGGCGGCGACGAATCTGACGAACGCGATGTTCTCGATTCCGAACGCGGCGACCAACGTAAAAATGGCCGTCGTGCCCTTCACCGACTACGTCAACATCGGGCTCGCCGACCGCAATTCCAGCTGGCTGACCGGCGCGCAGGACTATACGACGCCGGCCAGCGGCTCCTGCCAGGACTATCCGAACATGGTCTGCACCGGCGGCTATACGACGGTGAACACGACCTGCACCAACGACGGCGTGAGTTCGCCCTGTTCCTGGCAGCAGTGCAACGGCTATTCGCAACAGGGCACCTATCAATGGTGCCCGTCGCCGGTGACGCATACCTGGTACGGTTGCGTCGGCTCGCGCAATTATCCGGCCGACGTCGGCGCCAACGCCGATGTGGCAAGCTCGACGAACCCGGTCCCCGCCCTGCTCGACTACGGCTGCGCCTCGCAATTGCAGCGCCTGACCAACAGCCAGGGCGCAATCCAGACCGCGATCAACAATCTGACCGCGAACGGCGAGACATACATCGCCCCGGCCCTGCTGTGGGGCTGGCGCACGTTGTCGCCCTACACGCCCTATGCCGACGGCGCCGCCTATAACGGCCGCACACGCAAGTACATCGTGCTGATGACCGACGGCATCAACACGCATTCGCCGAACTATCCGGACCATGAGGGCGCGGATTCGACGAACGCCAACGATCTGACGACGCAAACCTGCACGGCGATCAAGGCGAAAGGCATCACGATCTACGCGGTCGCCTTCCAGGTGAGCGACCCGGGGATCAAGTCGGTCCTGCAGAATTGCGCGACGAATGCATCCGGCTATTACGATTCCGCGTCGGCGGCCGATCTGATGAACGCCTTCCAGCAGATCGGCGCGGCCATCACGCAAGTTCGCATCGTCAACTGACTGGAATGATGGAGCGCGTCATGAAAAATCGGATCGCAGTCGCCGCGGCTCTCCTGCTCGCGCCCGCCGCCGCGTCGGCCGAGACGTGGACGGTGGTGGAAGGCGCCGACGGCAAGACCAAGGGCGTCTGGACCGTGGTGCTCGCCGGGCCGGCGATCAACGGCGTCGCAACGATGAAGACAGGCCGCGGCGTCGCCGTGACGTACGATATCGCCGGCAATGCGCAGGGCGGCAATTACGTGATCCAGCGCGTCGCTCCAAGCGACGGCGTCGCCTGCACTTATATCGGCAAGTCCGCCGGACCGACCGCGGTCAATGGCGCGGCCAGATGCGGCGACCGGAGTTCGCCGTGGAAGGCCGTGCGGTCGAACTGACCATCCGCGCGGCCTCGTCGCGCGCGCCTCTTGGACGCCTTGAAGAGAAACAAAAACGGCGCCCGTCTCCGGGCGCCGCGAGGGACCAACGCAGGTCCAAGTCGGCGCTCCCGGCCTTGGCCGGAAGCGCTCTCGGGAGGAAATCAGTAATTGTAGGCGCGTTCGCCGTGTTCCGTGACGTCGAGGCCTTCGCGCTCGGCGTCGGCGGGGACGCGCAGGCCGACGATGAGGTCGACGACCTTGTAGAGGATCGCTGAACCGACGCCCGACCAGATCAGCGTGGCGAGAACCGCGACGATCTGCGAGATCACCTGCTGGCCGAACACATAGGTGCCGGCGTTGGCGCCCGTGATGTTGGTGTAGTCGGTGATGCCGACGCCGCCCAGAGCCGGGTTGACGAGGATGCCCGTGCCGATGGCGCCGATGATGCCGCCGACGCAGTGCACGCCGAACACGTCGAGCGCGTCGTCGTAGCCCAGCGCGTGCTTGATCTTCGAGACGAAGAGCAGGCAGACCGGGGAGACGATCAGACCGAGCACGATCGAGCCCATCGGACCCGCGTAGCCGGAAGCCGGCGTCACCGCGACGAGACCGGCGACTGCGCCCGACGCCATGCCGAGCAGCGAGGGCTTGCCCTTGAGCATCCACTCGACCATCAGCCAGGAGAAGGCCGCCGCGCAGGTCGCCACCATCGTGTTGACGAAGGCGAGAGCGGTCGCGCCGTTGGATTCCAGGTTGGAGCCGGCGTTGAAGCCGAACCAGCCGACCCACAGCAGCGAGGCGCCGATCATGGTCATGGTCAGCGAGTGCGGCATCATGGCTTCACGCGGATAGCCGACGCGCTTGCCGACCATGATGGCGCCCACCAGACCGGCGATGCCGGCGTTGATGTGCACGACCGTGCCGCCCGCGAAGTCGAGCGCGCCCGAGCCGTTCATCAGGAACTCGCCGATGCCCTTGCCCTGGTTGATCCAGCCGGCAGCTGCGGAAAGCTCGTCGAGCTTGCCCTGCGCTGCGGCTTTCTTGGCGGCGTCCTCGCCAGCGGCGGCGAGCGCCTTGGCGGCGGCGGCCAGATCGTCCGGAGCCGGCGTCGCCCACACCCAGTGCGCGATCGGGAAGTAGATGAACGTCACCCACAGGAAGACGAACAGCAGGACCGCCGAGAACTTCATGCGCTCGGCAAAGGCGCCGACGATCAGCGCGGGCGTGATCATCGCGAAGGTCATCTGGAAGACCATGTAGACGAATTCCGGAAGGACGACGCCGTTCGAGAAGGTCGCCGAAACGGAATTGGCGTCGATGCCCTTCAGGAAGGCCTTGCCGAAGCCGCCGAGATAGAAGCCGCCGGTGTCGCCGAGCGCGATCGAATACCCGTAGAAACACCACAGCAGGCCGACCATCG
>JASGFP010000124.1:0-10340 GCA_047605445.1 Rhodoblastus sp.
GGAGTATCGGCACATCCGGGCCGGCGCTGCGCGCCGGGCCCCACTCCCCCTTGCGCGGCGGACCCTCCCCGCAAGGGGGAGGGGCCCGTCGCGCGCCCTTAATACATAGCCAGCCGTTGCTTTCGCTTCGGTGGCGGAAACGCGCGGTCCAGCGCCGCCAAATCCTCGGCATCAAGAGAAATCTCGAGCGCCGCCGCATTGGCGCGCAGATGCTCCGGCGACGACGCCTTGGGGATCGCGATCACGTTCGGCTTCGCCAGCAGGAAGGCCAGCGCGATCTGCGCCGGCGTCGCGCCGTGTTTTTGGGCGAGGGGTTTCAGCGCCGCGTGACCGGCCAGATCGCCGCGATCCACGGGGCTGTACGCCATCAGCGGCATCGTACGCGCCGCCAGCCACGGCGCGAGGTCGAATTCCACGCCGCGCGTGTTGAGGTTGTAAAGCACCTGATTGCTGGCGCAGGCCGAGCCGCCGGCCGCCGCTACGACCTCTTCCATATCCTCGAGATCGAAATTGCTGACGCCCCAACGCAATATCTTGCCGTTGGCCTTCAGCCGCTCGAAGCCGGCGATCGTCTCGGCAATGGGGCGCCCGCCTTGCCAATGCAGCAGGTAGAGATCGAGGCGGTCGGTTTTCAACCGCTTCAGGCTGCGCTCGCAGGCGGCCTGAACGCCGGCGCGGCTGGCGTTGTGCGGATAGACTTTCGACACCAGAAAGACCGCGTCGCGCCGCCCTTCGATGGCGTCGCCGACCAACGTTTCGGCCGCGCCCTCGCCATACATTTCGGCGGTGTCTATCAGGGACAGGCCCCCGTCGAGGCCGTCGCGCAGCGACCGGATTTCGTCGGCGCGGCGTGCGCGGTCGTGCGCCATCTCCCATGTGCCCTGACCGAGCGCGCAGACCTCGGCGCCGTCCGCAAAACGGACGCCGGCCGTCACGGCGCGCCGGCCTGCGCGGCCGCGATGCGTCGGCCGATCAGGATGCGGAACAGGCCATATTGCAGCGCGAAGGCTACGATTTTCGCCGCCGGCGCGATGATGAAGACGAACAAGCCCCAGAGTTTCGTATCGCCTGTCAGCGCCGTGGCGACGACGCCCGCGCCGAGAGCAATCATCAGGGCAGCCCAGCAGTAGCCGGCGATGACAGGCAGGTCGGGCGCGTATTCCATGACCTTGGGCGGCATGTAGCGCTCCATCCAGCCGCGCTTGAGCATGATCGCGCCGATGCCGAAATGGGCAAGGCTCGGCTTGATCAGCACGAAGCGCGGATCGCCGGTGAACAGCGTCGCGCCGCCGAGCAGGACGACCAACGCCAGGCTGGCGTAGGAAATGGCGGTGAGTTGGTAACCCGAGCGCCTGGCCCAGACGAACTGGCCGAGCGCGCCGACAATGGCGACGCCGGTGGCGATGGCGATATTGTCGGTCGCCATCCAGACGACGACGAACAGGATGGTCGAGAAGAAATCGCCGGCGAGCCGGGCAAACACCGCCTTCATGCAAAGGCCTCCCCACGCCGATCTAAGCCGGCGCGCACGTCTCGGCAAGCCGGGTTCCTTCAAAGAAAAAGGCCGGCTCGCGCCGACCTTTCCCGTCTCGACCGTTGAGGACGATTACTTCGCGTACCTGAATTCCGGCAGGGCTCGCAGGGAATCCTTGGTCGCGTCGGCCATAACGACCGTATCGCCAAAAGACAGCTTGCCGATCGGCACCGCCACGTCATGCTTGTCCATCGCCAGGTAGGAGCCGGCGCTCAGGATCGCGAAGGACGCGCGCTTGTCCGGCGCGATGATGACGTCCTCGATCTTGCCGACCGATTCCTTGGCGCTGTTGTAGACGGTGCTGCCCACCACCGACTTCTTGAGGCTGATCGCGTTGGCGGGAAGCTTGGAGCGATCCACTGCCGGCAGCGCCTTCACGGCGTCTTTGGTCGCGCCGCCCCAAATCAGCTTGCCGTCCACGATTTTGAGAGCGCTGGTGTCGATCGCCACGTAATGTTCGCCCATGCCCAGAAAGCCCCCGACGCCGACCAGCGGCTGGGCCGCGCCCGTCGTCTTGTCGATCACGATATCGTCGATGTCTCCAATCTTCGACTTGTGTTCATCGTATACGTCCTGGCCGAGAATAGTCTTCTTCGCGCTCCAGCCCGTCGCAAGCATGGCGTTGACTTGAACATCGGTGGCAACACCGCCGGCAATCTGGGCGAAAGCCGGAGAAGCCGGCGCGAGAGCGATGGCGATGGCGACGATATACGGAATTTTGTGCTTTTTCATCTCATCCTCGATTTGGCTTTTGCCAGTGCTGGGGAAACGGTAGACTTGCGCGTCCGTTCCATCGCGTGGATGATTTCGCACCGGCCTTCGCCGCCCGAGGGCAATTCAGGGCTGACTTGAGCGTGCAACGTCGCTAAACCCTGCCGCCATGAGCATGGAAAAAACCTTCGATCCCAAAGCCGTCGAGAGCCGCATCGCGGCCGAATGGGAGAAGGCCGACGCCTTCAAGGCGGGGCGGCCCGAGCGCGTGGACGCCGAGACCTATTGCATCGTCATCCCGCCGCCCAATGTCACCGGCAACCTCCACATGGGCCATGCGCTCAACAACACATTGCAGGATGTGCTGTGCCGGTTCGAGAGGATGCGCGGAAAGGACGTGCTGTGGCAGCCGGGCACCGATCATGCGGGCATCGCCACGCAGATGGTGGTCGAGCGGCAGATGGCCGAGCGGCAGGAGCCGGGCCGGCGCGATCTGGGCCGTGAGAAATTTCTGGAAAAGGTCTGGGCGTGGAAGGCGGAATCGGGCGGGGCGATCGTCCAGCAGTTGAAGCGGCTGGGCGCCTCCTGCGACTGGTCGCGCGAGCGGTTCACGATGGACGAGGGCCTGTCGAAGGCCGTGGTCAAGGTGTTCGTCCAGCTCTATCGCGACGGGCTGATCTACAAGGACAAGCGGCTCGTCAACTGGGATCCGAAGCTGCTGACGGCCATCTCGGACCTCGAGGTGGTGCAGGTCGAGACGAAGGGGTCGCTCTGGTATTTCAAATATCCTGTCGTGGATGGTTCCGGCCACGAGACCGGCGAGCATATCGTGGTCGCCACCACACGCCCCGAGACGATGCTCGGCGATTCCGGCGTCGCGGTTCATCCCGACGACGAACGTTACATGGATCTGGTGGGCAAGAAGGTGCGCCTGCCGCTGGTCGGCCGCCTCATCCCCATCGTGGCCGACGAATATTCCGACCCCGAAAAGGGAACCGGCGCGGTCAAGATCACGCCGGCGCACGATTTCAACGATTTCGAGGTAGGCAAGCGGAACAATCTCAAGCAGATCAGCATATTGGATGCGGAAGCTCGCGTTTCGATTCAAGACAACGTCGCGTTTCTTGAGGACGTTGCCGAAAGCGCGGAACTGACTGAAACCATTGCCGCATTGCACGGCCTGCCGCGCGAGGCCGCCCGCAAGGCTGTGGTCGAGATGCTGGAGGCCAGGGGCCTCGTCGAGAAGATCGATCCGCATGTCCTGCAGGTCCCGACCGGAGACCGTTCCAACGTCGTGATCGAGCCTTTCCTGACCGACCAATGGTACGTCGACGCCAAGACGATGGCGCAGCCCGCGCTCGCCGCCGTGCATTCGGGCGAAACCAGCTTCGTGCCGAAGAACTGGGAAAAGACCTATTTCGACTGGCTCGACAACATCCAGCCGTGGTGCATCTCGCGCCAGCTTTGGTGGGGCCATCAGATTCCCGCCTGGTATTCGGGCTGGGGCGGCGTCTATGTCGCCGAGACCTACGAGGAGGCGCTGGTTCAGGCGCTGACCGACGCTACCGAGCGCGAGATTCTCGACGATGTCGAAGCCGGCCGGATCGCGGAACATCCCGACCGCCACCCGGATTTCCTAACGCGCGACGAGGATGTGCTCGACACCTGGTTTTCCTCGGCGCTCTGGCCGTTCTCGACGCTCGGCTGGCCGGACGAGACGCCGGAGCTGAAGCGCTTCTACCCGACTTCCGTGCTGGTGACGGGCTTCGACATCATCTTTTTCTGGGTCGCCCGGATGATGATGATGGGCAAGCATTTCATGCAGGATGCGCCCTTCAAGGACGTCTACATCCACGCGCTCGTCCGCGACGAGAAGGGCGCCAAGATGTCGAAGTCCAAGGGCAATGTCATGGACCCGCTCGACATCATCGACGGCGTCGATCTGGAGACGCTGGTTTCCAAGCGCACGTCGAACCTGATGAACCCGCAGGACGCCAAGCGGATCGAGCAGGACACGCGCAAGGCCTATCCCAAGGGCATTCCGTCCTACGGTACGGACGCCTTGCGTTTCACGCTGGCCGCGATGGCCGCGCAGGGCCGCGACATCAAGCTGTCGCTGGAGCGGATCGAGGGTTATCGCAATTTCGCGACAAAGCTCTGGAACGCCTCGCGTTTCGCCGAGATGAACGACTGCGTCCGCGTCGCCGGCTTCGATCCCAAGACCGTCAAGGCGCCGATCAACCGCTGGATCATCGGCGAGGCGGCGGCTGCGGCCGATCAGACCACGATGGCGATCGAAGCCTACCGCTTCAACGATGCCGCGAACGCCGTCTACCGCTTCGTCTGGAACGTGTTCTGCGACTGGTATCTCGAACTGTCCAAGCCGCTGATGCTCGGCGAAGACGAAGCCATCAAGGCCGAGACGCGTGCGACGACGGCCTGGACGCTCGACGTCGTCTTCAAGCTGCTCCACCCCTTCATGCCCTTCCTCACCGAGGAACTCTGGGCGATCAAGGGCGCGGAAGGCCCCAAGCGCGAGAGCCTGCTGGCGTTGGCCGAATGGCCGCAATTGCAGGGCTTTGGCGATCCCGAGGCAGAAGCCGAAGTCGGCTGGGTGGTCGATCTCGTCACTGAAATCCGGTCCGTCCGTTCGGAGATGAATGTGCCGGCGGGGGCGCAGGTTCCGCTCGTTCTCGTTGGCGCGGACGCCACGATCAAGCAGCGCGCGGCCGACTGGACCGACACGATCCGCAAGCTCGCGCGCGTCTCAGAGATCACTTTCGCCACGACGCCGCCCGG
Source organism: Rhodoblastus sp. (assembly GCA_047605445.1). Classification (GTDB taxonomy): domain Bacteria; phylum Pseudomonadota; class Alphaproteobacteria; order Rhizobiales; family Beijerinckiaceae; genus JAJXWB01. The sequence goes on from JASGFP010000124.1 coordinate 5,045, forward strand.
CGGCTCGGCCCAGATGATCGTGCGCGGCCTCACCGTGGCGTTGCCTCTTGCCGGCGCCATCGACATTCCCGCCGAAAAGGCGCGGCTGTCGAAGGAGATCGCCAAGCTCGACGCCGATGCGAAGAAGACGGAAGCGAAACTCGGCAACGCCGATTTCGTAGCGCGTGCGCCGGACGAGGTGATCGAGGAAAACCGCGAGCGGCTCGAAGACGCGCGCTCGCGTATCGCGAAGATGCAGGCGGCGATCGAGCGGCTGGGCTGACGCCGGTCAGCGCGAGACGTTGGCTTCGAAATCGGTCGCCGGCTTGCGGCCGACCCGGAGGCCGGCGCCGTCCGCGGACGCCTTGACGGAGACGTCCGCAGGGGCCGTATAGGTCGCCCTGGGATTGCGGCTCGCTTTCTGCAGGCTCGCAAGATCGTCGCGCGCCTTGGTCAAGGGCTCGAAATCGGTCGGCGAATGCGCGGCGCCCTGGCCGCGGTAGACCAGGAAGCCCTCTGGCGTCACCACGACATCGCCGCGCCTGAGCGTTTTGTCTTCCGCGAAATGGGCCACCGAGCCCACGCTCGCGCCCTGCGGCGGCGCGATGGCTGCCTGTTTGGCGCCTCGCACGGGCGCGTCGGCGACAGGCTTGCGCCTCGCGTTCGGCGCCGGGACGTGTTTGCGATCGATCATCTGCTCCAGCGACGGCTGAGGCGTCGGCTGCGGACGGCAGCCGCCGAACAGAAACTGAATGGGGTTGCACGCGAGCGCGACGCCGGGCGCGAATACGCCGGCTGCGACTACGCAAGCCGCGAAGGCGTTGGTTGCTGGCCGACGGTGGCGCATCGTTCAAATCCCGGAATCGAAAATCACTTGAAGCCTGTCGCGAAATGCGTCCACGCCATCACACATGTCGCGCCGCGCGTCCATGTTCAAGTCGAAAGTTATACCTGGTCACATCGACGCCCGACTTACTGGCTCGACGCGACCCGAACAGCCCGGCGCAGGGCGACAAGTCCGCTTTTCTCACCGGAAGTCGGCGCGATTTCCGTGATGTCCGCGGTCTTGGGCCGCAAGCTGGCCTTCTCGAGCTGCGCCACCGCGCCTCCATCCTGTGCGATGGGGGTAAACCGATTGTTGCGGTAGACGCGAAATCCCTCCGTTGTCACGACAATGTCCCCGGCGCGCAGCGTCGGGTCCGCTGCGAAATAGGCGAGCGAACCGACGGGCGCCTCGGGCGCCTTGGCGGCCTTGGGCGCTTCCTTCGCGCGAGTCGCTGCAATTTGCCGGCGGGCGGCGTTGGCCGTCGCTTTCCTGGCATGGGAGGGAAGTGCAATGACCCGGCTGCCCGCTTTCGGGTCGACGCGGAGCGGCTCGTAAGACGGCAAGGCCGGCGCGATCCTCGCCTGCTGGCAGCCGCCGAACAGAAGGGTCAGCGGGTTGCAATCCTGGGCTGAGGCAGGCGCGCTGGACGCGGCGAAGCCGAGCAGGGCGACGGCGCAAATAGCGGTCTTGAAGGCTGGGTTGAAAACCGCGCGGCTCATGGTCGTGATCTCCTGCAGCGGACTAGACGCTATTGCAGGAGCCTCGGATGTATCATCGCGCACGCGGCCGAACGTTCGATCAGCGGCGGCTGTCGGCCACGGTCTGCAAACGGTTTTGGGGGACACGCGCCATCATGCTCGCCTTCTCCAGAGCAGCCAGTCTGCCCTTCGCTCCAATCGCGGCGAACTGGCCGTTGCGATAGATGCGGAAGCCTTCGTTGGTGACGACCACGTCCCCGTTGCGCAGCGTCGGATCTTCGCGGAAAAGCGCGAGGGAGCCGATCGGCGCGTCCGCCGTAGCCTTGAGCGGCGTTTCCTTGCCGCTGACGCCACCCTTGTCCGCCATGGCTTTGACCCGCGCCTGGCGTGTGGCGTGGGCGCGCGCCGCCGGCCGGGGCGCGTAGACGTCCTGTTGATAAGTGTAGGCGGGACGGAAGATTTCCATCCGGCAGGCGCCGAACAGAGCTTCGATCGGATTGCAGGCCAGCGCCGAGGCCGGCGCCAACAGCGCCGAACCGGCGAAGATTGCGGCGGATATCATCGGAAAGCGCATCATGGCCAAAAAACGCCGCCATCCGGAGGTCGTTCCCCGATTGCGGAAATAATCCGTGTTCGGGGACTAGCCGAGGCCGGGAATGGCGAACCCGAGCGTGGTCAGAATCAGAACCACGTTCAGCGCCAGCACGACTGCCGCGCCTACTGCAGCCGCGATTCGCGTGGCGCGGCCGTTCACATGCGCGCCCATGATGTCGCGGCGGCTCGTGAAAAGCAGAAGGGCGATCATCGGGATGGGCAGGGCGAGCGACAGGACGACCTGACTCATGACGAGCGCCTGCGTCGAGTCGTAGCCCATGCCGACAATGACGAAAGCCGGCGCCATGGTGACGAGGCGACGGATCCATATCGGGATCGAAAAGCCGACGAAGCCCTGCATGATGACTTGCCCGGCCATGGTGCCGACGACGGAACTGGCGACGCCCGAAGCCAGGAGCGACACGAGAAAGGCCGTCGCGGCGAAGGCGCCGAGCAGGGGGGTAAGCGTGTGAAAGGCTGTTTCGATTTCCGCGACATCGGAATGGCCAGCGTGGAAGGCGCTCGCGGCCATCATCACCATCGCCATGTTGACGATGCCGGCGACAGAGAGCGCGACGACCACCTCGATGTTGGAGATGCGCACCAGCTTGCGCCGTTCGACCGCGTCGCGCGGAGGGGTGCGCGACTGCGTGAGGCTCGAATGGAGGAAGACGGCGTGCGGCATGACCGTCGCGCCGATAATGCCGACGGCGAGCATGAGGGCCCGCTGATCTTCGATTCGCGGGGTTACGGCGTGCTTCGCCGCGGCCGCCCAGTCGATAGGCGCGATCACGAGTTCGGCGAGGTAGCACAGCGCGATTGTGGCCACGAACGCGCCGACGATCAGTTCGATCGGGCGGAAGCCTCTGCGTTCAAAGGCGAGTATGCCGGAAATGACGATGGCGACGACGACCATGCCCCAGATGAGCGGCAGGCCGAACAGCAGCGACAGTCCGATCGCGCCGCCGAGAAATTCCGCCAGATCGGTCGCCATGGCGGCGATCTCGCTGACGACCCACATGGCGTAGGCGACGGGCTTCGGAAACCGGTCACGGCACATTTCCGCGAGATTGCGCCCGGTGACGATGCCCAGCTTGGCCGAAAGAGCCTGGAACAGCATGGCCACCAGATTGGCCATCAACACCACCCAGAGCAGGCCGTAGCCATATTGTGCGCCGGCTTGGATGTTGGTCGCGAAATTGCCGGGGTCCGTATAGGCGATGGAGGCGACCACCGCCGGGCCGAGGAAGGCGAGATAGGCGCGCGGACGCCGCGAGGCGCCGGAAAGGATTGCGCGCGCATCCTCCTGCGTACGTAGCGTCAGCGTGCTTCTGGCGTCCTGGTCCATGGCTGCCGAGTCGAGTTGTAGCCTCGGCTACATTTAAGGGTTGAGGCGATAAAATCAATCCCGATTGAAATCGAGCCGTTTTGCAGGCATCTTGCTCGTGGTCAGATCATGCCGAAATCGAAGTCCTACAAGCTCGATGCAGCCCCCGCCGACCTTCCGCCCGAGGCGGATCAGGCGCACCGCTTTGAAAAAGCCCGCAGCGCCCAGGCCACCGCGCTGCTCGAGGATTATGCCGAGCTGATTTCCGACTTGATCGGCACGGAAGGCGAGGCGCGTCCGACAGATATCGCGCGCCGGCTCGGAGTGTCGCACGCAACCGCGATCAAGAGCATCGCCCGATTGAAGCGCGAGGGCCTCGCCACTTCCAAACTCTACCGCGGCGTATTTCTGACGCCGGCGGGTGAAATGCTGGCGCGGCGCGTGCGTGCGCGCCACCGGTTGGTCGTCGATCTTCTCGTCGCGATCGGCGTGCCGCAGGCGGCGGCCGAGGTCGACGCCGAGGGCATCGAGCACCATGTGTCCGAAGAAACGCTGCGGGCTTTCGCCAAGTTTCTCGGCCGCGCCTGACATCGGAAGCAGTCGAAGCGTGACCGTTGCAACCCAGTTTGTTGCTTTGTCGCAACAGCGCAGATTCAACTTTCAATCACCCCAATCGTGCATGCGAGACGCCGCTTTTCAGCCATAAACCACGCGCTAATGTCTCATCGTTACAAGCGGAGAGGCTGCTGTTGCGACCGTTCGCGGAGCGGAACAAGAGCCTCGGATTTTGTGTGTTGCGCAAAAGCCTCACTCGAGTGTCCCAAATCCCTGTATGGCAGGGCCCCGGACCTGAGGCGCGCGGGGTTCGCGTGTTCGTCTCTCGACATCGCCGGACTTCCGCAACGTGCGGCACGCGCCGTGCGGGGAAGCGTAGTGCGGGGCGTCGTCGCGGGACGGCGCCGCAGAGATGGTGTCGATGGTGAACGTCGGTCGGTTTAGTCTCGTGATCGCCTGCGGCCTGCTCGTCGCCGGGCCGGCTGTTGCGCTGGAGGGCGAGCTCGTGGCCGACGCGCGCGGCGCTCAGACACACAAGTACAAGGACGCCGAGCAGGCGCTCGCCGCCGGAATCGCCTCCTACCGCAATGGCGACGCCAAGAATTCCGTCGAACCGCTCACCTACGCCGCACAGGGCGGCGCCGCGCTCGCGCAGTGGAAGCTCGGCAAGATGTATGCGGCCGGCGACGGCGTGGCCGCCGACGACTACAAGGCGTACAAATATTTCCTGCAGATTGTGCAGAACTACGACGAGGACGAGACGCCCCGGCGCGAGATTCCCGTCGTCGCCAGCGCCTTCGTGGCGGTCGGCGCCTATAATCTCAACGGCATCGCGCAGGCCGGCCTCAAGCCCAATCCGGAGCGGGCGCGCGACATGTTCCAGTACGCGGCGACGAATTTCGGCGACGCCGACGCGCAATACAATCTGGCGCGCATGTATCTCGACGGTTCCGGGGTCGAGAAAGACTCCCGCCAGGCCGCGCGCTGGCTTCGCGTGGCGGCGGAAAAGGGCCATGCGCCCTCGCAGGCCATGCTCGGCCATCTGCTGTTCACGGGCACGGACGGCATCGGGCGCCAGCGCGCGCAGGGTCTGATGTATCTCACGCTCGCCCGCGAATCGGCCAACGATCCGGTCAACGACAAGTGGATCGTCGACCTCTACGACAAGGCGATGCGCGGCGCGACCGACAACGATCGGCAAGCGGCGGCGGCCTATCTCGAAACCTACATGAAGCGGCGCTGAGCGGCGCTTCTGGATTCCGGCTCTCCGCTTCGCTCCGGCCGGGATGACGATTTCCGGTCAGTCCCTGAATTCCG
>JASGFP010000125.1:0-9976 GCA_047605445.1 Rhodoblastus sp.
TCGATCTGAGACAGGGCGGCGTCGAGCGCCTTGGTCTTGTCCACGGACGTTCCTTCCACGAGGCGGAGATTCGCTTGACTCACGGTCTGTCTTCCTTCTGGCACGGGCTGGTGGAACTGGGCAAACGTTGTTGTTGAAAACAATGTACCTGCTTTGTTCTGTTTGCCAAGTTCTTTTTTTGTCCCAATTATGCACTTGACATAACGAGACGAAAATGAAGGAAATCAACACAGACGGCGAGATGGACGAAAAGGCCGAGCATTCTACCGGTAGCGACGAGTGTTCAAAAACCGAATTGATGAGGGCTTTTCGACAGTCTGTCATGGCCCTTGAGAGTCTCGCGGTAGATGCAGAGCGATTGGCCAAGGCAGCGCGTGAGACATTGCGACGTGCTGAAGCAGTCCTTTGATTTCTTGTCTATAATCGTTCAAGTTTCATGTTTTTATTAACGGCAATAGGGTAATCCCACAGTTCGTTAATAGATAAAGATGCGTCTAAATGGTCGATCGCAATTAAAGATGTTTGAAATAAGATTGAAGAAACCTCTTTTTCATCTAATTTATATTTGTAAGTTGCATCAAAAAATATTGATAAGCAATCTTGAAATATAGATGCCCTAACTGTCGCTGTAGTAATGTTATCGATGATGATCGTAGATTGATGCATGCAAGCAATAGCATGCAGCACAATCGCATGATTTATATAAGATAATTGTCTTACTTCGTCTTTTGTTAATAACCCATTGCTACGTAATACAGCGTAAAAATCATCTATCAGTCGATCGGATTTGAATGCCGGGGCTGTTACTAGTATGCCCGTTAGGCCGCGCACAACAGAATATTCATTTGTCGTAAGTGGTTCCGTAAGAATCAGTCTGTCTCTATTTGGGTGCGGGTTTATTTTTGCTAATGCTCGTTCTAAAAGTTTGAAAGACCTCTTTTTATTGAATCCTGTGCGAGCTTGCAGGGTTTTATCATCGAGTAATTCATGAACGCCGCGCAATGTTCGTGGGAAGCGAAGAGAAATATCGTCTCTGTACATGACATTATTCGCCAAGGAGTCCATTGAAAATTGTATGATGTCAAAAGCTCGGCGGGCTGACCTGGTTAATACGCCTTTCGTTCTCTCGCTGTGATGGGCGACAAAGTCGCCAATTTCTTGTATTGTCTCACGACCATCATTGCGGTCCCTTGCGAACAGAAAAATCCTGTCCAAATGACCGGGGTCGAATTCTCCGGCGAGCAGGCGCTCAAGTCTTCTCCGAATTTGTGGGTCTGTCATGATTGATGAGCGAGAAATTGAAGTTCGGCGGGATGCCGCGCTACGCCGCGCCCTGACCACGCCCCCCAAGCCAACCAAGGCGATGGTCGGCGCGACAGAGCGCGCTCAGGAGCAGCGCGCGCTTAAAGATCGTCGAAAAGTTCGAGCCAAGTCAAAAGACGCCTGAGCTTCCGAAGCTGGCGCTTAGCTCGCTCGCGCCTGACGAGGTTGTTGATAGGTCAGCCGCTTGCCTTCGCCGCCCTTGATGGCGCGGCGGGTCCACTCGGTATCGTTCACGCCAAGGCCGGAACGGTTCGAATAGCGGAAATCGAACTCGTTCGGATACGCCTGCAAGTGCTGTTCGCCGCAGTGGTGATAGACGCCGCGCATACCGCGCTTGAAGATGCCGAAAAAGCCTTCGACCGTGTTCGTGGTCGTTTCGCCCCGGACGTATTCGCCAGCGCCGTGATTGACCGCTTCGTGCTTGGCGAACTTCTTGCCGGGCGCCTTGTACCACTGGGCTTCGTCGGTGTTCAGGGTGGAGTCGAGCACGACGTTTTCGCCGATAATCCGCTTGATCGTCGGGATCGTCAGATCGTCAACCTTGATCGAAATCGAACGCCCGCCGCGCTCGACCATCGTCAGCGCCTTGCGCTTGGTCGCGGTGCCGCGCTTCGACTGCCAGCCCTTGCCGGAAACGAAGGTGCTTTCGGGCTCGCCGATGTAGGTTTCGTCAACCTCTACGGTCTTGTCCTTGCCGCCCAAAGGCTCCGGGTCATTGTCGAACATGGCTTCGCGGATGCGGTGGGCCATGAACCAAGCCGTCCGGTAGGAGCCGAGGCCGAGGTTGCGCATGAGCTGGTGGGCCGAAATGCCCTTCTTGCTCGACGCCATCAGGTGGAAGCCGAGCGCCCACTTGTTCAGCGGGATATGGGACGATTCCATGACCGTGCCGACCGTGACGGTGAAGGGCTTCACGCAGGCGTTGCACTGGATCAGGCCGGCGCGGTGCGACTTGCCCATGACGCGGGTGTTCTGACCGACGACGCCGCAATGCGGGCAGGTGACCACGCCGCCGGGCCAGCGGATCGCCTCGAAGTGCGCGCGGGCGGCTTCTTCATCGGTGAAAATCGGATCGGTCAGATTGGTCATAGCGTTAGCTCCGATAGGAAGAACCCTACCGGAACACGGTCATTATGTAAAGTGCATAATACCCTTTTTTGTTCACGAAGCCATTTCGACGGAAACAAGGTTAAATGCCAGTGGAATCAGTTGTTTTCGCGAATTGCTGCGCGCAGGCCGACGAGGCCCTGGATCGTCGCTCGCGGCTTCTCGGGCGCATGCGCGACCGCGGCGATCGTGCCTGTGGAGGTGCGGTCGATCATGCGCGCGCCCGGACGCTGGGCGGCGACGTCGAGGCCCGCGAGCGACATGACGGCGGGATGGGACATGACCAGCGCGATGGCGCCGACGGCGAGCGCCCCCCACAACGTGTGGGCGGGCAGGCGGGACCAGAGGGCCGGTTCGGTGCGCGGGACAGACTGCATGACTTCAACTCCGCCGCCAGAGTGCCGCGGCGTGGTGAAGGAAGATTTAAGCGCGCCTGTCGGCGTGCGGCCGGAAATGGCGCGGGACGCCAGGTTTGCGATCTGCGCGCCCGCGCCGGGTTGACGGGACCGGCGACGCAGTTCATCCCCAATTCAGGCCGGTGGACGCATTCCTGCCCCGCCGCTCCGCAACGTCCGTCATGAACGAACCGAAACCCGCAGGACTGGATATTCCGGCTGCCGAAGCGCCGACTTCGGGCCCGGCGCCCACGCGCGTTTTCGGCGGGCTGTTTCCGGCCTGGGCGCGCGCTTTCGTGCGCACGCGGGAATCGGGCCTTGTCATCGTCTCGGTGCTGATCGGGGCGGTCAGCGGCCTGCTCGTCACCGGCATGAGTCTGGCCTCGCAATTCCTGCACGAAGCGCTGTTCGGCCTGCCGCGCGGACTGCGGCTCAGCCTCGCGCCGTCGCTCGAGCCGTGGCGCGCGGTTGCGGTGGTGACGGCTGGCGGCATCGTTCTGGCGCTGCTTGCGCGCTATGTCGCCCCGCGCTTCCGCGGGCGCATGCACGACGCTATCGAGGCGAATGCGCTGCTGGGCGGCCGCATGTCGATCGGCGGATCGCTGTTCATCACGCTGCAGACGATGGCGTCCAACGGCTTCGGCGGGTCGGTCGGGCTCGAGGCCGCCTATACGCAGATATGTTCGGCCTTTTCGTCGCGGTTCGGACGCGAGCTCGGCGCGCGGCGCAACGACATGCGGCTGCTGGTGGCCTGCGGCGCGGCAGGCGCGATCGCCGCGGCCTTCAACGCGCCGCTGGCCGGCGCCTTCTACGCTTTCGAGACGGTTCTGGGCGCCTACAGCGTCGCGTCGCTCGCGCCGATCGCGGCGAGCGCGGTCGTCTCGACGCTGGTGGCGCGGATCTTCGTCGACCACAATCTGCTGGCGAGCCCGCCCGGCGGGGATTCGCTGGCGCCGACCGCCTTCGCCCATGTCGTGCTGGTCGCGCTCCTCTGCTCCGCCGTCGCCATCGCGCTGATGAGCATGGTGGCCAGCGCCGAGCGCGTGTTTAATTCCGTCGTGCGCCCGGCCTGGCTCCGGCCGGTCGTCGGGGGCCTGATCGTCGGGCTGATCGGCGTCGCGACGCCGGCCGCGCTCGGCTCCGGCCACGGCGCTATCCTGCTGTCCGCCTCGCCCGATTTCACGGCGATGGCGCTGCTCGCCATCCTTGTCCTCAAGTTCACGGCCTCGTCGATCTCGCTCGGCTCGGGTTTCCGCGGCGGCCTGTTCTTCGCCTCGCTGATGATCGGCGCGTTTCTCGGACGCTGCTATGCGGACGGAACGGCCATGGTCGCCTTCGCGGCGCGGGCCGAGCCCGCCGCGATGGCCGTCGTCGGCATGACGGCGCTCGGCACCGGCATCATCGGCGCGCCGATGTCGATGACCTTTCTCGCGCTGGAAATGACGCAGGATTTCGGCATCGGCCTGTCCGCCTTCATCGCCTCGCTGATCGTATCGCTCGTGGTGCGCGGCACGTTCGGCTATTCCTTCGCGACCTGGCGTTTTCACCTGCGCGGCGAAACCATCCGGGGCCCGCACGACATCGGCTGGCTGCGCGATCTGTCGGTCGCGCGCATGATGCGCAAGGACGTGCGGACGCTGCCAGCCGATACGAGCATCGGGCAGGCGCGCATCCGTGTGCCGCTCGGCGTGACCAAGGAAGTGATGCTGACCGACGAAGACGGGCGCTATTGCGGCGCGGTGCTGGTCGGCGACATCCACGCGGCGGACGCCGATCTCACCGAACCCGTCGCCAAGCTGGCGCATCAGCAGAAGGCATGGCTCACGCCGCGCGCGACGGTGAAGGACGCGCTCGACATGTTTTCGGTAGAGGAGGCCGACGTGCTCGCCGTCGTCTCCGACGACGTCAACCGGCGCGTGATCGGCCGCCTGTCGGAAGCCCATGCGCTGCGCCGCTACGGCGAGGAGCTGGAGAAGCGCAACCGGGCGTTCGTGGAACGCTGAAAAGTCTTTTCGGACAGGTCCTCAAACCGTGCGTCAATCGTTCGCGTCGACGTCGGTCAGGAGGAAGCCTGACGGCGTCTTCGTGAAGGTGAAGATGCTTTGCCCGCAGAAGATGTGGAAAGCGTCGTTGTTCTCGCCGTCGCGATCGTAGGCCGGCTTCTTGCCCTGCAGACAGGCGCGGTTTTTCGCGGTGAAGACGGTCGGATATGTCTTCGCGCGAAATTGCGCGGCGTCGGAACTCGCCTTGTCGCCCATGAAAGGCAGTTTCACCATGCTGGCGACGGCCGCGGAATCGTTGGCCTTCAGGGCTGCGCGGAATTTGGCGATGTATCCGTCGAAGGCCGCCTGCGTCTCGCGTGGCGGGGCTGGCGTTTTCGGCGTCTGCGCCAGCGCGCTCACGGGGCTCAGAAGCAGCAGGGCGACAAGGATTCGGGTCGGGGTTTTCATGGGCGCGATCTCGCTTCCGGCTGCAACTCGGCGCATTTCGCCGCGATCCTGCGCCGGCTTCAGTGCTCTGACGCACGCAGCGCGCTTGCCGCATTCATTTCGCCGGGCGGGACAGGCTGGCGACCAGCCGGCTCATCGCTTCGGCGTCGGGCGAACAATCATTGTCGATCCAGTGCAGCAGCACGGCGCATATGGCGCCAGCGTGGAAGCTGGCGACGTAGGGCTGCAACTCCGCCGGAATCGCCGCGAGTGCGTCGTTGGCCGGCGCCGCCGCCCACAGCGCCATGATCTGCGAGCGGAAGAGGTCGAGCGCGTCGGCGCCCGCCGCGCCGCTGAGAATGAGTCGCGAGGCGCGTGGGCGCTGGCGCACCTGCTCGAAGGCGAACAGCGCGATCTGGCGCAGCCAGTCGCCGGGCATGGCTGTCGCGGCGGCTGTCGCCGCCTCGATCTGGCCGGCGAGCGAGGCGTCGAGCCGGTCGCGCAGCATGGCGTCGATGCCGTCGAAATGGCGGTAGAAGGTCTGCCGGCCCACGCCCGCCCGGCCGCACAATTCGGTGACGCTGATCTCGGCATAGGGCTTCTCCGCCAGCAGTTTGTCGAGCGCCGCAAACAGCGCCTCTCGGCTGCGGCGCTGGCGGGGATCCTCGACGTGGTCGGCGGTTACTTTTTCGGCCTGCATGTATGAGACACTTGTTCCATAGATATGGAACAAATGTAACATATGTCTCCGCAGCCGGCCATCGGCGTGGAGATCGCAGGCGGGAGAAGCGGCATGGGCGCGACGGCGGCGGTCGAAAAACTCTGGGCGCGCGTGGAATCGCAGAAGACGATCATTCCCGCCATGTATGGCGCGGTCGATTTCTCAGCCGTGCCCGAACGCTTCGCCACCGGGCCGGACGACCGCACGCAGATCGCCGCGCGCCACAAAGACCGCCGCCGCGAACTGCTCGCGAATGAGGAGAGGGTCGCGCTGGCGCGGGCCTATTCGATGATGGGCGACATCGTGGCCGATTCATACGCCGTGCTGATGCGCCAGTACGGTTTCAAGAAGCTGATCGACATGCTGGTCACGGCCTGCGACCGCGGCGTCGAATCCGTCCCGGACGCGCCGCCGGAACTCGCCGCCTTCATCGCCGACATGGAGCGCAAGCCCGCCTGGGTGGACATGGCGCTGGTGGAGGAGGGCGCGCGCGCCGACCGCAACCTCATGGCCAATCTTTCGCCCTTCGTCATCCGCGGGGCCTTCATCGCCACGTTCATGAACAAATATTCCGCGCTGCCGATGGCGCTCACCAACAATCTGTCGAGCAATAGCGCGGGCAAGCGCGTGAAGGAGACCGCCACCTTCTTCGCCACCTCGGTGCTGCCCGGCGCGCTCGACCGCTTCGGGCCGGGCTTCAAGGCGGCCGCCATGGTGCGCCTCATGCATTCGATGGTGCGCGCCAACGTGCTGCGCCGCGCGGGGACCTGGGATCTGAAGACCTACGGCATTCCTATTCCGCAGGTCGACCAGATGCCGGCCGGTCTCATCGGCGTCTATTTGCTGTCCGAACAGGTTCTACGCGAGGGGCGCACGGCGTTTTCGCGCGGCGAGCGTGCGCGCGTGGAGCTGGCGCGCTATCGCTGTTTTCTGCTCGGTCTGCCGGAGGACCTGCTGGCCGACACGCCGCAGGGCATCGTGGACATGATGCTGACGCGCGGCGGCACGCTGCGCCATGAATATGACGATACGATCTGCGGCGATCTCGTGCGCGCCACCATGTCGGCCGACTTGCGCAACGGCGAAGGTTTGAAGGAGAACGTGACCGCCTTCTTCGAAAGGCGGATCGGCAAGCTTTTCTTCCTGAAGAATTACATGGGCGGCGACCGCGAGAAAGCCGCCGGCATGGGCGTGCGTATTTCAACGGCCGACGTCGCGATTGCTTCCGTCGCGCAGATCTTTCTCGGCTTCAGGCTCGTCGCCTACAAGCTCGCCTCGCGCGTTCCTGGCCTCGCCGGGATCGCCGACCGCAGGCTGGCGAAGAAGATCGAGCATCAGCTCGCCGGCTACGGCAAGGCGCATTTCACGACCGATTCCGCCAACTACCGTCCGGCGACGCCCGCCGCCGCCGAATAGCGGGGCAGGGCGCTCCTCCACGTGGGCCCACGATGGAACCGGGGCGCGCCCGTCGCGTTGATAGGGCGCGGGGCGACTGGAGGAAACTGATGCTGAACAAATTCACCGGCCTGTTGGCCGCCGCGGCCACGGCCACCCTGCTCACTTTCTCCGTCGCCTCCGCGCAAGGCGCGCCGCCGCCGACCCAGACCCAGACGATGCAGGAAAAGTCGATGGCGCGGAAAACATCGTCGCAGGCCATGCACCGGATGCGGCCGCATCACCGGCACAAGATGCACCGGCATCACCGCCGCCACAGGCACATGATGCACCCCCGCCATGGTCACAAGCCCATGGTTCATCATCCGCGCCGCGCAATGTAGCAAGGCCGGGGCTTCCAGCTCCAGAGAGTTACGCCGGCGGCGGGGCGACCCGACCGCCGGCTTTTTTTCGCCCGGGGGGAAGGCGCATGCGACAACAATCCAATTGAGCGCGGCGGCCGAAATGCGTAGTGGTGGCGCCGGTCCGAATTGCGCCCGAGCGGGCGCGCAGGCGAGGAAGCCCAAAATGTCGAATCTGGAAATCGAATGGACGAAGGTCGATGAAGCCCCGGCGCTTGCGACCTATTCGCTGCTGCCGATCGTCGAGGCCTTCGTCGGCGCGGCGGGTGTGAAGGTGAAGCTGAAGGACATTTCGCTTGCAGGCCGCATCCTCGCGAATTTCCCCGAGAAGCTGAAAGCCGACCAGAAGATCGGCGACGAACTGACCGAGCTCGGCCAGCTCGCGCTGAAACCCGAAGCCAACATCATCAAGCTGCCGAACATTTCCGCCTCGATCCCGCAGCTTCGCGCCGCGATCAAGGAATTGCAGGCCAAGGGTTTTGCTGTGCCGGACTATCCGGAAAACCCCGCCAGCGACGAAGAGAAGGACATCAAGGCGCGCTACGCGAAAGTTCTCGGCTCGGCCGTGAACCCGGTTCTGCGCGAGGGCAATTCGGATCGCCGCGCGGCGGGCGCCGTCAAGCAATACGCCCGCAACAATCCGCACAAGATGGGCGCGTGGTCGAAGGATTCGAAGTCGCATGTCGCGCATATGTCGGGCGGCGATTTCTATGGGTCTGAAATCTCCACGACCGTTCCCGCCGCGACGAATGTGCGCATCGAACTCGTCGGCGCCGACGGCAAGACGACGGTGCTGAAGGCCAAGACGGCGCTCGACGCGGGCGAGGTGATCGACGCCGCGACCATGAGCGCGAGGGCGTTGCGCGCCTTCTATGCCGCCGAGATCGCCGACGCGAAAGCGAAGGACGTTCTGTTCTCGCTGCATCTGAAGGCGACGATGATGAAGGTCTCCGACCCCATCATGTTCGGCCATGCGGTTTCGGTCTTCTTCAAGGACGCGCTCGACAAAAATGCTGACACGCTGAAGAAGCTCGGCGTCAATCTCAACAACGGCTTCGGCGATCTCTTGACCAAGATCGCAGGCCTGCCGGAGGGCGAGCGCAAGGCGATCGAGGCCGACATCGCCGCCGTCTACGCCAAGCAGCCGGGCCTCGCCATGGTGAATTCCGACAAGGGCATCACCAATCTCAACGTGCCGAGCGACGTGATCGTCGACGCTTCCATGCCGGCGATGATCCGAGACAGCGGCAAGATGTGGAACGCGGCCGGCAAGCTCGCGGATACGAAGGCCACGATCCCCGACCGCTGCTACGCCACGATCTACGAAGCCGTGATCGAGGATTGCAAAAAGAACGGCGCTTTCGATCCGAAGACGATGGGCTCGGTGCCCAATGTCGGCCTGATGGCGCAGAAGGCGGAGGAATACGGCTCGCACGACAAGACCTTTGAAATCCCGTCGGCCGGCGTCGTGCGCATCGTCGATGACGCAGGCAAGGTTCTGCTGGAGCGCCCGGTCGAGGCCGGCGACATTTTCCGCGCCTGCACCGTGAAGGACGCGCCGATCCAGGATTGGGTGAAGCTCGCCGTGCGCCGCGCGCGCCTGTCGAACACGCCCGCCGTGTTCTGGCTCGACAAGAACCGTGCGCACGATGCGCAGATCATCGCCAAGGTGGAAAAATATCTGAAGGACGAGGATACGAAGGGCCTCGACATTCGCATTCTCGCGCCAGTCGATGCGATGAAAGTCTCGCTCGAGCGCATTCGCGCCGGCAAGGACACGATCTCGGTCACCGGCAACGTGCTGCGCGACTATCTCACCGATCTCTTCCCGATCATGGAGCTCGGCACGTCGGCCAAGATGCTGTCGATCGTGCCGCTGATGGCGGGCGGCGGCCTGTTCGAGACGGGCGCCGGCGGCTCGGCGCCCAAGCACGTGCAGCAGTTCAACGAGGAAGGCTACCTGCGCTGGGATTCGCTCGGCGAGTTTCTGGCGCTCGGCGTTTCGCTCGAGCATCTCGCGCAGACCACGGGCAATGCGAAAGCGCAGGTGCTCGCCGAAACGCTGGACGAGGCGAACGGCAAGATTCTCGAGTTCAACAAGTCGCCCGCCCGCAAAGTCGGCGAGATCGACAATCGCGGCAGCCATTTCTACCTCGCCCTCTACTGGGCGCAGGCGCTGGCCGCGCAGACGAAGGACAAGGAGCT
>JASGFP010000126.1:0-9706 GCA_047605445.1 Rhodoblastus sp.
GGCTGGAGCCTCGGCGGCGTTTTCGCGCGCGATCTGGCGCTGTCCATGCCAGACGCCGTGCGCAGCGTCATTACGCTCGGCTCGCCTTTCGTCGGCGACATTTCCGCCAGCAATGCGCGCAGGCTCTACGAGGAAGTGACCGGCGAAAAGCCAGCGGACGTCCGCCCCGGGGATCTGCGCGCGCTCGGCGGCGATCTCGGCCTGCCGACGACGTCGATCTATTCGCGCTACGATGGCGTCGTGCATTGGCGGACATCGCTGGCGCACGAAAACGATCATACCGAAAATATCGAGATCGGCTTTGCGAGCCATCTCGGCCTCGGCGGCCATCCCGCCGCGCTCTGGGCGATCGCCGACAGGCTGGCGCAGCCGGAGGGCGAATTCACGCCCTTCCAGCGCGGCGGGCCGTTCGCGCTGGCTTATTTCGAGAGCGGGCGGAAATAGCAGCCGGGCGGCCGACAAGAGAACCGCCCCGCCGAACGGGGCCGAAAGCAAGCAGGGAGGCGCATATGAGCGCAGGCGTGAAACTGTCGTCGGTCGACGGCTCGTTCCTTTATCTCGAGACGCCGGAGACGCCGATGCACGTCGGCTCGATGGCGATCTTCAAGCTGCCCGACGATTACAAGGGCAATTTCTTCGAGGAGTTCAAGGCGCAGATACAGGAGCGCATGCATCTTGCGCCCGTGCTGCGCTGGAAGCTGGAGCGCACGCCGCTCGACATCGACAATCCGAGCTGGGTGGAGGACGACCAGTTCGACATCGACCGGCACATCTTCCGCGCCTCGCTCGCCGCTCCGCACGACCGCGCGACGCTGGAGCGGATCGTCGGCTGGATGCACGCCAAGTTGCTCAACCGCGCCCGGCCGCTGTGGGAATTCTATGTGTTCGAGGGCATGGCCAACAACGAGGTCGGCCTCTATTCGAAGATGCATCACGCGTTGATCGACGGCGGCGCCGGCGCGGCTCTCACAGAGATCGTCTACGGCGACGGCAATGTCGCGCAGAGCGAGCCCAAGAAAGCGGAAGCCAAGAGGAACGACGCGATCGGCGAACTCTTCAACTCCTACGCGAGCCTGTGGGCGCAGCCGCTGGGCCTGACCGCGGATGGCAAGCTGCCCGACATTCTCGCCGGCAAGCGGCAGGATCTCGGCTCCATCCTGATGGACGGCTTCATCCGGCAGATCCGCCAGCCCTTCGAATTCATGAAGGGCCTGCCGGAAATGGCCAAGGCGGTCGGCGCCATCGCCTCCAAGCTCAACGAAGGCGGCGTGCAGGGCCTGAAGGATTCGATCGCGCCCTCGACGCCGCTCAACAAGACCGTGTCGTCCGAGCGCAGCTTCGCGGCCGTGTCCGTCTCCATGTCGCGCTGCAAGGCGGTGGCGGCGGCGTCCGGCGGCAAGCTCAACGACGTGGTGATGGCGCTGTCGTCCGGCATGCTGCGCCGCTATCTGCAGAAGGTGAACGCGCTGCCCGACCGTCCGCTGCGCGCAGCCGTGCCGATCTCGCTGCGCGAGGCCGGCAACAGCGAAGCCAACAACCAGGTGTTCGGCATGATCTGCTCGTTGGCGAGCGACATTGCCGATCCCAAGGAGCGGCTCGCCAAGATCATCGAGGAATCGAAGAAGTCGAAGGGCATGGCCGATCCGTTCAAGCCGATCGTGCCGAAGCTGACGCAATTCTCCGCGCTCGGCGCGCCGATCTTCATCCAGATATTGTCCCTGCTGTATTCGCGCACCAATCTCGCCGATGTCATGCCGACGCCGGCCAATGTCACGATCTCCAACGTGCCCGGCTCGCGCAAGCCGCTCTATGTCGCGGGCGCGGAATTGCAGCATATCTTCCCGGTGTCGATCGCTGCGCACGGGCTCGCGCTCAACATCACGGTGCAGGGATATCGCGACCAGCTCGACTTCGGCCTGATCGCCGGCGCCAACGTGCTGCCCGAACTGCGCAGCCTCGCCAATATGCTGCCGGAGGAGCTGGAGGCGCTGGAAGCGGCCTACGGCATTTCGCCGCCGATGGGCGATATCGTGCCGCTGAAGGCCGCCGAGACGCCGGAGGCCGCAAAGGCGAAATCTGCGACGAAGCCGTCGACGCCGAAGCGCAAGGCGTCGTCCAAGGCTGCGTCATCCAAGGCTGCGTCATCCAAGGCTGCGTCGGGTAGCGCTGCGGGGTAGGGCAGGCCACTTCATCGCCAGCCAACGGGTCGCGCGAAGCGCGCCCGACGACAGGCTCCGCGAAGCCATCCAGCCGCCGGAGTTCAATCCAGATGCGTGGATGGATCGCTACGTCGCTTCGCTCCTCGCGACGACGGCGGGATGATTTCGACCTGGCGTCAACCACCCCACGGCGCGTCGGGGAGAAATTCCCGCACGCTGCCTTGCGCATTGTCGATCAGCATGAAGAGATCGAAGTAGCGGATGATGGGCTGAGCGCCCGTGCGCTTTTCGACCGCCGCACGCCAGGCGGAATCGTGGCCGCGCTCGGCCGCTTCGCGCGAAGGCCAGAGATAGAAGGCGCCGCCCATGCCGTTTTCGCCGGTGACGTAGTGCTTGCGGACGAGTTCGGTATTGCCGGTCCATTTCGGAACGGTGGCGCGCGCTTCCTCGAGGATCTCCTCGCGCGTCATGCCGGGCTTGTGACGGAACTCGACGAATTCGACGATCATGGCGGGCTCGTGTGGGTTGTGGGATGGGTGGAAGTCTGTCGATGACCTTCGGATGCGCTCCCCTTCCCCGTTCGGGGAGGGCAGGGCGGGGGCAGCCGACGGCCGGATCTCGCGAGCATGCGCCCAGCGACCTCCATCCTCACCCCCACCTCTTCCCGCAAGGGGGAGGGAGACCGCCAGCCTTCAAAAACGTCGAGCAAGCCGGAACGTTTCGCTACGCCTTCGCCTTGCCGCCGCCGAGATAAGCGGCCGCGATCGCCTCGTCGGCCCATAATTTGTCCGGCGGGCCGCCAAGCACCAGGCGGCCGGTTTCCAGCACGTGGCCGTAGTCGGCTACCTTGAGCGCCATGCGCGCGTTCTGCTCGACCAGCAGCACCGTCGCGCCGCGCTTGCGGATTTCCTCGATGATGCGGAACACCGCCTGCACGATGACGGGCGCAAGCCCGAGCGAAGGCTCGTCGAGCAGCAGCAGACGCGGTTTCGCCATCAATCCCCGCGCGACAGCCACCATCTGCTGCTGGCCGCCCGACAGCGTCCATCCCAGCGCATCGGCGAAGGGCTTGATGTCGGGGAAGAGGTCGAACATGTCGTCGGCCTCCTTGCGGATTCTTGCTGTCGCCTCGCGCCGGTTCGACGCGCCGAGCATGATATTTTCGCGCACGCTCAAGCCGGGGAAGACACGCCGGCCTTCGGGCACATGGGCGATGCCCTTGCGCACGATTTCCTCGGGGCCGAGGCCCGCGATCGAATGGCCGTCGAACACGATCTCGCCGTTGGAGGCTGCGGCCAGCCCGGATATGGCGCGCAGCGTTGTCGACTTGCCGGCGCCGTTGGAGCCGAGCAGCGTGACGACCTTGCCTTCGTCGACCGAAAACGAGATGCCGCGCAGCGCCTCGATTTCGCCATAGCGCACGGAGAGGTCGGTGATCTCGATGAGCGCCATCATTCCGCTCCGAGATAGGCCGTGACGACATCGGGATGGCGCAGCACCGCCATCGACTCGCCGTCGGCTATGCGCCGCCCGAAATTGAGCACGGTGATGTGGCTCGCCGCATTGCTGACGAGCGTCATGTCGTGGTCGATGATGAGAATGGTGAGGCCGAAGGCGGCGATGCGTTCGAGCAGATTGTGCAGGCTCTGCTTCTCCGTGGAATTGAGGCCGGCCGCAGGCTCGTCGAGCAGCAGCAGCGTCGGGTTGGCGGCCAGCGCGCGCGCGATCTCGATCAGACGCTGATGGCCGTAGCTGAAGGCGGTGACGAGTTCGTTGGCGCGAGACGCCAGGCCGACGAAATCGAGCGCGGCCAGCGCGCGTTCTTCCAGCGCCGCGCGGTTCGAGCCGTCGAGCAGCTTGTTGCCCGGCCGCTCCGCGCCGATCACGACATTCTCGAGCGCCGTCATCGAGCGGAACAGACGGATGTTCTGGAAGGTGCGGCCGAGGCCGGCCTCGGTGCGCTTGTGCGCCGGCAGCCGCGTGATGTCGCGGCCGTCGAGAACGACGCTGCCCGACGTCGCGACGTAGAGGCCCGACAGGACGTTCAGCGTCGTCGTCTTGCCGGAACCGTTCGGCCCGATCAGCGCATGAACCTTGCCGCGCGCCACGGCAATATCGACGCCGTCGACCGCTTTCAGGCCGCCGAAATGTTTCGAGAGCTTGTCGGTCTCCAGCACATTGGCGCCGCCGGAATCGTCGGGCGCGAGCTTGAGCGGCGCGCCGGGCGCGGGCGCGGGTTTCGCGCGGTCGAAGAATTTCGAGATGAAGCCCCAGATGCCGTCGGGCATGAAGGCGACGATGAGAATGACGGCGAGGCCGTAGATCGCGAGATAGAGGCCGGGAATGCTCTTGAGAAAGCGCAGCCATTCGGGAATGAGAATGAGCAGGCCCGTGCCGATGGCGGAGCCGACCGGCGAGGCGACGCCGCCGAGCAGCGACATGGTGAGGAAGACGACCGATTCCGCGAAAGAGAACTGGTCGGGGCTGACATAGGCGAAGCCGCCGGCGAACAGGCCGCCGCCGAGGCCACCGAGCAGCGCGCACAAGGCGAAGGCCGTGACCTTGGTGCGATAGACGTCGATGCCGGCCACGCCTGCGGCGAGTTCGTTGTCGCGCACCGCGCGCATGGCGCGGCCGAGGCGCGTGTCGGCCAGGCGCCAGACGAGATAGCCGACGATGGCGAGCACGGCGACGCAGAAGGCGAGATAAGATTGCTGGCTGGCGAAAAGCTGCGGGCGCGGAATGTCGCGCACGCCGTCCGGCCCATGCGTGAAGGAAATGGCGTTGATCATCACCAGCGTGAGAATCTGCTGGAAGGAGATCGTCACCATCGCGAGATAATGCCCGCCGAGCCGCAGTGTCGAGGCGCCGAGCGCAGCGCCGGCGACCAGCGAGACCACCATGCCGATCGCCAGGCATATCCAGAACGGCATGTGCGCATCCGTCGTGCCGAGGCCGACGGCGTATGCGCCGATGCCGAAGAAGGCCGCCTGCGCAAGGTTGATCTGGCCGCACAGGCCGAGCACGACGGAGAGCCCGAAGACGGCGAGCGTATAGGTCGCCGCCTGCATCAGGATGTTCATCACGTAGCCGTCGAATTTCATCGTCGCGGCGAAAAAGACGGCGACGAGCGACAGCGCGACATAGGCGGCGAGCGCCAGCGCGTGGCCGCGGGCGGGCGCGGAGATCGAGGATTGCGCGCTCATGCCTTCTCCGCGACGCGTTCGCCGAAAATGCCCTGCGGCCGGAAGACGAGGAAGGCGATCAGCACGAGGAAGGCGAAGCCGTCCTTGTAGGGAACGGAGACGTAGGCTGCGCCGAACGTCTCGATTATGCCGAGCGCCAGCCCGCCGATGATCGCGCCCGCGACATCGCCGAAGCCGCCGATGATGGTGGCCGCGAAAGCCTTCAGCGCGATCGTGCCGCCCATCTGGATCGACACGAAAAGGATGGGCGCCACGAGAATGCCGGCGAGGCCGCCCAGCAGGGCGCTATAGACGAAGGTGATCATGATCATGCTCGACACGCTGATGCCGAGCAGCGAGGCCATTTCCTTGTCCTGGCTCGTCGCCTGCAATTTCTTGCCGAGCAGCGTGTGCTCGAAGAACCAGTAGTTGAAGATTACCAGCGCGATCGTCACGCCGATGATGAGCAGATACTGGCTGTCGAGAAAGACGCCGCCGAGCTGGATGCCGGGCGTCTCGAACCAGCCCTGCAGCACCTGCGGCTGCGGCCCGTAAAGCGCCAGCGTGGAATTGGCGAGCAGGATGGAGGCGCCGATGGTGGAGATGATGACCGGCAGATAGGTGCGATGACGCAGCGGATAGTAGACGCCGAGATTGAAGATGGCGCCCAGCAGCGCCATGCCGCCGAGCGCGATCAGGAAGGAGAGCCAGTAGGGCCAGCCGAGGTCGACCGCGAAGACGACCATGAGATAGGCCGCCACCATGGAAAATTCGCCCTGTGCGAAATTCACTACGTTGGTTGCGCGGAAGATGAGAACGAAGCCGAGCGCGACCAGCGCATAGACCGCGCCTATGCCGACGCCCTGGAAGAGAAGCTGGAGGATGAAATCCATCGACGTTCCGGAATGTTGATCGCAGAAAGAAACGCCCCGCCGAAGCGGGGCGCTGGAAGCGTCAGCTCTTGAACTCGATGTGCTTGTCGAAAACGATATTGCCCTTCTCGTTCTTCACGATGTTGTAGCCGTGCAGGCCGTCGCCGTTGGCGTCGAAATTGTATTCGCCTTCGGCGCCGGCGAAGCCGCGGATGCCGAGAATCGCATCGCGCACCGCTTTCGGATCGGTCGATTTGGCCGTGTTGATCGCCTTGCCCAGAATGTGGATAGCGTCGAAGGTCCACGAGGCCTGGTTGTCGGGCGCGACCTTGGCGACCTCGCGATAAACCTTGCCGAAGGCCTTCGAGCCCTCGCTCGAATCCTCGGCGTAATCCGCCACGCCATAGGTGCCGTGGAGCGCGGGGCCGGCGAGCTTCAACGCGGTGACGTTGACGATGGAGGGCGAGCCGACCCAGGGAATCGTGACGCCGAGCTGGCGCAACTGACGCGCGAAAATGCCGAGATCCGCCTCGAAGGTGAAATAGGAGCCGAGAATGTCGGCGCCCGACTGCTTGATGGCGAGAACGACGGCGGAGAAATCCTGGCTCTGGTTGGCGTAGCCCTGATCGAGCGCGATGGTCGCGCCGCTCGTTCCAAGCGCTTCGGCCAGCGCCTTGCCGCCGGCCGTGCCGAAGGCGTCGGTCGAGTGCACGATCGCCCATTTCTTCTTGCCGAGCGTCTTCACGCCGAATTCCGCGATCACGCGGCCGGAATAGGAATCGTTGGGGCGGCAGCGGAAGAACCACGGGTTGCCCATGTGGGTGAGCGTCGGATCGGTGCCGCCGAACATCACGGGCTTGGCGGTTTTCAGAATGTCCTGCGCCATCGCATGGTTCTGCGTCGAGCGGATGGAGCCGAGGAAAGCGACGATGTCGGGCTGCGAGGCGAGTTTCGAGAAGGCGAGCACCGCGCCGGGATTGGTGGTCTGGTCGTCCTCGGTAACGAGTTCGAGCTGCTTGCCGAGAACGCCGCCGGCCTTGTTGACCTGTTCGAGCGCGATCTTGGCGCCAGTCAGCGCGTAGCGGCCGGCCTCTGCGGCGGGGCCGGTGACAGGCAGGACCATGCCGACCTTTATCGTCGCGCCCTGTGCGTGCGCGGTGCGAAGAACCGCGGGCATGGCGATGCCGGCGGCGAGCGCGGCGGAAAACTGGCGCCGATTGAAGTTCATGAGCGTTCTCCCGGGTGGCCTCTGGCGGGCCGTGACGGGATTAGACGATGCGGATCGGCGACTGTCTAGCTGAAATTCTAGCGGTTCAGTCGCGTCCCACAACAGCCTGCGCCGCGGGCGCGGTCATGTGAAATCGACACTTGCGGGCCGGGGCGCGGGCTCAATACAGTAGAGGGTTCAAGACGAAAGAGCGCCATGAGGCGCCGCGTGGAAACGAGCAGAGGAGGTCGCGATGGGCGATCAGGCCAGCCGCGAGGACGCGGCCTTCGGCGTCATTTTCGGACCGGAGGCGATGGAGGCCGCGCATCGGGCGCTCGGACGGATGATGGCCGACATAGCCGGCCCTGTGGTGGACGAGGACGCGGTGGCGGCGCAATCGGGCCTCGTGCGCGAAGTCTCCCGGCTCATGGCGGGCCAGTCCGATCTCAAGCCCGCGCCGGGCGACAAGCGCTTCGCCGATCCGACGTGGAACGACAATCCGCTGTTCCAGGCCTGGATGCAGGGCTATCTCCTCTGGTCGAAATCGGTCGACGCCCTCGCCAGCGCGATGGGGATGGATGAATTGAGCGTCAAGCGCAACCGCTTCTTCGCCAATCTCGTCACAGACGCGCTTTCGCCCACCAATACGATGCTCGGCAATCCCGCCGCGATGAAGAAATTCGTCGAGACCGGAGGCAAAAGCACGCTCGACGGGCTGCAGAATTTTCTGAAAGACATGGTCGACAATGGCGGCATGCCCGCGCAGGTCGACAAGAGCGCCTTCGCCGTCGGCCGCAACCTCGCGATGA
This sequence comes from Rhodoblastus sp., assembly GCA_047605445.1. Taxonomy (GTDB): domain Bacteria; phylum Pseudomonadota; class Alphaproteobacteria; order Rhizobiales; family Beijerinckiaceae; genus JAJXWB01. The sequence goes on from JASGFP010000126.1 coordinate 8,233, forward strand.
CTAAGGGCGCGGTCGTGTTCCGCAACGAGATGTTCGAACTCATCCAGTACACGCCCGTGACGGAGGAGGTCTACGCGACGCCCGTTCTGTTCGTGCCCTCGATGATCAACAAATATTACGTGCTCGATCTCGCGCCCGGCCGCAGCATGTTCGAATATGCGCTGGCGCAAGGGTTGCAGGTCTTCACGATCAGCTGGAAGAATCCATCCGCGGCCGAAAGCGGCTGGAGCATCGACAATTATCTCGAGCAGATTCTCAACGCCTGCGCCGCCGTGCGCGAGATCACCGGATCGCCGCAGCTGCATCTGGCCGCCGTCTGCGCGGCGGGCATGCTGACGTCGAGCGTCGTCGGCTTTCTCGCGGCGCGCGGCGACAATCAGATTCGCTCGTCGACGACCATCGTCACGGGCCTCGACAATTCGGTCGAGGATACGAAGCTGTCGATCTTCACGGCGCCGGACATGGTCGACATGGTCGCCGGCATATCGCAGGCGCAGGGCGTGCTCGACGGGCGCAACCTGTCGAGCGCCTTCACATGGATGCGGCCCAACGATCTCGTGTGGAATTACTGGGTCAACAATTATCTGATGGGCAATCCGCCGCCGGCCTTCGACATTCTCTACTGGAACAGCGACGCGACGCGCATGCCCGCGACGACGCATCGCGAATTTCTCGATCAGGGACTGGTCAACGCCTATACGAAGCCTGGCGAAGTGAAAGTGTTCGGAACGCCGATCGACATGGGCGCGGTGAAGACCGACATGTTCGTGATGGGCGGCCTGACCGACCACATCTGCCCGTGGCAGAATTCCTACGGCGGCGCGAAGCTCTATGGCGGCAAGACCGAATTCGTGCTGGTCGGCTCCGGCCATGTGCAGAGCATGGTCAATCCGCCCGGCAATCCGAAGTCGCATTATTACGTCAATTCGTCGCTGCCCGAATCCGCCGACGACTGGCTGAAGAGCGCGACGAAGACGCCCGGCAGCTATTGGGAATATTGGGCGCCGTGGATCATCGCGCGCTCCGGCGAGAAGCGTCCCGCGAAGGCGCCCGGCAGCGCGCTGTTCCCGCCGATCGAGGCGGCGCCGGGGCAATATGTGATGGAGCCATGAGAGGCAGCGCCCGCGTAGAACCGTCATTGCGAGCGAAGCAATCCAGAGTGCTTCCGCACGATGTCGCCCATGTCTTCTCGGTCAGATCTTCGCGCTTCACGCCATCCTCCTGTCCGGACGAGTGCGCAGGGTGAAGCAAGGCGTTTGTCCGCGGGATCGGCCCGAGGGCAGGGGCGGGCGCATTCATGGCGGCCAGGAGACAGGCGATCAGCCCAACAGGCGATCAGATCGGGAGCCGGTCAGCGCCGGCCGCCGGGCGGCCCGCCGCCGCCGCCAAATCCACCGCCGCCGAAGCCGCCGGGTCCCATTCCGCCGGAACCTATGCCGCCCGGACCCATACCACCCGGCCCCATGCCGCCGGG
>JASGFP010000127.1:0-9693 GCA_047605445.1 Rhodoblastus sp.
GACGAGCGCTATCTTGTGCCCTGCTTCCTTGTGTAATTTGGCCAGACGCGCGCGAAGAGTCTCGCGCGTGCCGTAGAAGCCGTTGGTGTTGCGGCCAAGCTCCCAGCCGAGCGCGTTATAGCCCTGCATCCGCAGATAGGCGCGCAGCAGGCGCGTGGAGGCGTCGCTGGCCATGAAGCCCGGCAGCACAAGCGCCGTGTGCCCATCGCCGCGCGGCGCCGCCATCAGCAGCGGTGCGAAAGCCAAGGAGGCGCCGAATTCCTGCCAGGCGCGAAATTCCGTGAGCGCCAGAAACAATGACGGCGGGCGCAGACGCGCCTCGTCGCGCCGGTCGCCGGCCTCTACCTGATCCATGCAGGCCTGCCCATGTAGCGTCTCCCCGTCATAGGCGCCGGCTTCTGTGGCCGCTTGCGTCATCGACCGGCAGAGACTAGCGAGGCGCAAAAACTGTGGCAACATGCCGCAAACAGGCTCGAGGGAGAAATGCATGAAACAGGCGCGCGAATTCGACATCGTCGTCTACGGGGCCAGCGGCTTCACCGGTCGCCTGGTGGCCGAATATCTCGCGGGACGCAAGGGCGAGGCGACGCGCTGGGCGATGGCGGGCCGCGACCTCGCCAAGCTCGCCGCCGTGCGCGACGAGATCGGCGCGCCGAAAGACATTCCCCTGATCGCCGCCGACGCGTCCAATCCGCAATCCCTGCACGACATGGCCAAGCGCACGCGCGTCGTTCTCACCACCGTCGGCCCCTATCAGCTCTACGGCGCCGAGCTCGTCGCTGCCTGCGTCGCGGAAGGGACCGATTACGCGGACCTGTGCGGCGAACCCGCCTGGATGCGGCAGATGATCGACGCGCACGATGCGCAGGCGAGGACGACCGGCGCGCGCATCGTCTTCTCTTGCGGTTTCGATTCCATCCCCTTCGATCTCGGTGTGCTCTTCCTGCAGACGGAAGCGAAGAAGCGCTTCGGCGCAGCCTTCGCGCGCGTGAAGGGCCGCGTGCGAAAAATGCGCGGCACGTTTTCCGGCGGCACGGCGGCGAGCCTGAAAGCGACGATGGCCGCGGCGGCGAAGGACCCCAACATCGTCGCGCTGCTGAAAGACCCGTTCTCGCTGACGCCCGGCTTTCAGGGTCCGAAGCAGCCGAGCGGCATGAAGCCGGAGTTCGATGAGGATTTCGGCAGCTGGATGGCGCCTTTCGTCATGGCGGCGATCAACACGCGCAACGTCCACCGCACCAATGCGCTGACCGGTTTCTCCTTCGGCAAGGATTTTATCTACGACGAGATGGTGATGACCGGGCCCGGCGACAAAGGCGAAGCTGTAGCCAGGGGCATGGCCGCGGCGGGCTCGGGCATGGACGGCGACAAGGGCCCCAAGCCCGGCGAAGGACCGAGCAAGGAAGAGCGCGAGAACGGCTTCTACGATCTTCTCTTTCTCGGCGTCGGGCCGGATGGCCGCAAGCTCGCAGCCAGTGTGAAGGGCGACAAGGATCCGGGCTACGGCTCAACCTCGAAAATGATCGCCGAGACCGCGCTGGCGCTCGCCGCTGACGAAACGATTGCGGGCGGCGTATGGACGCCCGGCGCAGCGCTCGGCCTGCCGCTGGCCGAACGTTTGCACAAAAACGCAGGGATCGTCTTCGCCATCGAAGGGTAGAGACTTTTGCGTCGCGGTGGCCTTTTCCGGCCGCGATGCTAGTCTCCGCATCAAACCAAGGGCCCGCCAAGCGGCCCGGTTCTTCGAGAGGAAATTGAGAATGGCGCCCACCGAGGCACTGAACCGCATCCCGCAGCCGCCGACGAAGCCGATCGTCGGCCATGCGCTATCGCTCAACCCGGAAGCGCCGATCGAAAGCCTTCTGAAATTCGCGAAAGAGCTCGGCCCGATCTTCGAACTCAACATCATGGGTTCGCCGCTGATCTTCGTATCGGGCGCAAATTTCGTGAAGGAACTGTGCGACGAAAAGCGCTTCGACAAAGCCGTGCGCGGCCCGCTGGCGCGTGTGCGGGCCATCGGCGGCGACGGGCTGTTCACCGCCAAGACGACCGAACCCAACTGGACCAAGGCGCACAACATATTGCTCGCGCCATTCGGCGGGCGGGCGATGCAATCCTATCACCCGGCCATGGTCGACATAGCCGAGCAGCTCTGCCTGAAATGGGCGCGCCTCAACGCCGACGAGGACGTCGACGTCGTGCACGACATGACGGCGCTGACGCTCGACACGATCGGCCTGTGCGGCTTCGACTACCGCTTCAATTCCTTCTACCGGCGCGACTACAATCCGTTCGTCGAGGCGCTGGTGCGCTCGCTCGAAACCATCATGATGCAGCGCGGACTGCCGCTCGAGGGCGTGATGATGCGCAAGCGCATCGCGACGCTGAACGACGACGTCAATTTCATGAACGCCATGGTCGACGATCTCGTGCGCGCGCGCCGCGAGCAGATGGGGGACATGGACGCCAAGAAGGATCTGCTCAACGCCATGCTGACCGGCGTCGACCGCGCCACCGGCGAGCAGCTCGACGACGTCAACATCCGCTACCAGATCAACACGTTTCTCATCGCCGGCCATGAGACGACGAGCGGCTTGCTCTCTTACACGATCTACGCGCTGCTCAAGAATCCCGACATTCTGAAGAAGGCCTACGACGAGGTCGACCGAGTCTTTGGCCCCGACCCGTCCGTGCGCCCCACCTATCAGCAGGTGACGCAGCTTCACTACATCAACCAGGTGCTGAAGGAGAGCCTGCGCCTGTGGCCGCCGGCGCCGGCCTTCTCCGTCTATCCCTACAAGGACGAGGTCGTCTGCGGCTACAAGCTGCGCAAGGGCATCACCATCAACATTCTCGTCGGCGCCTTGCATCGCGATCCGGAAGTCTGGGGCCCGCGCGCCGATATTTTCGATCCGGAGAATTTCAGCCCCGCCGCCGAGCAGGCGCGGCCCGCCTGGGCGTGGAAGCCCTTCGGCAACGGCCAGCGCGCCTGTATCGGCCGCGGCTTCGCCATGCACGAGGCCGCGCTCGCGCTCGGCATGGTGCTGCAGCGCTTCAAGCTGATCGACCACGAGCGCTATCAGCTTCAGCTCAAGGAAACGCTGACGATCAAGCCCGACGGCTTCAAGATCAAGGTCAAGCCGCGCGAGGCGCGCGACCGCGCCGATGCGCCGGCCGCAGCAACGAACGCCGCCGCGGCGCCTGCAGCGCCTGTCGCTGCGCCGGTCAAGCGGCCGACGCACAACACGCCGCTCTCGGTGCTCTACGGCTCCAATCTCGGCACGGCGGAGGAGTTTGCGCATCGCCTCGCCGAGACCGCGGAGATCAACGGCTTCGCCACACATCTGGCCGCGCTCGACGAGAGCGTCGGCGCGCCCGCCAGGGATACCGCCCTGGTCATCTTCTGCTCGTCCTACAACGGCGCGCCGCCGGACAATGCGGCGAAATTCGTGAACTGGCTGCAGAACGAGGCCGCGCCCGACGCCTTCGCAGGCGTGCGCTACACAGTGTTCGGCTGCGGCAACAGGGAATGGAACGCCACCTACCAGAGCGTGCCGCGCCTGATCGACGAACGCATCGCCGCGCTCGGCGGCGTCCGCATCGCGCCACGCGGCGAGGGCGACGCGCGCGACGACCTCGACGGACAATACGAGAGCTGGTTCGCATCGCTGCGGCCGAAGGCGGCCGAAGCCTTCGGCCTGCAGGCGCCGCTCGATCGCGAGACACGCTCGCAGCCGCTCTATTCTGTCGAACCAGCTTCCAAGCAGGGCGCAAATCCGGCGGTGCAATCGGCTGGCGCGAGGACCGCGCGCGTGATCGAGAACCGCGAGCTCCTGACCGCGCCCGACCGTTCGACGCGCCACATAGAAGTCGTTCTGCCGGAGGGCGCGACCTATCGCGCGGGCGATCATCTCGCCGTCGTGCCGCGCAACGATTCCGCGCTGGTCGCCGCAGTCGCCAGACGCCTCGGCCATGCGCCCGACGACGTCATCCGCCTGCGCGGCGCCGAGGGACGGCGGGCGCAATTGCCGCTCGATGAGCCCGTGTCTGTCGGCAAGCTCCTGTCCGATTACGTCGAACTGCAGCAGGTCGCGACGCGCAAGCAGATCCAGACGATGGCGGAACACACGCGCTGCCCGATGACGCGGCCGAAGCTCGAGGCGCTGTCGGGCGAGACGGAGGAAAGCGCAGCCGCCTATCGCAGCGAGGTGCTCGCGAAACGCAAATCGGTCTACGATCTGCTCGAGGAACACCCGGCCTGCGAATTGCCGCTCGCTGCTTATCTTGAAATGACGCCGCTGCTGCAGCCGCGCTATTATTCGATCTCTTCATCGCCGAAGGTCGATCCGCAACGCTGCACGGTGACAGTCGGCGTGGTGGAAGGACCAGCGCGTTCGGGACGCGGCGCCTATCGCGGCGTCTGCTCGAATTATCTGCGCGGACGCAATGCGGAGGAAACGGTCTTCGCCGCCGTGCGCGAGACCAAGGCCGGCTTCCGCCTGCCTGACGATCCCAAGGTTCCGTTGATCATGATAGGCCCCGGCACGGGACTCGCGCCCTTCCGCAGCTTCCTGCAGGAGCGCGCCGCGGTGAAGAAGGATGGCGCCGCGCTCGGGCCCGCCATGCTGTTCTTCGGCTGCCGCCGTCCCGATCAGGATTTCCTCTACGCCGACGAATTGAAGGCTTTTGCAGCGGACGGAATCGTCGACCTGCACACGGCCTTCTCGCGCATGGACGGCCAGCCGAAAACCTATGTGCAGGATCTCGTGCGTGCTGAGCAGGATCGCGTCTGGGCGCTGATCGAGGCCGGCGCGATCGTCTACATCTGCGGCGACGGCGGCAGGATGGAGCCCGACGTCAAGCGCGCGCTGGTGGACATATATTGCGCGAAGACCGGCGCGGCGCCGGAACAGGGCGAAACGTGGATCAACGAGATGGGCGCGAACAATCGCTACGTGCTGGACGTTTGGGCGGGGGGCTGACGATAGGACCGCGAGCCGTCAGGCGCGCATCGATCGGCACAGCAATAGCGAGCCCGAAGGCTCGCGATCCAGAAAGCAAAAGGCCCGCGGAAACCGCGGGCCTTCGCATACTCGGGATACGAGGGAATGCCGGGCTTACGCAGCCTTGCCGAACTTCGCGGCGAGGCTCGCGACATTGTCCTGCGCGCGCTTGACGCCGTCCTGCGCGGCCTGCGCGACGAGGGCGCCGACCGTCTTGGCGCGCGACACGTTCACGTCGAACTGGGCGCGGTAGTAATCGGCCTGGACGCGGAAGGCGTCGCCGACGCTCTTGGCGGAAACGGTCTTCTCGAAGGCGGCGATGGCGGCCTTGGCGTCGTCGAACATGGCGTTCTGGATTTCGCGCGAAGCCTTGGCGAGGCTCTCGACGGAGTCGATGGCCGAGGATTCGATGGTCGCGGTCGCCTTCTCGGCGCCGGCGTGCAGCGAGGTCGCGCGCTCCAGCACGGCTTCAGCCGCGCGCTGCGCATATTCGCGAGCGGTTTCGATGGTCTTGTTCGCGGTCTCGGAGACAGCGGCCTCGGCTTCGACGGCCTTGGGCGTGCGAACGGTCTTCTTCGTGGCGGTCATGAACTTTCTCCATCCTCGATGAGCTATGGTTTGCGCCCCGCCCTTGAGAAGCACGGGGACGATAGTTCTCTACCGAACCATTGTGTGCAGTGCAACATAAAATATGCGCCGCCGATCACGTTTCCGTGATCGTCGGCGCAAATGTCTGAAATTGAAGACTTTTTTCAGCCGGACGTCGCGTCGACCACGCCATAGGCTTCGAGCCGCGCCAGCACGTCGGCGACCTCGTGGCCGAGAATCACGATGTCATGCCGCTTGCCCGCGCGGTCCTTCACATGGCCGCGCAGCATGGCCTCGGCGCGGAAGCCGAGCCCCTCGAACACGGCGATGGCCGCCGTCTGGTCGACCGTCATCTGCGCCACGATGCGCTGCAGCCCTGCCTCGAGCGCGAGCGCGAACAGGCGCTGCGTCAGCTTGCGGCCGACGCCGGTCCCGCGCGCGGACGCGCCAATCAGCACGCGCAATTGCCCGACATGCGGCGACCAGGACAAGGGATCGCTGACGATAGCGCCGCAGCCGACGATAGCGCCGCCGGCGACCGCGACCAGGCTCAACATGCCGCCGCCTTCGCTCTCGCGAATCCACGCCTTCAGCACTTTCGGATTGCTGATGTCGCGCGGCAGAAACAGAAGATCGTGCGCAGGCTGGCTGCCTGCGAAAGCGAGAAGCGCCTTCTCGTCGCCCGCCGCCAGCGGCCGTATCTCGACATCGGCGGCGGCGCTTTTCGCCGGCGCGCTCTTGGCCGGCGCGCTCTTGGACGCGCTCTTGGACGCCACTTTCTTCGGCGCATTTTGCGCAGCGGCCTTGCCGGCGGGCGCCTTGGCCGCCGCGCTCTTCGGTTTCATCATATCGAGCGCTCTCCCAGCCATTCGTCGAGTTTCGGCCACATCCGGCGCGCGGCGTTGGCGCCGGCCAGCAGGCTGACATGTCCGCCCTTCAGCATCACCTCAGTCTTGTCCTTCGAGCCCACGCGGGCGATCAGATGCCTTGCCGCCTCGTAAGGCACGATGTGATCGTGTTCCGCCACCATGTGAATGATCGGCTGCTTGATCGCGCCGAGATCGATGCGCTTGCCGCCGATCGTCAATTCGCCGGTGAAGAGCTTGTTGCCCCACATCAGTTCCTTGGTCGTCTGGCGGAAATATTCGCCGGCCAGCGGCAGCGTGTCGTTGCCCCAGAGGTCGAGCTGGCGATAGGCGCGGACGAATTCGTCGTTCCAGATATTGTCCCACAGGCCGACCTGCGCCGCCGCGCGCGAAGCCGGCCGCAGCATTTCAAAGGACGTGCGGATCATGTCGGGCGGCACGTTGCCGTAGGTGTCGACGAGCCGGTCCACATCGAAATAGCGCTGGTTCGACCAGTTCTGAAACAGCTTCATCTGCTTGAAGTCGACCGGCGTGGTGAAGCAGACGAGGTTTTTCGGCCCGTCCTTGCCGGCGAGCGCGGTGTAGAGCACCGACAGCACGCCGCCGAAGCAATAGCCGGCGACCGAAACGTCCGGCTCGCCCGTTTCCTTGCGGATGCGGCGTACGCAGTCGGGAATGAAGTCGAGGACGTAATCCTCGATGCGCAAATTCTTCTCCGCCGCAGCCGGCGCCGCCCAGTCCAGCATGAACACGTCGTAGCCTGCCTTCAGCAGGAACTCGACGAAGGAGTTTCCGGGCGCGAGATCGAGAATATAGCCGCGGTTGGTCGTCGCCATCACGATCAGCACCGGCGTGCGATACACTTCGTCGACCAGCGGATGATAATGATAGAGCCGCATCGTGCCGCGCGTCGCCAGCACATCCTTGCGCGTCTGGCCGACCTCCGGCGCGCTCGAGGTCAGGTAATTGACGCCTTTGAAGCCGCGCTGGATCGCCAGATCGACTTCGTTGCGCAATCTCTCAACCACATCGGTCTGCGCGGCGCTCATCGCGTGCCTCCGTTTGCTGTCGATGCGGATGGGGCGCGGGCGGCCGGCTTGCGCGTGCGCTTCGGCTTGGCGGCGAGGCGTGTGGGCGCAGCCTCCGCGGGCGCCATGTGCGCGAGGATTTCGGTGAGGCGCGCGAGCTGCGCCTCGATCGCCTGCAGCCGCTCGCCGATCGTGACGATATCGGCGCGGGTCGGCAGGTTGATCGTGGTGAGATAGCGCTCCATCGCGTCGCCGAGCCCGGCCTTGGCGCCGGCGGCAGCCGATGTCGCGCCGGCCATCAGCCGCGAGAATTGCTCGTTGCCCATCGCTTCGTTGGCGAATTGGTTGACGCCGCGTTCCCACTGCCCGACGAAATCACGAAACGCGTCGAGCGGCCCTTTGAGTTGCTGGGGCTTGCTCGCCGCTTTCGCCTTGTCGGTCTTGCTTGTGTCGGACTTGTCTGATTTTTCCGGTTTGTCTGACATGGGGCCTCCCCTCCGCCGCGCCAGTTGGATCGGATCAGCTAATCACGTCTGTCGGGGTCGGGATAGACCAAAGAGCGCCAGCCCGAGCGATCGAATTTCTTCCACTCGCCTTCAGCCTGCGCGAGACGGTCCGCAATGGCGTAGACCACGGCAGGATGATGGCCGAGCCCGCAATGGCTCGCGCCAGGTATCTCGATGTTCTCGGCGAAGGCGCTCTCGCGCGGCTCGCGGCACACCTGCCACGCGCACACGCCATCGGTGCGGCTGAAGATCGCCGTCGAGGGAACGGGCGGCGGCTCGGCGAGATGGCCGGACAAATGGTCTTCGTCGTCTTCGGCGTGATGGCCGGAAACGAATTCGTAGACGCGCCAGGCGTTGGTTGCTTGCGGCCTGCCGGAGAACGGACTGCCGAGAGAGATCACGCCGCGCACGTCGTCCGGAAGCACTTTGGCAAGCTGGCGCGCGTAGAGGCCGCCGAGGCTCCAGCCGACCAGGCTGACCTTGCGGCCGTAGCGATCGGCGAGTTCCTTCACCTGCGCAACCATGCGCTCCTCGACGCCGCTGCGCAGGCCGAAATTATTGCCCTGCTTCCATCCGTGAACCTGATAGCCCTTGCCCTTGAGAAAACGGCGCAGCGGCACGGTCGAGCTGTCGCTGGCGAGCAGGCCGGGCAGGACGAGCACCGGATGGCCATCGCCGCGCGGCGCGAGTCGCAGCAGAGGCAATGCGCCGATAAAGGCGCCGAGTTCGTGAATGGCGCGCATTTCGAGCGCCATGAGAAGGCGGGAGGGCGGAGCGATCGTTGCAGCAGCGGCAGTCATTTATCCTCCAGCCTCCGACAGGTTGATACCTAAACATAGGCACAGGCGTTGAATCGCGCCAAGCGAATAACGCGCTGCGCTGCGAAAGGTTGCTGCATTGCGAAGCGAGAGCGGAGAGCCTGTCTTCTCAACGCAAAACGCGCGACGCATGCCGACGTCGCGCGCGAAAGATGTGTGGCGCAAATGCGACGCGTTCAGTTCACGCGGCGATCCTTGCCGGCCCAATAGGGCTCACGCAATTCGCGCTTGAGGATTTTGCCTGAAGGGTTGCGCGGCAGAGCTTCGATGAAATCGACCGTGCGCGGCGCCTTGTAACCGGCGATGCGCGTGCGCGCGAAGGCGATGATCTCGTCGGGCGAAACGTCTGCGCCGTCTTTCAGGACGACCACAGCTTTCACCGCTTCGCCCCACTTGTCGTCGGGCACGCCGATCACGGCGACTTCCGCGATCGCCGGATGGCCGAAGATCGCGCTCTCGACTTCCGCCGGGTAGATATTCTCCGCGCCGGAAATGATCATGTCCTTCACGCGGTCATGCACATAGACATAGCCGTCTTCATCGAGATAGCCGGCGTCGCCCGTGCGCAGCCAGCCGTCTTCCGTCATCGTGCGCTTCGAGGCGTCCGGCAGGTTCCAGTAACCCTTCATGTTGGAGGCCGAGCGCGTCGCGATCTCGCCGACCTTGCCCGCCGGCAGCGGCTTGCCCTCTTCATCGAGGATCGCGATCTCGACGCCGGCGAGCGGCCGGCCCGCCGAGCGCATGCGCTGCGAGCCCTCCGGCGTATGGTCTTCTGGTTCGAGCGCGACGATCGTGCCCGTCGTCTCCGTCATGCCGTACATCTGCACGAAGCCGCATTTGAACACGTCCATGCATTCGCGCAGCAGGTCGAGCGGAATGGGCGA
>JASGFP010000128.1:0-9590 GCA_047605445.1 Rhodoblastus sp.
GCTCAGGCTGGGGCGCGGGCTGCGCGGCTGGCGGCGGGGCGGGCTGAGCCGCCTGCTGCGGCTGGGGTTGAGGCGGCGGCGCGGGCTGTGGGGCGGCCGGGGCGGGCGACATATAGGTCTCGCCGCGCGGCAGATCGCGCTGGGCGCGGGCGACCGGGGCAGGCTGGGCCGACTGGCCGCGGTTCGCTTCCTGCTGGAAGAAGCTGCGCGAACCATCGTCGCCGATGCTCGGGCTCGGCGCGTAGGCGGCGACTTCCGTCCGCCCGCCGCGTGAGGCGCGGGTGGCGATGCGCGTGTCGCGGCCGCCGCGCGAAGCGCCGCCGCCCTCGTCGTCGTCCTCGCCGCCGCCGAACAGGAAGGCGAAGAAGCTCTTCGAGGTCGAAGACGGCGGCACATGGATACCGCCCTGCGCCTCGAGTTCGGCGCGGGCCTCCTCGTAGCGGGCGAGCGGCTGGTTATTGGAGGGCAGGTGGACGGTCTTGCCGTCGGGGAACAGGCGCACGAGCTGGTCGTAGCTCATGCGCGGCCAGGAGCGGACGGAGCCGACGTCGAGATGGACGAAGGGCGAGCGCGGATACCAGCCGACGCCGCCGTTCTGCAGCTTCATGCCGATCTCGCGGATCTGGGCCATGTTCAGGCCCGGCATCGTCGTGTCCATCGCCTTGCCGAGCATGTGCTGCGAGTGTTTGGCGACGGCGCGCGAGCGGCGGCGCAGCGCTGCATTGGTGCCGGGCGAACGATAGGCCGAAAGCACCGTGATCGGGTTTGAGCCGGCGCCGGCCTCGCGATAGACCTGCCAGACCACGTCGAACAGGCGCGGGTCCATGGTGGTCGTTTCGTCGTTGCGCCAGTCGCGCAGGAACCAGTTGAGCTGCCGCAGGACCTCGGGATCGTAGCGGCCGTTGACCAGATAGGTGGCCGCGATCGAGTCCTTGTTGTGAGCGTGGTAGAGATAGATCGTGCGGGTGTCGCCGTTGGCGATCGCCGTCTGCGTGCCGGTCGAGGCGAAACAGGCGACAGCGGCCATGACGACCGCGCCCGCGGCCCGACCCAAACGCCCGCCAGGCATGTGCGCTGATACCGGCAACTCGCCTCCCTGCCTGCCCTGCGGTTCCGGTTCGCGTCCCGCGCGACCAACCTGTGCTGCGCCGACGCCGCCCGTTTCGCGATGCAGCGAGAAGCGATCGTGGTCAACGCAATCTTGCCGGAAAGCGTTAACGTCCCGTAACCCGTTGCGCTGCAAGATACGCCGCAACGCTCCAATTCCCAAGGCGCGATAGCTGGACTTCATGGCGAAAAGTAGCCTCGACGCCGCATTCCCGCCAAATCGCGTTCCGAATGCGGACAAATTTGATACAGGCCGACGGTCGCGTGGGCCTTGCGCGGCGACAAGTCACGGGTTTGATTCAGATTTTCATTAAACACGATTTCTTACGGGCGTTTAGGTTCTGCCCCCTAACGTCGGGGCATGACCAGGCGCTCGAACACCCTCCTTCCGCACGCACGCCAGATGCTTCTGGCCGCCGCAAGTCTGTGCGCGCTCGTCGCCGCAAGTCCGGCGCGCGCCGGTTGCACGCCGGGCAATGGCGGTCCGCGCGACTATTCCTGCACGGGCGCGTTCAGCGGGGGCACGTTCATTGACGCACGCACGGTCGCGCTGACCGGAGCCAATTCCTCTGGCGGGATCGTCGTCGCGCCGACGAGCGGCGGCAATATCGGGTTCTCGATGGACGCCTCGTCCTCCGTGAACGCGTCGAACTATATCGGCGAGGCCGGCGTGCGGCTTCAGACCACCAACGGCTCGATCGACACGGGCACGCCGAGCGGTTCGGGCATCAACGGGGCGATCAAATCGGACGCCGGCACGGCGCTGCTCGCTCAAACCACCAACGGCGACATCAATATCAAGACGGGGACCGGCGGCGCGCTGACGGGCGGGCGCAACGGCGCGGGCATCGATGCGTTCACGACCGGAAACGGCGCGATCAACCTCGATCTCAACGCGAAGGTTTCCGGCTACGTCGGTATCCGCGCCACCGCCGAAAATGGCGCGATCAACATCAAGGCCGCAGCCGATGTCGAGGGCGGCATGGGCGGCATTCTGGCCAGCACGAAAGCCGGCGCGATCTCGATCACGACGTCCGGCGCGGTCAAGGGCGGCTACAACGGCGTCTACGTCAACAGCGCGACCGGCAACATATCGATGAATCTCGGTGGAGACGTGAGCGGCACCATCGGCGTGTTCGCGGAATCGGCCGGCGACGTGACGATCAATGCGACGGGCAAGGTGACGGGCGGCGTGGCCGGCATCGTCGCGCACGCCACCGGCAACGGCGCCGTCACCGTGACGACCAACGGGCCCGTCGCTGCGCCCTCCGGCGACGGGATCAACACATCCACCGAGAATGGCTGGAATACGGTCAATGTCGGAGCGGGCGGCATCACCGCGATGAACGGCGTGGTTGCGGCTGCGACCGGCGCCGGATCGGTCAAGGTGCAGGTCCACGGCGACATCGAGGCCAAGCCCGCCTGGGACGGCGCGACGTCCTACGGCGTGGCGGCGACGACGAAGACCGGCTCGATCGAGATCGATCTCGACAAGGGCAAGTTCATTTCCGGCGCGACGGCCGGGGTGGCCGTGAAGACCGAGAGCGGCGACATCAAGATCAACAATGCGGGCGTGATCGAGGCGACGGACACGGGCGTCGCGGTCTTGATCGACGCCAACGACGGCCAGGCGACGCTGAACAATTCCGGGACGATCAAGGTCGACCCTGGCCAGATCGCCATCGGCGTGGCGAGCGGCGCGGCGCTGATCAAGAACACGGGCGTGATCGACGGCGCCATCGTCAGCAACGGCGTGACGACGGTCAACAATCAGGGGACGTGGAACAACGCCGCCAATTCATACATCCAGTTTCTCAACAACACCGGCGTCATCAACATGGGTCCGGACGGCGGCAAGGTCGGCGCGCTGATCGTGACCGGCGATGCGAGCTTCGGGCCGGGCTCCTATTACAATGCGCGCATCACGACGACGGGCAACGACGTCATCCTCGTCGGCGGCAAGGCGACCATTTCGGGCGGCCTCGTCAAGATCAGCGCATCGCAGGACGTCACCTACCAGCGCGGCTCGCGCTACATTCTCATGCAGGCCAAGGGCGGCCTGTCCGGCCAGTTCGACGGCGTGATCTCCGATCTCTCCAAGTTCACCGGCATCCTCACCTACGACGCCAAAGACGTTTACCTGACGGTGCTGCTGCGCGACTTCCGCTCGTTCGCGCGCACGCGCAACCAGTTTTCGGTCGCCAACGCCATCTACTACGGGTCGGCCCAGTTGTTTGGCGGGCTCGGCGGCCAGATGATGCTTGCGCTGAACCAGTCCTCCGATTCCTCGATCGCCGCCTCGCTGACGCAGCTTTCCGGCGACGGCGTCGTGACCGGCGCGGCCAATGCGGCGCTGCAGACCGGCCATCTCTTCACCTCGGTGCTCGACGACCAGCAGACATTGTGGCGCGACTCGCAGCCGCGCGACCGCATCGTGCGCAATATCGAGCCCTTCGCCTATGCGCCGACGCGCGTCGACGGCAAGGAATGGCCGGTCTCCCGGCAGGCCTACGCGCCGGCGCCCGTCCGCGACGACGGGCTGCAGCGCTGGCGCGTGTGGGGTTCGGGCTTCGGCGGCCGCGGCAGCCTGCGCGGCGATACGGTCGCCGGCTCGGCGGACCAGAAGATGAACTCCTACGGCGGCGCGCTCGGCGTCGACTACCAGGCGGGCTCGAACATGCTGTTCGGCATGGCGCTCGGCGGTTCGTCCAGCGCCTTCAACGCGGGCAATACGACGGGCAGCGCGACGGGCATTCACGTCGGCGCCTATACGGGCTTCCGCGTGAAGGGCTTCTACGGCACGGCGAGCGTCGCCTATTCCAATTTCGCCAACAAGACGACGCGCACGGTGAGCGCCATCGGCGCGGTGGCCGGCGAGCAGGAGCAGGGCAGCTTCACCTCCGAGGAAATCCGCACGCGGCTCGAAGTGGGCCGCCGCATCGCCTCCGACAATTTCGCGGTGACGCCGTTCACCGCGGTCGAGATCGCGCATCTGCACTCGAAATCCTTCACCGAGCAGGCCTCGGGCGGCATCGGCCTGTTCGCACTGAACTTCAACGGGCAGGGCGTGAATTCCACGCCGACCTTCGTCGGCCTCAAGGCCGAGGCGCGGCTCGACGTGGGCGACGCCATCCTGACGCCCTGGGTGTCGCTCGCCTGGCGTCACGAATGGTCGGGCAACCGCTCGCAGACGGCGACGCTGGCGGCGCTGCCGGGTGCGAGCTTCGTCATCATCGGCGCCAAGCCCGCGCGCGACGCCGCGCAGGTGAAAGCCGGCGTCAATCTCGCCGTAACGCAGCAGGTCGCGCTGTTTGCGACATTCGAGGGCGAGTTCGGCGCCAAGAACCCGGTCTACGCCGGCAAGGGCGGCATGAAGATGGCGTGGTGATCCGCGCCCGCGTGAATCAGGCGCGCGCGTATTTGCGGGCGAGCGCGTCGGCGGCGTGGAAGTCGAAGAGCTTGCCGACTTCCGGGTTGGCGTCCCATTCCACCATGCGCGGCGCCATGAGCTGCGCGCGCTGGTGGCGCGCATAGACATCGAAGGACGCGGCGACATAGCCGCGCAGATCGTCGAACTGGCCGACGTTGCGGGCCAGCCGGTAATTGGCGCGCTTGAACAGATAGGCGCCGCGATGGCCGTAGCGTTCCGCGATCTCCGGATAGACCGGAAAGACGACGCCCCGCACGATGTCGTCGACAGCGAAATCGCCGAATTCGACCGGCGCAGTCGGCACGCCGGCCTTGGTCAGCAGGGCTCTGGCGACGTCGAAGAGAACATGGGCCTTGGGGTGGTTCATGGAATACATGAACGGCCCCGAGCGGCTCCAGCGCACGAGCTCGGCGGAGAGATCGAGGCCGGACGCCCTGGCGAGTTCCAGAAACTCCTTCGCCGAATCCTCCCAGACGTCGAAATAGCCGAGCGCCTCGAACAAGGGCGCGCCGAAAAGGGCGACGGTCTGGTCGACGTTCATGCCGCGCAGATAGGCGAAGAGCGCGATGGCCGAATGATAGGGGCCGGTCGGCCCCTCGATGGGAAAGCCCGAGCGCGTCTGATCGAGAATGTAGATCGTGTCGGGATGAAATCCGGAGAAGACGATGCTTGGGATGGGCGCGACGCGCGGCAGCATCTGTTTGAGCTCTTCCCAGCCGCCGCCGCGCACGAAGCCCGGCTGGAACTCCAGCGAGAAGACGTGGTCGTAGCGGTCGAGCGTTTTGGCCAGCATGTTGAGCGTGGTCACGCCCTTGCGCACGATGGTGAAGCGGTCGACGTGCGCGTGCGGGACAAGCAGCTTCATCCCGTAGGCGACGCCGAAACTCTGGCAATTGCCGACGACCGCGATGCGCGGCGCGCCGGTCTCGCGCCCGCGCAGGCGCCGGCTCCAGACGTGCAGAAGCTGATGATCGATCTCGGAGAGCATCGGCGGGCAGGGGTAAAGGCTAAGGCCGGGCCTGACAAGCTCCCGCCATGTCAGCGCGCGAGCGCGCGGCGCCGCAGTTCCTCCGCCGAGAGCAGGCCGAGGGTGCGGGAAATCTCCGCGTCGGCGAGCCATTGGTCGACGCGCTCGTGGACGAGCTGCGCGCGCGTGCGTTCGGCGTAACAGGCGAAGGAGCGGGCGATATAATCGGCCAGCGGCAACATATCGCCGACGCCGCGGCTGAAGCGGTAATGGGCGAGTTTCAGCACGGTCGAGCCGACGAGGCCGTAATGTTCGGCGAGCGGCGGATAGACGGGCAGGATGTAGTCGCGCGAGAGGTCGTCGACGGCGTAATCGGCGGTGTCGAGGGCCTGTGCGCGCATGCCGGCCTTGTCCATGGCGAGGCGGGCGATGTCGAACAGAACCTGAGGGCGCGGGTGGACGGGCGTATACATGAAGGGCCGGCCGCGCGCCCAGCGGGCGACGGCGCCATCGAGGTTCATATTGGCGGCCTGGCCGGCGCGCAGCACTTCCTCCACCGCGCTCGGCCAGACATCGAGATAGCCGACGAAAGCGAATGTCTCGTGCGTGAACAGCGCTTGCGTCTGCTCCACTGAGAAGCCGCTGACATGGCCGAACAGCGCCAGCGCCGAATGATAGACGCCGGCCGGGCCTAGAATGAACCGATGGTTCTTCGTGGGGTCGAGCAGGTGGATCGTGTCCGGGTGGAAGCCGTAGAAATTGATGGTCGGCAGGCGCACGACATCCGGCATGTCGGCGAACAAGGCCTCGGATGTGCCGTTGTCACGCAGGATCTGTGGGCCGAAGTCCTGCGCAAAGACGAGGCCGTAGTCGGCCAGCGCCGCGCGCAGGGTCTTGAGGTCGGTCAGGCCCGGCGCGACCAGCGGATAGCGGTCGACGACGAGGGAAGGGTCGAACAGTTTCAGCGCGAAAGCGTAGCCGAAGCTCTGGCAATTGCCGACCACTGCGACCCGTTTCGCGGAGCCTGCGGCCTTGTTGCGGGCGAAGGTCTTGTCCCGCCAATGGCGCGCGATCTGGCGGTCGAGCAAAGAAAACATGGCGTCGGCGCGCTTCGGCTGGCGGACCGGCGCGGGGGCGCCGGCGTGACAAGAGAGGGCGGCGCGCCTATTTTGGCGCAAGGCTCAGGAGAATGCCCTTGTCCTCCAATCCCTACAGCGACCTACCCGACCACCGGTTCTGGCGCAAGGCCGTGGCCGGCCTGCCGCCCTTCGCCATCGACCCGATCGTCGACCTGCCATTCAAGATTTCCCCGACCGACAAGGTGGCGACCGGCGGCTCGTGTTTTGCGCAGCATCTGGCCAAGCGCCTGCAGCTGAGCGGCTTCCATTACTACCAGCTCGAGGAGCCGCCGGCCGGCATGAGCGCGGCTGAGGCCGAGCATCTGCAATACGGCGTCTATTCCTGCCGCTACGGCAATATCTACACGACACGGCAATTGCTGCAGCTGTTCGACCGGGCTTTCGGTCTGTTCAAGCCGGAGCTGGACGTGTGGACGCGCAAGGACGGGCGGTTCGTCGATCCCTTCCGGCCGCGCGTCAATCCGGACGGATACGCCACGGCCGAAGAGGTGCGCGCCGAGCGGGAAAAGCACCTCGCCGCCGTGCGGAAGATGTTCCAGACGCTTGATGTCTTCCTGTTCACCTTCGGGCTCACGGAGGCGTGGGTGCACAAGGCGGACGGGGCCGTTCTGCAGATCGCGCCGGGCGTCGACGGCGGGCAATACGACCCGGAAAAATACGTCTTCTGGAATTCGCGCGTGTCGGAAGTCTCGGGCGATTTTCTGGCCTTCGTCGACAAGCTGCACGCCATCAATCCCAAGGCGCGGATCATCACCTCGGTGTCGCCGGTGCCGATCGCGGCGACGCAGGTTCCCCGCCATGTGCTCGTGTCGAATTCGGCGTCGAAATCCATCCTGCGGGTGGCGGCGGACGAAGTGTCGTCGGCGCGCGAAAACATCGCCTATTTTCCGTCCTACGACGTCGTGACCTTCGGGCCGAACGCGGCAAAATTCTACGCCGAATCCATGCGGCAGCTGACGCCGGTCGGGGTGAGCGCGGTCATGCGCATCTTCTTCGATCATTTCGCCGAGGGCGGAAAGACCGGACAGCAGGTGAAGCATCTGAAAGTGGACGTTGCGCGCGAGAGCGCGGAGGCCGCCAAGATCATCTGCGACGAAGAGGCGATCGAGGCGGCCTGACGCCTCGTCCCGCCGCAGTAGCCGATACTCGACACGGGAAGAGAATTTTGCTCCGGATCGACGCGATCGGAGGAGGAAACTCGCGCGCGAACGCGTTCGTTAAAAAGAACATTCCGGTTGACATTTAGAACGCGGTGACGACGATCACAGCCTGTGTTGGCGCCGTTTCGGCGCATCCGGAGCCGTTTCGACATGTCCGCCACGTCCCTGCCTGCGCGCGAAAACCGCGCCCTTCTCACCGAGGACGTACTTGCCCTCATTCTCGGCCTCGCCGTCTTCGCGCTCGCCATCGCCTCGACGGCGGGCGTCGATCTGCTCGGCTGGGTGGTGGCGACCTCCGTCTGGACCGATGCCGGCAAGGCGCTCGCGCCCTTGTCCAAGGCCTATGCGGCGCTTGGCGGGCTCGGCGCGCTGGTCTCGACCTATGTCGCCCTGCTCGCCGCGCTCTCGGCCGGCGCCTGGGCGCTGGGGGCCGACGTCAGGCGCTTCGCGCTCGCCTTCACGATCGTGTTCTTCATCGCCTACGGCAGCTGGATCCTCGGCTCCTGGGCGAATTTCGCGGTGGTGACGCCCGCCGACGCCGCCAAATTCGGCGTCTCCTGGTCGCTGAAGCTGACCAACGAAGGCGGCTTCATCATCGCGTTGATCGCCGGCCTCGTCATCGCCAATTTCTTTCCGCGCTTCGCCGACTGGCTGAAGGAGGCGATCCGGCCCGAACTCTACATCAAGATCGCCATCGTCATTCTCGGCGCCTTCATCGCCGTGACGGCGGCCTCCAAGCTCAATCTCGCCTCCTCGCTGCTGCTGCGCGGCGTTGCGGCGATCATCGAGGCCTATCTGATCTATTGGGCGGTCGTCTATTTCGTCGCCCGCAAATGGTTCGGCTTCAAGCGCGAGTGGGCCGTGCCGCTGGCGTCCGGCATTTCCATCTGCGGCGTGGCGGCGGCCATCGCCACCGGCGGCGCCATCCGCGCACGGCCGCAGGTGCCGATCCTCGTCTCCTCGCTCGTCGTCATCTTCGCCGTGGTCGAAGTGCTGATCCTGCCGTTCTTCGCGCAGACCTTTCTTTCGCACGAACCTCTGGTGGCGGCCGCGTGGATGGGCCTCGCGGTCAAGACCGACGGCGCGGCGGTGGCTGCCGGCGGCATCACCGAATCGCTTATCCTCGCCAAAGCCGCGGCGGAAGGAATCAAATATCAGCCGGGCTGGATTCTCGGCGTCACCGCCACGGTCAAAGTGTTCATCGACGTGTTCATCGGCGTGTGGGCCTTCATCCTCGCCTATATCTGGACGAACCACATCAACCCGCAGGCCAATGGCGAGCGCGCCAGCGCGGGCGAAATCTGGCAGCGCTTTCCGAAATTCATCCTGGGCTTCGTCATCACCTTCGCCGTCGGGCTGGCGCTGGCGCTCGGCGCCAGCGCGGGCGCCAACGGCAAGCTCGCCGCCGCCGTCTCGGAAGCCAACGCTTTCCGCGTCATCTTCTTCATCCTCACTTTCTTCTCGATCGGCGTTCTCTCGAACTTCCGCAAGCTGTGGGAAGACGGTCTCGGCAAGCTGGCGGCGGTCTATGTCGTGACGCTGTTCGGCTTCGTCATCTGGTTCGGCCTGTTCATCTCGTGGATATTCTTCGCCGGCGTAAAGCCGCCGCTCGCCGGCTGATCGAAAGGAACGTTTTCGATGTCCAATCCCGACCTTCGCAAAGAGCTCGATTCCGCCGATGTCGAACCGCTGCTGCCGATCGAGAAGAAGCTGATCGGCTGGAGCCTCGGCCTCGGTCTTGCCGGACTCGCCGTGCTGGCTATTGTCAGCCGCCTGTTTCCGGTCGT
>JASGFP010000129.1:0-9381 GCA_047605445.1 Rhodoblastus sp.
CGACCGCGCGCACGCCGAGGCCCGGCACGCGCAGCAGCATTTCGCGCGGCGCGCGATTGACGTCGAGCGGAAACGTGTCGGGATGGGCGAGCGCCCAGGCGAGCTTGGGATCCATGTTTTGATCCAGCATGCCGTCGGCCATGCTCGAGGCCACTTCATCGAGCGAGAAATCGTAGAAACGCAGCAGCCAGTCGGCCTGGTAGAGCCGGTGCTCGCGCATCAACGGCGCAGCCGCGCTCGGCAACGCCTTCGAGGAATCGGGTATGGGCGAGAAGGCGGAGTAATAGACGCGCTTCAGGCCGTAGCTCGCATAAAGCGTCGTGCTTGATGTCAGAATATCGACATCGCTCGAGCGATCCGCGCCGACGATCATCTGGGTTGACTGGCCCGTCGCAAAAGAGGGGGCTGCGCGAAACTTCTTGCGGTCCTCGCGCGCCTCGTCGATGCGCAGGCGCAACCCCGCCATCGAGCGGCGGATGGTCGGCATGCGCTTCTGCGGCGCAAGCTGTTCGAGGCTCGGCTCCGTCGGCAGCTCCACGTTGATCGACAAGCGGTCGGCGTAGCGGCCGGCCTCCGCGATCAGCGCGGGATCGGCGTCGGGAATGGTCTTGAGATGGATGTAGCCGCGGAAGTCGTGCGCCTCGCGCAATGTGCGCGCGACGCGCGCGAGCGTCTCCATCGTGTGATCCGGCGAGCCGATGATGCCCGAGGAGAGGAACAGGCCCTCGATATAGTTGCGCTTGTAGAAGTCGAGCGTCAGAGCGACGATCTCCTCCACGGAGAAACGGGCGCGCGGCACGTTCGACGAGACGCGATTGACGCAATAGACGCAATCGAACATGCAGAAATTCGTCATCAGGATTTTCAGCAGAGAGATGCAGCGCCCGTCCGGCGCATAGGCATGGCAGATGCCCGAGCCCGTGACGGAGCCGACGCCCTTGCCGCCGAGCGAGTCCCGCTTCTTGCCGCCGGACGAGGCGCAGGAGGCGTCGTATTTGGCGGCGTCGGCAAGGATGGTCAGCTTTTCGGCGACGGTCAGTTTCGCCATTGCGCGACTCCAAAATTGTTCCCTATTTGTTCTAGCGCATCCCCGTCGTTCGGCAAGGCCTCGCGCGAGGACAATTTCGGGGCTATGAGCGGGCAACGGAGGAAACGATTTTGAGCCAGACCATACTCGAAACCAACGCCCGCGCGCTGATCACGCTGCGCGCCGCGCAGGGCAAGGCCGACTTGCCGGCCCCGCCCGCCGACCTCACCGGCGCGTATGCGCTGCAATTCGAGGCCGAGCGCATCCTGCTCGCGGAAAAAGGCTTCACGCCGATCGGCTGGAAGATCGGCGCGACCAACGCGGGCGCGCGCGCCAACTTCAAGCTGGACGACCAGTTCCTCGGCCGGCTCTATCGGCAGATGACCGTCGCCTCGCCGGCGAAACTGCCGTCGCGGCCGGGCCTCTACCGCGCCTATGAAGCCGAGTTCGTGCTGGAACTCGGCGCCGATCTGGACGGCGCGAAAAGCGCGATCGACGCCGCCGCGGTGAAGGCCGCGACAAAGCGCGTGGGCTGCGCGATCGAGATCGTCGGCGGCTATGTGCCGATGGCGGCGCCGCACGGCGCGCATTCGCTGATCGCGGATTTCGCGGGCTGCGTGAACTGGGTGCAGGGCCCGATGACGGCGGAATTCGCCAGCCTCGATCTGGATTCGGCCGGCGTAACCTTTTCGCTCGACGGCGAGACGAAGGCTGAAGGCAGGGGCGCCAATGTCGACGGCGGTCCCTACGGCGCGACGGCGTGGCTCGCCAACGCGCTCGGCAAGCTCGGACGGTCGCTGAAGGCGGGCGATCTCGTCACCACGGGCACGGCCATCGCCCCTGTGCCGTTCGCCGGCGACGGCAAGCGCGCGGTCGCGGATTTCGGTCCGCTCGGCAAGGTGGAGGTTGTCATCGGATAGGCGGCTGGTCCGGGGCCCGAACCTTCGATAGCCCCTCGCTCAAGGCGCGACGACGACGCTCGGGAGGTCACCCGCATCCCTGCGCGACCTTCACCGGCAAGATTGTGGTGAAGCAGCCGATGGCCGAAGTCATGCTCGGCAAATCCTATGTCAATTGCCGGCAGGACACGGCCATGCCGCACAGCAATCCCTGGCCCCTCTCCGAACGGCTCGGCCTGTTCCGGCTCCTGGAGCCACAAACCCCGGTTCAGCCATTTCGTCGCCATGGCGAAGGCGATCGAGATGGCCTGCCGCGGCTGAGAGACTTTTGTTTCCCTGTCGCGGCTTCGCCCATCAGCCGCGCGCGTCCTTCGCGGCCTGCGCATTCTTGTTGGCTTGCGAGATCGAGCCGACGGCGGCGCGGTTGACGATATCGGGCGCGCGCTCGTTCTGGATCGACGCCATGCCGGTCCGGCGCTTGCGGGAGGCGGGCCGGGGCGCGGCGCCAGCGGCGTTTTTCATGTCGAGCGCACGTTGCGCGGATTCGATCATGGCCGCGCGCGCGACCTCCGCCTGCCGGCGCGCAAGCTCGCCGTTGACGCGCTTGAGCGCGCCCGCGAACACCTGCTTGCGGCGCGTCGGCTTTTCGACATTGCCCGGGAAGGCGCCGCCACGCGGTTCGGCCTTGCCCTTGACGCCGCGCCGCAGGCCGCGCGCCAGCGTACGCTCCTTGTCGCGCAAATCGCGCATCCGGCGCTGCATCGCCGCCAGCGCGGCGTCGTCGAGCGCGAGGACGCCGGGATGGCGCGTCTGCGCGAGAAGCTCGAACTCCTCGTGGTTCGTCAGGGACTTTTCGGTCTTGATGGACAGCGACATAGGACGCCTCTCCTGCGATGATAGCCTTTCAACTAGCGTCGCACGGCGCGCCGGCCAGAGGCCGCCCTCACTTCGTGCCGTACATGCGGTCGCCAGCGTCCCCCAGACCCGGCACGATATAGCCGTGGTCGTTGAGGCGACTGTCGATGGCGGCGGTCCAGATGTCCACGTCCGGATGCTCCGCCCGCAGCTTGGCGATCCCTTCGGGCGCAGCCAGCAGACAGACGAAGCGGATGTCCTTCGCGCCACGCTCCTTGATACGCTCGATGGCGGCGGTTGCGGAATTTGCGGTGGCCAGCATCGGGTCCATGACGATGACGAGGCGGTCGGCGATGTCGTGCGGCGCCTTGAAGTAATATTCGACGGCCACCAGCGTGTGCGGGTCGCGGTAGAGCCCGATATGCGCGACGCGCGCGGAGGGCACGAGTTCCAGCATGCCGTCGAGAAAGCCGACGCCCGCGCGCAGGATCGGCGCGAAGACGAGCTTCTTGCCGGCGAGCATGGGCGCCTTCATCTTCGTCAGCGGCGTCTCGATCTCGACTTCCTCGAGCGGCAGGTCGCGCGTGACCTCGTAGGCGAGCAGCATGCCGATCTCGTTCAGCAATTGCCGGAAGCCCTTTGTCGAGCGCGACTGCTCGCGCATCAGCGTGAGTTTGTGCTGCACGAGCGGGTGGCCGATCACATGCACGCCGTTCATTCGATGCGGTCTCCGTTGAGCCGGGGGAGAGACTAGAACACGGTTCCGTCGCTGACGATATCGAGCGGCGGCGAACCGTCCGCACGCTTCTGCGCGGCGATGCGGCGACCGGCGGCCCATGTGCCGCCTTCCAGCACCTTGGCGAGCGGCATTTGTTCGGCGCTCAAGTCCAGTCGCTTGCGGATCAGCGCAGCGATCTCGTCCAGCAGCGCGACGGTCAGCGCGCGCCATTCGACGACGAAACCTGAGTCGACGGTGTGCGGCGCGCTAACCTCGTCGGCTTTCTTCGGAACGAGCGCGCCGAAATCCACGAAGAGCCCGCCGTTTCGATATTCCGGCAGGCCCGTGAGGCCGTCGATATCGGCGACATTGAAGCCGGCGCGCTGCAGCGGCTCGATCAACGAATAGGAAAGCCATTGCGACAATTTGTGGAAGGGGACGTGGCCGTCCGTCGCGCCGTCAGCGCGAATCCCCGGATGGCGCCAGGTATCGCCGAGCGCGACTCCGCCCAGGCTCAGGCGCGACGGCCAGATCGGGCCGAGATGCGCGAGAACCGCCGCGAGAATGGCCTCGGCGGGAAGAGAGCCCGCGTCTTGCGGCCGCGGCGCGTCTTGTCCCTCCTCCTTGCGGGGAGGGTCCGGGTGGGGGTAGCCGCGCGCGAAATCTCGCGAGGCTACGCCCGGTCCGTCCCCCGCCCCTGCCCCTCCCCGCAAAGGGGCGGGGGGACCAAAGGCATCATTCTTGTTCTGCGACAAAAAATCGAACAGCCCGCCCGGCCGCGCGCTGTCATCTCGCGCGAAAACCTCCGGCGCGTCGAGACAGGCGCGGCCGAGACGATTGAGCAGATCGACGCGGCCGGCGAGACCGACAAGCGGATTGTCGCAATGGACCTGAAAGCCCGTCGCCAGATCGCGCGCCGTCAGCCTCGCCAGCCGCGCGGCGTCCGCGCGCAGCGGATCTTCCTTTCTGCCGGAAAACAGGCCGGCCGCGAACATCTCGAGGCTAGCGACGGCCAGTCCCTCCGAACGCGACGAGACAGATCCGTCCGCCTCACGATAGCGCCACGCGGGGCCGGCGCCGGCGTCCAGCAGCACGCTGACGATGGCGAGGTCGAATTCCGCGCGGGCGCGGGCGGCCGCGCCATTCCAGCCGGCGCGCGCGGCAACCGCGCTCCAGCGATCCTTGCCGCCGGCCGCGAAATGCTGCCAGCGCGCGTGAAAGGGAATGATCAGATCGGGATAATTGTCGCGCATGACGGCGAGCGTGAAATCGGCGATCTCAGGCAGCCGCGCGCGGTCGAGCCGCCAGTGCGAAAGCTGGTCCGCCTCGCACAGCCGCAGCATGTCGCGCGCGCGCTCCCGAACGGCGCGCGCCGACAGAAGCGCGCGGGCGGCCTCGGTCTCGCCCATCAGTATTTTTCCAGCGGCCGGCCGCTGGTGCGGGACAGGTCGTCCATGCTCGGCGCGCCCTCCGGCGCGTAATAGCCGGCAGCCTTCTTCGCCTCCATTTCGACCGAGGCGTCCTGCGGGATGAGACCATCGGGAATCGGCACGCGTTCTCCGACCTCGATGCCGGCGCTCACAAGCGAATCGTATTTCATGTTGCTCATCGACACGAGGCGGTCGATGCGCGCGACGCCGAGCCAATGCAGCACGTCGGGCATCAGTTCCTGAAAACGCGCATCCTGAACGCCAGCGACGCATTCGGTGCGCGCGAAATAATTGGCGGCGGTGTCGCCGCCCTCCTGCCGCTTGCGCGCGTTGTAGACGAGGAATTTCGTCACTTCGCCGAGCGCGCGGCCCTCCTTGCGGTTGTAGACGATGAGCCCCGAGCCGCCCTGCTGGGCCTGACGCACGCATTCCTCGATGCCGTGCGCGAGATAGGGGCGGCAGGTGCAGATGTCCGAGCCGAATACGTCGGACCCGTTGCATTCGTCATGCACGCGGCAGGCCAGCGGATACTGGCGGTCGCCGAGGCGCGCGGGATCGCCGAAGACATAGGCCGTCGCACCGCCGATGGGCGGCAGAAAGACAAGCATATCCGGCCGGGTGACGAGTTCCGGATACATGCCGCCGGTCTGCTCGAACAGGGTGCGCCGCAGGTCCGTCTCCGCGACGCCGAAACGGGCGGCGACGCCGGGCAGATGCCAGACCGGCTCGACGGCGATCTTAGCCACAGCGATATCGCCGCTTTCCTTCAGAACGTCCCCATCGGCCGCAAGCCTGCCCGCTCGCATGGCGTCGGCGATTTCCGGCAGCGTGATGCGCGCGCGCGTGACCGCTATCGTGGGGCGGACATCGAGCCCCTCGGCGATCTCCTTGGCGAAGACGTCCTGCGCAACATGGCCGAACGGATCGAGCGAGACGATTTTCGTCGGATCGGCCCATTGCGGATGCGGACCGATCTTCACCGCGGGATGCGTATTGGTGAGGTCCGGCCGCGCCAGCGGATTCATGGCGCCGGAGGCGACGGCCAAGGCCCGGTAGACGCCATAGGCGCCGCCGTGCGCGCCGATCGCGTTACGGTCGGCTGGCCGCGTGACGGTCGCCACGATGGGTCCGCGCGCGATAGGGTCGGGCGCGCCCCAGACGACGGGGCGGCGGGCGGCCGCTCCCGGTTCGGGATGCGAGGTGAGGCGGATATGGCCGGACGAATTCGGCTTGGTCATCGGTCCTCTCGGCGCTTGCCCGCTCGGAACGCGCCGACCTGCGCGTCGGGATGCGTTGCAGAATAGCAACAGCCGCCGACGGAAATACCCGCCGTCCGGCTTAATGAGACTAAATCCTATAATCGAATAAATTCTTTCCTGTGGCATGAACCATCCATTTACGGGACGCCAGTCCAATCGCTCGATCAAAACGCGCTCGCTTCAGGCGAGGGCAAGGGGGATTGCGATGAGGGCTCTCGAGCTCAGGTCCTGGTTTTTCTGGTGCGCGCTTGCCGGTTTCGGCGTCGTGCTGCCGCTAATGATTTCAAACAATCCGGACTACGAAGTCGTCGTTCGCCTGCTGCGCGGGTTTGGCGCCGCCGGATTCGTCATCGCGTTGGTCGCGCTCATCCGCTCGAGCGGCTCGGTGGTGGATGGCAACGATTCCGTCTACATGCCGCCGCCGCCGGCGCCGCGCACCCTGTCGGGAAATCCTCTGGCGGTCGACGCCGGCGCCAAACCGCTCGCGGAGCGCATCGACGACGCGATCGAGGCCTGCAACGAGTACGACTGCACGGTCGGTGTGATCTACTACAATTTCGACTCCTACCGCGAGATCGCGCGCACGCAAGGCGTGGCGGCGGCCGAGGCGGCGATGGATTTCGTCGCCAACATGCTGCAGATCGTGCTGCGCGATTCCGATCGCATCGAACGTCTCGGCCGCGGCCGTTTCGCCGTCTGCGTCGTGCTGCTCAAGGAACGCGAAGCGTTGCTGAGCGTGGAGCGCCGCGTCAAGCGGGCCGTTCGCAACATGCGGCTCGAAGCGCTGCACGGCGATGAGATCGTGCATGACGAAGGCTCGGCGATCTATCCGATCCAGGGCGCGAACGGCGCGGCGCTGATCGCGCGCGCGCAGGCGGAATGCGACGCCGCCAATGCGCGCCGGCTCCGCGAGATCGCGCGCGTCCGCAAATCGGAATCGGCGCGCGTGCGCGCGGCCTGACGCGCGTTTGCTCAGGCCGAGGGCAGCGCGAAAGGTTCGCCGGCGACGACCGGCCGCAGGTCCAGATGGCGGGCGAGCGTCTGGCCGATATCGGCAAATGTCTTCCGGCGCCCGACATCCGCGCCGGCGCGCCCGACGACGAGACCCGCGATGGGCGCATTTTCGCGCGTGTGATCCGTGCCGCGCCAGGTCGGGTCGTTGCCATGATCGGCGGAGATCAGCAGCATGTCGTTTTCGCGCAGCGCCGCGAGAAGCGCCGGCAGCCGCGCATCGAACCGCTCCAGCGCCGCCGCATAGCCCGCCACGTCGCGCCTGTGGCCGTGCTCGGTGTCGAAATCCACGAGATTGACCAGCGCCAGGCCGCGGTCGGAAACATGCGGCCATTCGGCGATCAGCGCATCGACCAGCGCATCGTTGCTTGCGCCCTTGATCTCGCGGCCCGTCGCACGATGACGGAAAATGTCGCCGATCTTACCGAATGACAGGACGGCGCAGCCGGCTTCCCGCGCGCGATCCAGAAGATTGCCCGATGGCGGCGGTATGGCGAAATCCCTGCGGTTGGGCGTGCGTCTGAAATCGGCGCGGCTCGTTCCAACGAACGGCCGCGCGATCACGCGACCGACATTCCAGCGGTCGGCGATTTCACGCGCTATGCCGCAGGTCTCGTAAAGGCGCTCGAGGCCGAAGGCTTCTTCGTGCGCGGCGATCTGCAGGACGGAATCGACCGACGTGTAGACGATGGGCTTTCCGGTGCGCAGATGTTCTTCGCCCAGTTCCTCGACAATCGGAACGCCGGGCGCATGACGGTCGCCGAGAATGCCCGGCAGTTTCGCCCGCGCGACCAGCGCCGCGACGAGTTCCGGCGGAAAGCAGGGGCGCGTATCGGGGAAATAGCCGAGCCGGCCGGTCAGGGGGGCGCCAGCCATTTCCCAATGGCCGGACGGCGTATCCTTGCCGGACGAGATTTCCTGCGCACAGCCGTGTATGGCGTGCGCCGCGGCGTTGCGCGTCAAGCCCGGCGGCAGTTTTCCGGTCGATGTTTCGCAGGCGAGACCGAGGCCCAGCGTATCGAGATTGAGAACGCGCAATGGCCCCGCGCGCAATCCCGCGCGATCCGCTTCGCCGCGCGCGCAGGCCTGCGCGATATGGCCGATCGTATCTGCGCCTTCGTCGCCAAAATCCGCTGCGTCGGGGGCGCCGCCGCAGCCGAGCGAATCAAGAACGAGCAGAATGGCGCGCGCCATTATTGCGCGACCGCCTTGTCCGCCCCGACGGCTTCGATGCGGAACGCGGCGGCAAAGAGCGCGCGCGTGTAATCGGACTGTGGCGCGGCAAACACATCGGCGGCCGGCCCCTGCTCCACCACCTGCCCGTGGCGCATGACGATGAGATCGGTGGCGAGCGCTTTCACCACCTTCAGGTCGTGGCTGATGAACATGTAGCCGAGCCCGCGCCGGCGCTGGAGATCGCGCAGCAGGTCGACGATCTGCGCCTGCACCGACATGTCGAGCGCCGATGTCGGCTCGTCGAGCAGGACGAATTTCGGCTCGAGCGCGATGGCGCGGGCAATCGCGATGCGCTGGCGCTGGCCGCCGGAAAATTCGTGCGGGTAGCGATCCATCGCGGCAGGATCGAGGCCCGTATCGGCAAGCGCGCGCGCGACAATCTCGCGCCGTTCGCGATAGGAGAGATCCGACTTCTGGACGGTCAGGCCCTCCTCCACGATCTCCGCGACGGAGAGGCGCGGCGACAACGAGCCGTAAGGGTCCTGGAAAACGATCTGCATGTCGCGGCGCAACGGCCGCATGTCCTTTGCCTTGAAACCGTCGATCCGCTGGCCGAGAAAGGCGATGGGACCGTCGGACCGTATGAGGCGCAGCATGGCGAGGCCCAATGTCGTCTTTCCGGAACCGGATTCGCCGACGACGCCGAGCGTCTGACCCTCGCGCACCTCGCAGGTGACGCCGTCGACCGCCTTGATGTGCCCGACCGTCTTGCGCATGAAGCCGGCGCGGATCGGAAACCAGACCCGCAGATCCTTCGCCTCGATCAGCGTCTTCCTCGCCAGGTCGGCCTGCGGCGGCGCGCCTTTCGGCTCGGCGGCGAGCAGCGCCTGTGTGTAGGGGTGCTTGGGCGCCTTGAAAATATCGGCGACCGGGCCGGCCTCGACGATGCGGCCCTTCTGCATGACGCAGACGTCGTCGGCGATCTTGCGGACGATGCCGAGATCGT
>JASGFP010000130.1:0-9363 GCA_047605445.1 Rhodoblastus sp.
CCGGAATTGCCGGGATTGAGCGCGGCGTCGGTCTGGATGACGTCGTCGATCAGCCGCCCGTTTTTCGCGCGCAAGGACCGGCCCAATGCAGAAACGACGCCGGCCGTTACGGTGGCGTCGAAGCCGAGCGGATTGCCGATGGCGATGGCGATCTGGCCCGGCCGCAACGCGCGGGAATCGCCGAGTTTCGCCGCCGGCAGTTTTTCGTCGGCGTCGATGCGCAGTAGCGCGAGATCGGTGTCGGGGTCGTCGCCGAGAACGCGCGCTGAGAAGACACGCCCGTCGAGCGTCGTCACCGATGCGCGCCTGCCGGCGGACACGACGTGGCTGTTGGTGAGCACGAGGCCGTCGGGCGAGACGATGACGCCGGAACCCGAGCCCGCCGGCTTGCCGTCGTTGCGCGCGAGATCGATGCGCACGACGCTCGGGCCGACCTGGTCGACGACGTCGGACACCGCGCGGGAATAGGCGTCGAGCAGGGGCGCGTCGCTGGCGCGCGAGGCGACGTGAGGTGGCGAGGGGGTAGAGAAGTCCTCGTCGAGGACAAAAGTGGGAGCGATTTCGAGCATGGACGAAATATGGGTGTGGGCGGGCGATGTTCAAAGGCGTTGATCGTCGCGCCTTTTCGTCCGACAATCCGGCTCACGCGGGCCGCAGACCCGTTGGAGGAAATCTCATGACAGCTTTCAGGACGGGCCTCGGCCTCACGCTCGCGCTCACGCTCGGCGCATCCACCGCGCTCGCGCAGAAGGCCTACGGGCCGGGCGTGACCGATACCGAAATCAAGTTCGGCAACACCATGCCCTACAGCGGGCCGGCGTCCTCGCTCGGCACGGTCGGCAAGATCATGTCGGCCTATTTCGCGATGGTGAACGAGAAGGGCGGCGTCAACGGGCGCAAGCTCAACATGATCTCGCTCGACGATGGTTTCGCGCCGCCCAAGACCGTGGAAGCGGCCAAGCGTCTGGTGGAAGACGACCAGGTGGCCTTCGTCTACGGCACGATGGGCACGGCGCCGTCGTCGGCGATCGCGAAATATCTCAACGTCAACAAGGTTCCGCAGATTTTCGCGATCTCGTCCGCCTCGAAGTGGAACGATCCGAAGGGCATGCCCTTTTCGATCGCGCTGCCCTGGGCGCCGAACTACATGAACGAGGCGAATTTCGACGTCGCCTACGCGCTCAAGAAGAACCCGGACGCCAAGTTCGCGGTGCTCTACCAGAACGACGATTCCGGCAAGGATTACGTCAAGGGCCTGAACGAGGCCTTCGCCAAGATGCCGGACAAGCTGCTGAAGATGACGCCGTTCGAGGTGACGGACCCGACCGTGGATTCGCAGGTCGTCTCGCTCGCCGCCACCAAGGCCGACGTGTTTCTCATCTATTCCGTCACGCCGAGGGCGTGCGCGCAGGCGATCCGCAAGGCCTATGAAATCGGCTGGCGGCCGATGCGCTTCCTGTCGTCGGGCTGCGCGAACATCGAGACGATCCTCAAGCCCGCGGGCCTCGACGCCGCCAAGGACATCATCACGCTCGCCTCGATCAAGCCGCTCGATCCGACAGCAAAGGATCCCGAGCTCGACGCCTATGTCGATTTCATCAAAACGCGCGTGCCGGGCGTCGATCCGAACTACGGTTCGGGCGAATACGCCTATTTCTCGGCCGCCGCGCTCGTCGAACTGCTCAAGCAGTGCGGCGACAATCTCACGCGCGAAAACATTCTGAAGCAGGCGAGCAATCTGAAAGGCGTGAAGGCGCCGCTGCTCCTGCCGGGCATCACGCTCAACACGACGCCCGACGATTACACGCCGCTGCGCGACGGCTATCTCATGCAGTTCAACGGCGAGAAGTTCGTCGTCATCAGCGATTTGATGAAGGGGAAGTGATTGCGCCGCGCCACGATTGTCATGCCCGCTTTTGCGGGGATGGCATTCGCGGCGCGCTCGACGCAGCGAAATGACACTCTAGATTGATCGTCGGATGATTTCGGGAGCACGGGCCATGAAACCCAAAAAGTTCGGCGTCGGACAGGCGGTGCGGCGCGTCGAGGACCAGAAGTTCATTACGGGCGCCGGGCGCTACAACGCCGACGCCTTGCCGCAGGATCGGCTGACGGCCGTATTCCTGCGTTCGCCGCATGCACACGCGCGCATCGGCGCGATCGACACGAAGGCCGCCGCCGCGATGCCCGGCGTCGCGCTCATTCTCACCGCCGACGACATCGGCCATCTCAAGCAATTGCCGTGTCTCGCGCCGCTGCCGAACGCGGACGGAAATGTCATGGCGACGCCCGATTATCCGCTGCTGGCGCGCGGGCGCGTGCGGCATGTCGGCGACGCCGTGGCGATGATCGTCGCCGACAGCGAGGTTCATGCCCGCGACGCCGCCGAAGCGATCGAGGTCGATTATGATCCCGAGCCCGCGATCGTCGGCTCGAAGGCGGCGCTGGACAAAGGGGCGCCGCTGGTCTGGCCGGACTACAAGACCAACGTCGCCTTCGAGAACGCCATCGGCAAGGCCGACGAGGTCGATGCGATTTTCGCAGGCGCGGCGCGCGTGTCGGCGGTCGAAATCGTCAACCAGCGGCTCGTCGCGAATTTCATGGAACCCCGTTCCGCCTGCGGCGAATACAATCCAACGACGAAACGCTACACGCTCACCACCTCGAGCCAGGGCGTGAATGGACTGCAGGCGTCGGTCGCGGGCGTTCTCGGCGTGGAGCCGTCCGACCTGCGCGTGGTGACGCACGACGTCGGCGGCGGCTTCGGCACGAAGAGCTTCATCTATCGCGAATATCCGCTGGTGCTGGAGGCCGCAAGACGCTGCGGCCGTGCGGTCGGCTGGGTCGCCGACCGCACCGAGCATTTTCTCGGCGACGCGCAGGGGCGCGACAACATCACGCGCGCCGAGATGGCGATGGACAGGGACGGCAAGTTTCTCGCATTGCGCGTGAAGATTCTCGCGGATCTCGGCGCCTATCTCTCGCAATATGGGCCTTACATTCCCTGGCTTGGAGTCACGATGGCGACGGGCCCCTACGACATTGCCAAAGTCCATGCGCAATGCACGGCCGTCTATACGCATTCGGTGCCTGTCGACGCCTATCGCGGCGCGGGGCGGCCGGAGGCGGCCTATGTGCTGGAGCGCCTCGTCGACGTCTGCGCGCGCGACACGGGACTCGGCCGCGAGGAAATCCGGGCGAGGAATTTCATCAAGCCCTCGCAGATGCCTTACGCGACGCAGACCGAACGCACCTTCGACGTCGGCGAGTTCGAGGCGGCGATGCGCAAGGCGTTGGAAAACGCCGAATGGTCGCGCTTTTCGGCGCGGCGCGAGGAGGCGAAGACGCGCGGGCGCCTGCGCGGCATCGGCATGGCGAGCTATATCGAATGCACGGCGTGGGGCGAGGGCGAGACCGGCACGGTGACGCTCGACAAGGACGGCGGCTTCACCATCGTCATCGGCACGCAGTCGAACGGGCAGGGCCATGCGACCGCCTATGCGCAGATCGTGGCGCAGCATCTCGACATCGACCCGGCGAACGTGCGCATGGTGCAGGGCGACACCGACATCGTGAAGACGGGCGCCGGCACCGGCGGCTCGCGCTCGATCCCGGTCGGCGCCGTCATGGTGACGCGCGCCTCGGAGCATCTGGCCGAACAATTGCGCAAGCTCGCGGGCGAGGCGCTGGAGGTCGCGTCCGGCGACATCGAATTTTCGGACGGCGCGGCGCGCGTGATCGGCACCGACCGCTCGATCAGTTTCGCCGACATTGCGAAACTGCCGCAGGCCAAGCCCGACATGTTGACCGGCGGCGGCGAATTCGCGCCGCCCGACGCCACCTATCCCAACGGCACGCATGTCTGCGAGGTGGAGATCGATCCCGACACCGGCGAGACGCAGATCGTGCGCTATACGGTCGTCGACGATTTCGGCATGACGCTCAATCCGCTGCTGCTGCAAGGCCAGGTGCATGGCGGAATCGCGCAGGGCGTCGGCCAGGCGCTGATGGAACAGACGGTCTACGATTCCGGCGGCCAGCTCCTGACCGCCAGCCTGATGGACTACCAGCTGCCGCGCGCGGAAAATTTCGTGAAATTCGATTTCGAGACGCGCAATGTGCCTTCGACCACGAATCCGATGGGCCTGAAGGGCGCCGGCGAAGCGGGCTCGATCGGCTCGACTCCGGCCGTGGTCAACGCCGTCATCGACGCGCTGTCGCCGCTCGGCGTCACCGCGATCGACATGCCGGCGACGCCGTCGAAGATTTTCGGAAAGATTGCGGCGGCGCAACAGGCGCCGTGAACAATTCAAACTTGTGTGATTGCAATCGGCCACGGGTTGATCGCGAGGCATCCGTCGATTCTATTGGGATTCTAAACACGCGTGCGTGTGGGATCGCCAGAGGGATAAGAGATGAGCTATTTCGGGAAAGTCATTGTTGGTTCCGCGCTCGCGGCGGCGGTTATTTCCAGCGCCTTTGCGCAGAGCGCTGCGATCACCAAGCGCAAGGACATTTTGAAGGGCTTCGGAGACGTCACCAAGCCGGTTGCGGCCATGCTGAAGGGCGAGGCGGCTTATGACGGCGCGGCGGTGCAGAAGGCGCTTGCGGCCTATACGGCCGGCGCCAAGGAGCTGAAGGGTCTGTTCCCCGACGATTCGAAGACGGGCGGCGATACGGCGGCCCTGCCCAAAATCTGGGAAGAGAAGGCGAAGTTCGAAGGCATCTACGACAAGCTTGCGGCCGATGCGACGGCTGCGGCCGGCGCGATCAAGGACGAAGCCAGCCTGAAGGCGAATTTCGGCAAGGTGCTCGGAAATTGCAAAGCCTGCCACGACGACTATCGCGCCAAGAAGAGCTAAGCTCGCGACGATGAACGCAAACGCACAATCGCCGCCCGCCATGGCGGGCGGCGGCCAGGTTCTTGCCTGGGACGGACCGACCCGCCTGTTCAAGTGGTCGCTCGTGCTGCTCGTGTTCGACGGCTGGCTGAGCAATGAATTCGGCGGCGCGTATCCCGCCTGGCATAAATTGAATGGCTACGCGGTCCTCACGCTGATCCTGTTTCGCGTGATGTGGGGCTTCGTCGGCGGCTCAACCGCACGGTTTTCGCATTTCATCGCGCTGCCCGGCCGCGCGCTCGCGTATGTCACGGCGGCGGTCAGCGGACGGCCGCAAAAATACCTCGGCCACAACCCGCTCGGCGGCTGGATGGTGATGGCGCTGCTCGCGCTTGTGGGCCTGCAGGCCGTGACCGGCCTTTTTTCCGCGGACGAAGACAGGCTTGTGATCGAGGGGCCGTTCGTGAAATTCGTCAGCGACGCGACCGTGTCCTTCGCGGCCAAGTGGCATCATCGCATCTTCGACGCGATCGAGATTTTTGTGGCTCTGCACGTTGCCGCCAATCTCTTCTACACATTCGTGAAGAAGGAGCCGCTGATCCAGGGCATGGCGACGGGCGTGAAGCCGGCGGCGCCCTATGTCGACGAGGCGAGCGCGCGGCCGGGCTCGTGGGCCGCCGCTGCAATTTGCCTCGCGATTGCGGCGGCGATCGTGTTCGGCGGCGTCGTCGCGGCTGGCGGGCGGCTCGTCTGACGATGCGTCAACCGGCGCAGGGGATGAGCGTGTAACGCTGGATCCGCTGGAAGTCCACGCGGCCGCCGGCGTCGAATATCTGGATCTTCTCGACAGGCGCGGTCCATTCGATTTCGCCCGTTCCGGCCTTTTCCTCCCCGAGCAGCGGCGCGACCACCCAGGCTGGCGCGCCGGGCGCGGCGCAGAACGCGCGAACGCGGCTGCGCGACAGTCCCGCATATTTCTGAAGGTGCGGTTCGGTCAGGGGAGTCAGCATTTCGTCGTCCCCGATCCCGGCTTCGATGACCTGGCGCGAGCGATCGCGAAACTGCATCGCGAGGTCGCGCGAGAAGACGATGCTCGCGCCTTGCACGCCCGAGACCCAGGCCGGACGCCCCGCCCAGGACCAGGGTTCGCGCACGCCGTTGATCCAGTAAATTTCGCCGGGGCGAGACGCCAGTAATTGATGCAGATCGGGAAGCGGCGGCGTCGAATCGGTGAAGCGCTGCACCGCGGTGCGGCGGTCCCAGTTCAGCGGCGCGGCGACCGCGGCGACGGCGAACATGGCGGCGAGCGCCCACAGCGGCGCTGGACGCCGCATGCCCAAGCTCCAGACCCCGATCGCGGCGCATAGCAGCGTGAGGTCCGGCCGCGCGCCGAGCGCGAGGGCGACCTTGCCCGCCATGTCGGGCGGGATGAGCGCGAACGCGGCCTCGTTCTGGGAATATGCGTAGACCATGCCTGTGAAGAACAACGCAGCCGCAACCGCCAGAATGGCCCAGAACACGCGGTCCGGAACGGGGCTCGTCGCACCCGTCACGCCGAAGCGCAGCGCGAGCGCGGTCGCCGCGAATGCGCAACTGGCCATCCCGTACTGGCCAAGCAGCAGAGACAGGGCGAGAAAAATCAGCGTCAGGCGCGCCGTGTTGTCCCCCTTCCAGAGTTCCACGACGCAGAGCGCGGCGGCCGCCGATCCGAGCGCCGAGACCAGCCACAGCAGCCGCCAGGTCTGCGCCTGAACGAAAAGCAGAAGCCGAAACTGGTCGCCGAACACGTGCGCGGCGATGACGCCGCCCGCGCCTGCGAGAACGACGATCATGAACAGGCGGCGCTGCAAAGGCGGCGCAAAGCTGGCCGCGATGAGCAGCGCCGTGCATTTTGCAACCAGCCGGCCGACCGAATTTTCCTGCCAGAGATCCGGGAAGAGGAGCGGATTGCGCGCCTGCAGAATAGTGAACCAGTCGGGATCGACACGCTGAGCGATCCGAGAGAAGGGCGCGACGCCTGCGCCCGCCGCCGCCAACGTCAGAGCGCCGACAAGAAGCCAGAGCCATATCCAGCGACGGTCGTCGCACAGAAGCCAGAGCGCCAGCACGGCGACGCCGGCCAGCGCCATGATGGGATGCAGCACGATCGCGGCGACCATGCAAATCGCCGCAACGGCGCGCCGCTGCGCCAGCAGCGCCGCAACGCCGAGGATCACCAGGCTTTCCGCGAAGGGCCGCGGCGTCGCGCTCGCCTCGGCGAAGGCGAAAATACCGTAACCGCCGTAGAAGGCTGGCAGAGCGGCGACGAAGGCCACGATCAACGGTCTCGCGCGGCCTCGCGCCATCTGCGCGGCGAGAACCCATGTCGAGACGAAAAAAGACAGCGTGGCGGCCAGCGCCACGCCGATACTGGCTACAGGCGCCCCGACCGCGCCTGTCAGAAAACCGAAAAGCGGCCGGAAGATCGTGTAGCCGGACTGGCCGTCCATGCGAAACATCGCATCCAGGCCGACGCCTGCGGGGTCCAGGTCGGCGAGCGCGCGCGCCGTGTAAATCAGGCTGCCGTGCATATTGCCGAAATAGGGATGGCAATAGAACCAGAAGGCGAGCAGGGCGGCGAAACAGAGAAGGCGCTCGAGAGCGGTCGCGCCGGTTGCGCCTGGCCCGGGGGCAAGGGCGGGGTCCTCGGCGTTTTCGACGGCCTGCGCGCTCATAATCGCTTCGAATCAAAGCGTCGGCGACCGTTGCGCAACGCAATCCGTCCTTAGCGCCGCGGGGCTAAAAGGATGGTTAAAGCTGGCGTCCCGTCAGGAGACGCCGAGCTTCTTCTGCAGGCTCGTCGACGAGGTCGTGTACTGGAAGGTCAGCTTCTTGTCCGGATAGACGTAGCGGTGGACCTTCTGCGCGGCCAGCGCGCCCTCGTGGAAGCCGGAGAGAATCAGCTTCAGCTTGCCGGGATAGGTGTTGATGTCGCCGATGGCGAAGATGCCCGGCGTCGACGTCTCGAATTTTTCCGTATCCGCCGGCACGAGGTTCTCGTGCAGGTTGAGGCCCCAGTCGGCGATGGGGCCGAGTTTCATCGTCAGGCCGAAGAAGGGCATCATGCGTTCGCAGGCGATGTCGCGCGTCGTCCCGTCGTTGAGCTTGACGGTCGCCGACGTCAGTTCGCCGTTCTCGCCGGCGATGGAGCCGACCTGGCCGATCACCAGATCCATCTTCGCCTCGCGCACCAGTTCGCGCATGGCGTTGACCGAATGCGGCGCGCCGCGGAAGTCGTCGCGGCGGTGGACGAGGGTGATGCGCTTGGCCACGGGATGCAGGTTGAGCGTCCAGTCGAGCGCGCTGTCGCCGCCGCCGACGATCATCACGTTCTTGTCGCGGAAGTCCTCCATGCGCCGCACGGCGTAGTGGACCGACTTGCCTTCATAAGCCTCGATGCCCGCGATCGGCGGCTTCTTGGGCTGGAACGAGCCGCCGCCCGCCGCCACGATCACGCATGTGCATTCGAAGGTCTTGCCGGCGTCGGTCTGCACACGGAAAGCGGGCTTGTCCGCCGTGCCGAGCGCCTCCAGCGAGGTTACCATTTCGCCGAAATGATAGGTCGGATGAAATGGCTCGATCTGCTGCACGAGATTGTCGACCAGCCCCTGGCCGGTGACGATCGGAAAGCCCGGAATGTCGTAGATCGGCTTCTCCGGATAGAGCTCCGAGCATTGGCCGCCCGCGCGGGGCAGGATGTCGATGAGATGGGCGCGGATGTCGAGCAGGCCCAGTTCGAACACCGCGAACAGGCCCGCAGGACCCGCGCCGACGATCACGACGTCGGTCTTGATGACTTCGCTCATGGCGCCCTCTCTGCCGATCTTCTTTGCGCCCCGACCGCCGGCCGGCGGTCGGCGGTCCCGCTTCAGCCCTGTTTGCCGGGGGTATGGACGACGAGACCGTCGAGGTCGCCCGTCACCTTGATCTGGCAACTCAGCCGGGAGGTCGGCTTCACCTCGAAGGCGAAGTCGAGCATGTCCTCTTCCATCGCGGAGGCCTTGCCGGTCTTCTCGACCCAGGCGTCGTCAACATAGACGTGGCAGGTCGCGCAGGCGCAGGCGCCGCCGCATTCGGCCAGGATTTCGGGGATCGAATTGCGGATGGCGGTTTCCATCACGGTCGAGCCGATTTCCGCGTCCACGGAGCGGGATTTGCCCTCGGAATCGACGAAGGTGATCTTGGCCATAGGCGGGAGACTTTCCTTGAGCTCAGGCGAAAAGGTTCGCGCCCGTAAAGGGCGCGGCGCGACACCTTTATATGCAAGGAAGGAGTTTGGCGAGGGCCGGGCGTGACCCGCGACACGCGGTCGCGTGGGCGCGTTCGCCGGGCGCTGAAGTCAGCCCGCCAGCAGTTCGGCGATGGCGTCCTGGGCCGCATCGACGGTCGCCGAGAGGGCGCCGAGCGCGCGGGACGGGTCGGCGCCCGCGCGCGCGTCGAGTTCATAGGCTTCGGCGGCGGCGGCGACGCCGAAGGCGCCAAT
>JASGFP010000131.1:0-9024 GCA_047605445.1 Rhodoblastus sp.
TACATTTCCCGCGGCCTGCTGGCGCTCGCCAACGATTCGGCGGAAGTCGCCGCCGTCATGGCCCACGAGATCGGCCACGTCACCGCCCGTCACGCCGCCGCGCGCGCCGAGCAGGAAAGGCGCGCCGCCGTCATCGCCTCGGCCGCGACCGTCATCCAGAGCCGGCAGAAGGGCGAGGAAGTCGAGAACAGCCAGCGGCTGTCCTTCGCGAGCTTTTCGCGCCAGCAGGAAGTCGAGGCCGACCGGATCGGCGTCAACGTGATCGCGCGGGCGGGCTACGATCCTTACGGCGCGGCGCGCTTCCTCACCTCGCTCGGCCGCTCGACCGCGCTGCGCGCCGAACTCCTCGGCCAGAAGACTCAGGACAAGCCCGACATTCTCGCGACCCACCCCTCGACGCCCGAGCGCGTCGCGCTGGCGACACAGGCCGCGCGCCAGATCAACGCGCCCGGAATAGGAGCAGACGATCGGTCCGGCTATCTCGCGGCGATCGACGGCATAAATTTCGGAGAGGATCCGTCTGACGGCATTGTGCGCGGGCGGCGCTTCCTGCAACCGCGCCTGCGCTTCACCTTCACCGCGCCCGAGGGCTTCGTGCTCGACAATACGCCACGCGCGCTGCTGGGCCGCGCCCACGGCGGCGCGGAGGCCGTGCGGGTCGACAGCGTGCCGGACAATTCCGGCGGCGCGCTGGACGCCTATCTGGCGTCCGGCTGGCTCGACGGCCTGCTGCGCTCCTCCGTGCAAACGGGCGAAATCAACGGCATGCCGGCGGCCTTCGGGCTTGCGCGCGCAGGCGAGTGGAATTTCCGCGTCGCCGTCGTGCGCAAGGACGGCGACATCTATCGCATCCTGTTTGCCGCCCGTGCGATGGACGACGCCACGACCGCGAAATTCGATCAGGCGATTCAGTCGTTCCGCACGCTGAGCGTCGAAGAAGCCGCCAAGGTCCGTCCGCTCAGGCTTCAGGTGGTGAAAGCGGGACTGACCGACAATGCCGAAACGCTTGCCCGCCGCATGGCGATCGCGGACCGGCCCATGGACGTGTTTCTCCTGCTCAACGGCCTGTCGCCGGGCGCAGCGCTGAAATACGGCGAGCCCTACAAAATCGTGGTCGATCAATAGGCTGAGGCGCGCGCCGCGCCCGTCCCGCGGCTGCCTTTTCCCTCCGCTTCACGCGCTTGTGATCCCGCAAGTTTCCGCGGGCCGTATAGGCTTGCACGCCCATTCCGTGAACGCCGCCTTGAACGACGATCCACAGACCCGGAGGCAACCATGGCGCAACTGCCTGGAGTGCATCGTGAATTTGTTCGCGCCGCGATGGCGGCGCCGTTTCTTGAACGCGAAGAAGAGCATCAACTCGCGCTGAACTGGCGCGACCTCAAGGACCAGAAGGCGCTGGACCAGCTGGCCGGGTCGCACATGCGGCTCGTGATCGCGCTGGCCGCGCGGTTTCGCCATTACGGCCTGCCGATCGCCGACGTCATTCAGGAAGGCCATGTCGGCCTGCTGGAAGCCGCCGCGCGCTTCGACCCCGACCGCGAGGTCCGCTTCTCGACCTATGCGACCTGGTGGATTCGCGCCGCCATCCAGGACTACATCCTGCGCAACTGGTCGATCGTACGCGGCGGGACGAGTTCGACGCAGAAAGCCCTGTTCTTCAACCTGCGCCGGCTGCGCGCGCAGATGGCGGCGTCCGCCGACATCGAGAAGACGACGCTCTACGACCGCATCGGCAAGGCGGTCGGCGTGTCCAGCGCCGACGTCGAGTTGATGAGCGCTCGCTTTTCGGGCCCGGACATTTCTTTGAACGGGCCGGTCGGCGGCGACGACCAGTCCGACTCGGCCGAGCGTGGCGATTTTCTCGTCGACGACCGACCGCTGCCGGACGAGACGGTCGGGGATGACATCGATACGCAGCGCCGCCACGCCATGCTCAACGACGCGCTCGCCCATCTGTCGGAGCGGGAATTGCGCATCGTGCGGCAGCGCCGGCTCGCCGAGGATTCGGCGACGCTCGAGGAGCTCGGTTCGCAACTCGGCATTTCCAAGGAGCGTGTGCGCCAGATCGAATCGCGCGCTCTCGAAAAGCTTCGCAAGATTCTCGAAAGCCACGTCCGCTAGATCGGCTTTCCGCCAACAAAAAAGCCCGGCGCAAGGCCGGGCTTTCTTCTGTTCAGGCGATGGCTGCTCAGGCGGCCTCGTCGATCTCGCC
The DNA here is from genome assembly GCA_047605445.1 of Rhodoblastus sp. Classification (GTDB taxonomy): domain Bacteria; phylum Pseudomonadota; class Alphaproteobacteria; order Rhizobiales; family Beijerinckiaceae; genus JAJXWB01. Next base: position 2,216 of record JASGFP010000131.1, read on the forward strand.
GCTGTCGGCTTCGGCCTCGGCCTCGGCCTTGCCCGCGCGGCGCGGCCCCTTCTGCAGCTGCGTCTCGATCAGCTTGAGCGATTCCTGCTCGGTGATCTTCTGCACCACCGACAGTTCGCGGCTCATCCGGTCGAGCGCGGCCTCGTAGAGCTGCCGTTCGGAATAGGACTGCTCGGGCTGGGCTTCCGAACGGTAGAGATCGCGCACGACCTCCGCGATCGCGATCAGGTCGCCGGAATTGATCTTGGCCTCGTATTCCTGGGCGCGGCGCGACCACATGGTGCGCTTGATGCGCGCACGGCCGGTCAGCGTGTCCAGCGACTTCGTGATGACCGGCGCCTCGGCGAGCTTGCGCATGCCGACGCTGACCACTTTCGGGGTCGGAACCTTAAGGATCATCTTGTCCTTGACGAAGCTGATCACGAACAACTCGAGCTTGAAGCCAGCGACTTCCTGCTCCTCGATCGCGATGATCTGGCCGACGCCATGCGCCGGATAGACGATGTGTTCGTGCGTCTTGAAGCCGAGCTTCTGGCTGGCGGGTTTCGCCGGCTTCTGTTCGGGCGCAGGCGCTTTGGTCGCGACAGGCTTGGCCGGCCTGGCGACTGCGGGGGCGGGAGAGATTGTTTTTTTCTGTGTCACCGGGATCTGTTCGCTCGTCTCTCGAGGCTGCATCGCCGGCGCGTGCGACGCCGGTCTCGGATCGGGCGCGGTGCGGACGGGCGTGGGCGCGGGCGTTGCAGGCGAAACCGGAGCAGCCGCTTCAGGCCGGACCAGTTGAACCTTGGCGCGCGCGCCGGCCTGTTCGACCGGCTTGTGTTCGGGAGCTGAAATTGTCTTCGTGTTGTCTACCGCCTTCTTGATCTGGTTCGGGAGCGCCTTCTCGTGAGCCGTTTCCTTCACGACCGCCGCAGTGCGGTTCTTGTCCGTTCTTGTCTCTGATTTCGTCTTGGCCGGCTGCGGCGCAGGCTTGGGCGCGCGGACGGCGGCGACGCCCTTCACCGCCTTGGCGACTGCAGGCGTCTTGCGCTTCTGCGCGGGCTTGCCGGCGCTCTTGGCCGGCGTGCGGGCCGCAGCGGCGGCTTTCGCCTTGGACTTCGCAGCCGCTTTGGCGGCGGCGGCCTTGCGCGCCGCCGATTTCGCAGCGGCGGCCTTGGCGGCGGCGGCCTTGGCCTTGCTGGCCGTCGTCGCCTTCGCCGCAGCCGACTTTGTCGTCTTTGCGACGGCGGCCTTGCTCTTGGCGCTGGTCTTGGCGGCGCTGGCTGTCTTCGTCTTCGAGGCCGACACGCTCTTCACCTTGCTCGTCTTCGCCTTGGCGGCGGCCTTCGCCGTCGACGCCTTGGCGGCGGATTTCTTGGATTTCGCCGTTTCAGCCTTCTTGCTGGCGGTCGTCTTCCCGGATTTGGTCGATTTCTTCTTGGACGGCATACGCAGCGCACTCCTTGCTGAGCCCGGGGCGGGACCCCGGCGCTTCACGACGGCCCGGAACGCAGACCGCCGGCGCAAAGCCCGTTGATACGGGCCCGACGCACAGTCCAAAATTAAGGAAATCGCTTCCGTCGGCGCGAACCGAGGCTCGCGCTCGCCCAAAACATCCGCGACCGCTTCAGCGGCGCGAACTATTGCGGGTAATACCTGTCAACTGACTGATAGGTCGCGGATTTCTGTGACTGTTAAAAATGTGTATACCACAGAAATCCGTGAAAATCAAAGGCTAGCGGCGCGCACGGGCCAAAGCCCGGCGCATTGGTTAACCCGCCGTCGCGCAATTTGATCGAGAACGTGGCAATCCGAGCGGCTCAGTCGCCTTCGCCGGGCTTGTCCGAGAAGAAGTTCTTGAACTTGTCGGGCTTGCCGTCCCATTCCTTGGCGTCACCCGGCGCCTCGCGCTTGACCGTGATGTTCGGCCAGTTCGGCGCCAGGTCGGCGTTGAGCTTCAACCATTGCTCGAGGCCCGGCTCGGTATCCGGCTTGATCGCCTCGGCGGGGCATTCCGGTTCGCAGACGCCGCAATCGATGCATTCGTCGGGATGAATGACGAGCATGTTCTCGCCTTCGTAGAAACAATCTACGGGGCAAACTTCCACGCAATCCATGTACTTGCACTTGATGCAGTTTTCGGTGACCACATACGTCATCGCCAGCTCCCGGCGCGCGACGCTCGCGCCTCAATCATGGGGCAACTGCTATCCGCTTTGCCGGGGTCGCGCAAGAACGAGGCGCGATGTCAGGATGCCGCATCGCCCCCGCCGATATCTTCATAGAGCAGGCGCGCTTCCTGGTAGGGACCGCGGCGCGCGCCGGTCGCCAGCACCCGCAGCAGCCTGACGTCGCGCTGCAGGGCGATCGTCAGCACGTCGCCCGGACGAATGGATTTGGCGGCCTGCGTAACGCGCTGACCGTTGAGGCGAACATGGCCTTCCTCGACGAGCTGGCCGGCGGCGGTCCGGGTCCGCGCCATGCGGGCGAACCACAGCCACTTGTCGATTCTCTGGCGATCCGCCTCCGCCTGCGTCATCGCCGGCCACGTTCGGGCAAAGCCGTCCGCTGCACAAGCCCGATCAGCTGACGCGCCGTCGCAGCGCGGCGTTGGCGGCGGATTTCGCGGCTGTGCGCAGCGCGCGCACGAACCGCTCGCGGCGCACCGCCCCGGGAAAGGCGTGCGCGCGGGCGGGGTCGACCCCGATCGCCAGATCGAACATCGTCTGGCGATCCGGCCACAGCCGGTCGATCATGGGGTGATCGGCGATGGCGCAGGAATCGGTGATCCGCACCGCCGGATCGTCCAACTGCCGCTCGGCGAGCATGCGCGTGAGCTGGACGCCTGGCGAATATCGCGCGAAACGCTCGTCGTAGGCCGTCTTCCAGTAATAGGCCCGATCTCCGCCGCGCAGCACGATCGCCATGGCGATCGGCCGGCGCTCGACGGCGATCCAGTCGATCCGGCATTTGCCGGCGCGCGCCATCTGCCGCACCGTCGCGCGCAGGAACGCCGCCTCGCCGGCGTCGGACAGGAAGGCGCTGCCCCGCCGGCCCTTCCAGCCGGCCTGTTCCAGCGCCAGGAACCATTCGCACGCAACCCGCACGTCGGCGGGACCGGAGGCGGAGCCGTGCATGACTTCGCCGACGTCGGCGAGACGGCGCGCCAGCCGGTCGGATTCGCGGCGCCGCTTGCGCGATCCGCCGGGTTTTTCGCGCGCGACGTCGCCGCCGGACGGCCGCAGCGCCGCGCGCTCGTATTCGTTGAGGCTGGCCGAGGCGAGACCGTGGACGGCGCAGCGGTCGGCGATCAATCGCGCGGCCTCGCCGCCGCGCACCAGATCGCGGACCACCAGCGCCGAACGGCCGGACTGGCGCGTGCGCAACCAATGGAGAATTGCGTCCACGGATCGAACCGCCGCCAGCCGGTCGATCAGCGGCGTGCCGAGAGCGCCATGCTTGTATTTCCAGCTGCGCGAGACGCCGCCGAATATCCCCGCGCCGCCCTGCTCGAAAGCCCATACGCCGAGCATGCGCGCGCGCGGCTCCCCGCCCGCGCCCTGCCAGACGACCGCCATGACGGGGCGGTGGCTGACGGGCAGATGCAACATGGCGGTGAGAGCGAAATCCGGTTCGAGGAATGGATTGGGTTCGAGCGCGCGACGCGCGAGATCGCGCCAGTCGGCCCGATGCGCCTCCAGTTCGTCCGCGCTCATCGCCTCCACGAGCGTTGCGTCGTCCGCGGATTGCGTCCGGTCCGCAATGGCCCGAGCCGTCCGGCCGCCGGCCATGCGGCGGATTTCGTCCGGCCAATGCTGCATCGACCTGAGGCGCCAGAAATGCGCAGCCATCGTGATCCCTCTGCGCGGAAGCGCGTTCAGGCCGCGGATGTCCCAGATCGGGACATGTGAGCCTGACGCTCCATCGCTCGGGGAGAGGGCTACAAATTGCGCGCCATTGCCGCAGAAACGCGGGCGCGGCTATTCCGCAAGCAGGCCGCCGGGCCTCAGGTCCAGCGGATTGGCCGTCAGGGCCGCTTGGTCCGGCGTGTCCGTGCGCGCCTCGCCAATGGCGGCGGCGAACAGGCGCTCGACGAAATCCGGGTCGAGCCCGTCCACGATCAGCACGATCCGCGTGCGCCGGTCGGAATCCGGCCAGCCGGCGAGCCGGACGGCGGGATGGAAGAGATGCTGGACACCGTGGATGACAACGGGCCGGTCGGGATCGTCGGCAAGCGCAACGATTCCCTTCACGCGGAGGAGCTTGGGCCCGTGCGCGTGGCGCAGCAGGTCGAGGAAAATCTCGAAAGCGCGCGGATCGAGCGGCGCGTCGCGCGTCAGGCAGAATGCGCGGATCGAGGCGTCGTGCCTGTTCGGGTCGTGCGCGTGATCGTGTCCGTGATGATGACCTTGCGTCTCGAAAGCCTCTGCGCGCAGCCAGCCCGCGACATCGGGTATCTTGGCGCCGGTTGAAAACAGTCCCGCCGAAAGCAGCGCCTCTGCCGTCGCCTTGCCCTCGGCCGCCCGCAGGCGCGGCGCGCCCGGGTTGAGCTCGTCGAGCCGGCGGGCGAGCGCGGCGGCGCTGCCGGCGGCTTCGGGCAGATCCGTCTTGGTGAGGACGATGCGGTCGGCGACCGCGACCTGCCGCAGCGCCTCCCTGTGGCGCTCGATCGTCGCGAGCCCGTTGACCGCGTCGACCGTCGTCAACACGCCGTCGAGCTTGTAGCGCAGCGCCAGATAGGGATGGCCCATCAGCGCGTTGAGGATCGGCGCGGGATCGGCGAGGCCCGTCGTCTCGATCACCACCCGCCGGAACGGTTTGATCCGTCCGTTGTCGAGCCGGCGCAGCAGATCCTCGAGCGCGTGAACGAGATCGCCGCGGATCGTGCAGCACAGGCACCCCGAGGCCATCAGCATCATGTCGCCGTCGATCTTTTCGACAAACAGATGGTCGAGCCCGACTTCGCCAAACTCATTGATGAGAACGACGACATCCGCCAGCGCGGGATCGGCGAGCAGGCGGTTGAGCAGCGTGGTTTTGCCCGAACCGAGAAACCCGGTGAGGATCGTGACAGGAACGGGCGGCGGCGGCCGCCGGCCTTGCATCGCGCTCATTCGTCGTGCTTGGCGTGGTTCTTGGCCAGCTTGGCCTTGTCCTTCGCGGCGGCGGGCTTCTCGACTTTGGCCGGCCTGGCTTTGGCGGCGGCTTTCGCTTTGGCGGGCGTGGCTTTTGCTGACGCCGCCTTGGCTGGCGTCGCCTTGGCGGGCGTCGACTTGGCGGGCGTCGACTTGGCGGGCGCAGCTTTGGCGGCCTTGGGCGCGACAGGCGCTTTGGCCTTGACGGCTTTCGCCTTTGGCGCACGCTTGGCGCGCATCGACTGGGCGTCTGGAGCGGGCTTCACCGGCGAATCCGCTTCGGCCTCGCCATCGGCCGAATAGGCCTGCGTGACCGCTGTCGCTGTATCCCCCTGGGCGTGGGCGATCGGACCGGTCCAGCCCGCGACCGGGCCGATGAACACCTGCACCGGCTGGAACGCCGGCCGGGGCAGGGTCGCGACCTCGCTCGGGCGCATCGGGCCGCCCGCGGCCGACATGGCCCCGGAGCCGCCGCCATAGGGCGAATTGCCTTCCGGACCCTGCGCGGCCTGGAGGAAGCTGCGCGGAATGGGAACGGACATGTCCTCGACCTGCGCCTCGAAATCGGCCGACGCCTTGCCGCGGTGGCGGCAGGCGGAATCGCGCATGTCGGGCGGCTCGCCGCCCATCGACGCAAGCGACGTCACGGCGCCTTGGCCACCGCCGGTCGCAAAGCCTTTGTCGAGCAGGCTCGCCGCCAGCATCGTGCGCGACTTCGCGCTGGGCGCGCCGAGAACGACGGCGATCAGCCGCTTGCCGTTCTGCGATGCGCTGACGACGAGATTGAAGCCCGCCGCGCAGGTGAATCCGGTCTTCATCCCGTCGGCGCCGGGATAGCGGCCGAGCATGCCGTTGTGCGTCGGGATGATCTTGGCGCCCAGACGCAGCGCGCCGATGTCGAACAGGCCGGCCTGTTCGGGAAAATAGACGTAGAGGGCGCGACCGAGGACCGCCATGTCGCGCGCCGACGAAATCTGCCGCGCATCGGGCAGGCCGTTCGGATTGACGAAATGCGATTCGCGCATCCCGAGCGCGCTCGCCGAAGCGTTCATCTCATTGGCGAAAGCCTCGACCGAACCGGACACGCCCTCGGCGATCGTCACGGCGATGTCGTTGGCCGATTTGACCATCAGCATCTTCAGCGCATTGTCGAGCGTGACCAGCGTACCCGGCCGAAAACCCATCTTCGAGGGCGCCATGGTCGTGGCGCGGGCGGAAACCCTGAGCGGCGTGTCCATCGTGATTCGCCCCTCGCGCACCGCTTTCAGCGCCACGAACACGGTCATGAGCTTGGAGAGCGAAGCCGGATACCAGGGCTGCGTCGCATTCTGCTGCATCAGCGTCTCACCGCTGGCGGCGTCGATCACGATGGCGGGATTGGCGGAGGCGTTGGCGCAGGCCGCCAGAACGGCCAGCGAAGCGAGCGAGAGCCGGGCGCGGTTGAAAATGTGTCGCAAGGTCAGTCCCCTGGCCGGGAGGGCGGCGAGCCGCGCCAGCCAATTCCTACGCGTCCTCGCCGCCGGCGCAAGCCGCTTTGGCGAAAAGACACAAGAGAGATTGCGCCGGCCTGCCCGAAAGGCCGGCGGCGCGATCCCGCGCTTAGAAGGCAGCGATGAGGCGATTTCGTGGCCGCCGGGCCGCGCTCACCAGGTGCGGTCGCTGGGATAGGGATTGATTGCGTTAGGCGCCGGGCGG
>JASGFP010000132.1:0-8768 GCA_047605445.1 Rhodoblastus sp.
CGGCGGCGGGCGGCGGCGGCGCCTTGGGCGGCGTGGCGGGTTGCGTCGCCTGGGCGAAGGCAAGGCCCGGCAGGCCTATCGCGGCGGCGAGTACAAGTGCGCGAAATGCGTTGCGCATGAAAAAATCTCCCCTGGGGCTCCGGTCGCCAAAACGGCCCCGGACCATCCGAGGCTCGTCAATGGCGACGAGAAGTCAACTGCGACATCGCGCAGCGGACGCCTTTATGGAGCGCCCAACCTGTATGGCAGGTGAACGCGGCGCGCGCGAGGCGCGACGACCGAAACCGCTATGCGGCTCGGAATTTCTGCCATGCGGAACTCGATTTAATCGCGCGATTGACGACAAATGACGAGGGGTGCAATGTCCCGGCCAACCAGAAAAGCGAGGAAACGGAATGTCCGAGGGCAAGTGCCTTACCGATAAGGTCGTGGTCGTCACCGGCGCAGGACGCGGTATCGGCCGCGCCATCGCCGAACTCTGCGGAGCGCAGGGCGCGAAGGTCGTCGTCAACGACCTTGGCGGCTCAGCCGACGGCGAGGGCGGCGGCGACGCGCATCCGGCGGAGGAAGTCGTCGAGGCCATCCGCAAGGCCGGCGGTCAGGCGGTCGCCAATTTCGATTCCGTGGCCGAGGCCGGGCCCGCCGCCAATATCATCAAGACCGCGATCGATTCCTTCGGCCGCATCGACTGCGTCATCAACAATGCCGGCATCCTGCGCGACCGCATTTTCCACCGCATGTCGATCGTCGACTTCGAGACGGTCATCAAGGTGCATCTGCTCGGGTCGTTCTACACCTCGCGCGCGGCGGCCAATTACTTCAAGGAGCAGAATTCCGGCTCCTTCGTGCATTTCACCTCGACCTCCGGCCTGATCGGCAATTTTGGCCAGGCGAATTACGCGGCCGCAAAGCTCGGCATCGTCGGCCTGTCGAAGTCCATCGCGCTCGACATGCAGCGCTTCAACGTGCGCTCAAATTGCGTCTCGCCCTTCGCCTGGAGCCGCCTCATCGGCACCATCCCGACCGAGACGGAGGACGAGAAGGCGCGCGTCGCCAAGATCCAGGCAATGGGTCCGGAGAAGATCGCGCCGCTCTGCGCCTATCTCGCGTCCGATCTCTCGAAGGACGTCACCGGCCAGATTTTCGCGGTGCGCATGAACGAAATCTACCTGATGAGCCAGTCGCGCCCGATCCGCTCGGTGCAGCGCACGGACGGCTGGACGCCGCAGACCATCGCCGATCACGCCATGCCGGCGATGAAGGGCAGCTTCTTCAAGCTCGACCGTTCCGCCGACATTTTCAACTGGGACCCGGTGTAAACGCCATGGCCAAGGGCATTCTCAGATACGGCGCCTATGTGCCGATGCGCCGCCTGCAGCGCAAGGCGATGGTGGCGGCCAATTCCTGGTTCAACGGCTCGCTCAAATCGCAAGGCAAGGGCGAGCGCGCCATGGCGAACTGGGACGAGGATTCCGTCACCATGGCGGTCGCCGCCGCGCGCGACTGTCTCGGGGATTTTTCTCGCGAGAACCTCGCCGCCGTGCATCTGGCCTCCACCACCCTGCCCTTCGCCGACCGCCTCAATGCCGGCATCGTCGCCGGCGCGCTCAATCTCGCCGAAAGCGTCGCCGGCCACGACCATTCCGCCAGCCAGCGCGCAGGCCTGTCCGCGCTCGCCGACGCTCTCAACGCGACAGGCGGCCCGGTGCTCGTGACGGCCGCTGAAAAACGCCGCACGAAAGCCGCGAGCCCGCAGGAACTCTCGTCCGGCGACGGCGCCGCCGCACTGCTCGTCGGCGAAGGCGACGTGGTCGCCGAACTCGTCGCGCAGGCCAGCCGCACCGTCGATTTCGTCGACCATTATCGCGGCGATGGCGTCGCCTACGATTACACCTGGGAAGAGCGCTGGATCCGCGACGAGGGTTACAACAAGATCGTGCCCGCGACGCTGAAGGACCTGTTCGCCAAGGCCGGCGTCACGGGCGCCGACATCGCGCATTTTTGCATGCCCTGCACGCTGGCCAAGGTCGCGGGCCCCATCGCGAAGAAAGCCGGCATTGCGGATGCAGCGGTGCGCGACAATCTTGCGGCCGTCTGCGGCGACACCGGCGCGGCGCATGCTCTCGTCATGTTCGCGCATGCGCTGGAAAGCGCGAAGCCGGGCGAATTGATCCTCGTCGTCGCCTTCGGCCAGGGCTGCGATGCGCTGCTGTTTCGCGCCACGGACAAGATTGCGTCGGCCAAGCCGGCGCGCGGCGTCTCGGGCTTTCTCGCGCGCCGCCGCGAGGAAACGAATTATCAAAAATTCCTCGCCTTCAACGACACGATCGAGATGGAGCGCGGCATGCGCTCCGAACTCGACAAGGCGACCGCGCTCTCCTCGCTCTACCGCAACCGCGCCACGCTGACGGGCTTCGTCGGCGGCAAGTGCAATGTCTGCGGCACGCTGCAGTTTCCCAAGACCAACATCTGCGTCAATCCGAACTGCAACGCTTTTCACTCGCAGGAGCCGCAGCCCTTCAGCGATCTCGAAGGCCGCATCATGAGCTATACGGCCGACAATCTCACCTATTCCGCCGATCCGCCGGCCTGCTATGGCATGGTGCAGTTCGATGCGGGCGGGCGCGTGATGATCGACTTCACCGACGTCACGCCCGACGACATCGACGTCGGCAAGAAAATGGACATGGTGTTCCGCATCAAGGACTACGATGCGCAGCGCAACTTCACGCGCTATTTCTGGAAAGCGACGCCGGCGGCGTCCTGACAACGGGCCGTCATTGCGAGGAGCGGAGCGACGAAGCGATCCCCCCTCATGTCTAGACAAGTGGATGGATTGCTTCGCTTCGCTCGCAATGACGGGCAGGCGACGAAAGCAGGGAGAGAGACATGGCCCGCGGCATCAAGGACAAGGTCGCCATCCTCGGCATGGGCTGCTCGAAATTCGGCGAGCGCTGGGACAAGGAAGCCGACGACCTCATGGTCGAGGCCTTCGAGGAAGCGCTGAAGGACGCGGGCATCGAGAAGAACCAGATCGAGGCCGCATGGTTCTCGACCGCCATCGAGGAGCAGCACGTCGGCAAGTCCGGCACACCGCTCGCCGTCGCGCTGCGCCTGCCGCAGATCGCGGTGACGCGCGTCGAGAACTTTTGCGCGTCGGGCACCGACGCTTTTCGCGGCGCTGTCTACGCCGTTGCATCGGGCGCAGCCGACATCGCGCTGGCGCTCGGCGTGGAAAAGCTGAAGGACACAGGCTACGGCGGCCTGCCGCAGCGCGGGCGTGGCGTGCTCAATTCGCAATGGTGGGCGAATGCGTCTGCGCCCGGCAATTTCGCGCAGCTCGCCGCCGCATATCGCGCCAAGCACGGCGCGTCGAAAGAAGATCTCAAGCGCGCCATCGCCCATGTCTCCGTCAAGAGCCACGACAACGGCTCGCGCAATCCCAAGGCGCATCTGCAGAACAAGGTGACGATGGAGCAGGTGCTTGACGCGCCCATCGTCGCCGAGCCGCTCGGCCTGTTCGATTGCTGCGGCGTGTCCGACGGTTCGGCCTGCGCCATCGTCACCACGCCGGAAATCGCGCGCAGCCTCGGCAAGAAAGACATCATCAGCGTCAAGGCGTTGCAACTCTCCGTTTCGAACGGCGTGGAGGCGCAGCACAATTCCTGGGACGGCTCCTATTTCGCCACCACGCGCGTCGCCTCGAAGAAAGCTTATCAGGAAGCCGGCGTCACGAATCCGCGTGAGGAAATCGACCTAATCGAAGTGCACGACTGCTTTTCGGTGACCGAACTCGTCACCATGGAAGACCTGCACATTTCGCCGGAAGGCCGCGCCATCCACGACGTCATGGACGGCTTCTACGATCACGACGGCAGGATTCCCTGCCAGATCGACGGCGGCCTCAAATGCTTCGGCCATCCGATCGGCGCGTCGGGCCTGCGCATGATCTACGAAATGTATCTGCAATTGCAGGGCAAGGCCGGCCCGCGCCAGCGCAAGGAACTGCCGCGCCTCGGCCTCACCCACAATCTGGGCGGCTTTCCGCACCAGAACGTGTGCTCGATTTCGATCGTCGGACGGCACGAAGGGTGACGCTCCCTCCCCTCCCCGCAAGGGGGAGGGGAACGCACTTGCGCTTCCCAAACCGGCGTTCGGGCGCCATAGAGAGCGCTTGAGCAACGCCGACGACCCCAGCCTCGCTGCAGCCGAAATTGCGCCAGTCGCGCGCAGACCGATCCCCATCTTCACCCAGGGCTCGACGCTGCGTCATGTGCTGGCGATGACGGCGTCCGGCTCGATCGGCCTCGTCGCCGTCTTCGTCGTCGACTTTCTCTCGCTGCTCTACGTCTCGCGACTCGGCGATCCCGTGCTTACCGCCTCCGTCGGTTTCGCATCGCAGGTCATGTTCTTCGCCATGTCGGTCAACATCGCCATGGCCATCGCCATCTCGGCCACCGTCTCGCGCGCTCTCGGCGCCGGCAAGCGGCCGCGCGCGCAGCGTTTCGCGGCTTCCGGCCTCGTGCATACGGCATGTTCGGGGATGTTCGTCTCGGCGCTGCTTCTCCTCTTCCGGCATCAGCTTCTGGATCTCATCGGGGCGCGCGGCGCGGCGCACGAGATCGCGGCGCGTTATCTGCTCATCACCCTGCCTTCCACCTTCCTCATGTCGCTGGGCATGGCGCTGCAAGGCCTCGTGCGCGCGGTCGGCGATCCGCGCCGCGCCATGTATGTGACGCTGACCGGCGCGATCGTCACCGCCGGTCTCGATCCGCTGCTGATCTTCGGCGCTGGCCTCGGCATCTACGGCGCGGCCATCGCGACGGTGGTTTCGCGCGTCGTCTTCACGGCGGTCGGCCTTTGGGGCGCGGTGCATGTGCACGGCATCGTCGGCCGCCCCGAGCGCCGCTCGCTCGTGCGCGACCTAGGCCCGATGATGGCCATCGCCGCGCCCGCCATCCTCACCAACCTCGCCACGCCCGTCGGCAACACCTACGCCATGCGCGTCTTTTCGGGCTTCGGCGACGAGACCGTGGCCGCCTTCGCCATCATCGACCGCATCGCGCCCGTCGCCTTTGGCGTGTTGTTCGCGCTCACCGGCTCCATCGGCCCGATCATCGGCCAGAATTTTGGCGCGGGGCGCTACGACCGCATTCGCCGCGCCATGTTCGACTGTTTCGGCGTTTCGGCCGTCTACGTGCTCGTCGTCTGGTTCGTTCTCTGGCTCGCCGGCCCGCACATCGCCGCGCTGTTTGGCGCGCAGGGCGCGACGCGCGATCTCGTGCTGTTTTTCTGCGCGGTGGGTTCGGCCGCATGGCTGGCGCTCGCCGGCCTATTCGTCGCCAACGCGGCCTTCAACAATCTTGGTTATCCGATCCTGGCGACGGTATTCAACTGGGGCCGCGCGACGCTCGGCACCATTCCCTTCGTCACTTACGGCGCGCATCGCTGGGGGCCGGAAGGCGGCTATGCGGGCGTCATCGCCGGCGCGGCTCTGTTCGGGACGGCGGCCGTGCTCACCTGCTTCTACGTCACCGCGCAACTCGCCAAACGCGGCCCGCCGAAGGTCTGACTCTCAGTGGATCACGCGCGCGCGCGTGAACAGCAGCCGGTCGGCGGATTTGATCCTGATTTCGAGCACCCGATCCTGCCGCTCGACCAGCAGCGGAATTTCCACGCCCGCCGGCCCCTGAGCCCATACGCGCCGCCACACCTCGCCGAGCGATGCGGGCTTTTCGCCGGCGACCGCCACCAGCATGTCGCCCATTTCGACGCCGGCCTGTTCGGCCGGGCCGTCGTCGGCGACGCCCGCGATCACGATGCGCTCGCCGATCTCGGTCGCATAAATGCCGAGCCACGGACGCGGCGGCTTGCTGGGACGGCCGTATTTCACGAGATCGTCGAGAACGGACGGCAGCAGGCCGATCGGGATCACCATGTTGAGGCTCTGCGTCGCCTTTCCGTCGCCAGCCTCCACCTGGAGAGATGCGATCCCGGCGAGACGTCCCTGTTCGTCGATCGCCGCCGCGCCGCCCCAGAAAGGATGCGCGGGCGCGGTCATGATCGCGTCCGGGATCCAGTATTCCCAATAGCCCGCGAATTGCTGGCGTCCGACGCAATGGGCCGATAGCGCGCCCTCGCGCCCGCCGGCGCCCGCAATGATCAGGCTGTCGCCCGGCGCAACCTCGTCGCTCGCGCCGATCGGCAGAACCGGCAGGTCCAGCGACGACATCGCCTGCACCAGTCCGAAGCCCGTCTCCTGGTCGTAGGCGAGCGCATGGCCCGCGATCACGCGTCCGTCGATCGTGCGCAGCCAGATCTCCTGCGCCTCGATGATGAGATAGCCGACGGTGAGCACCAGTCCCGATTGCCGGATGACCACCCCATGCCCCATGCGCTCCGTGCCGAGCGACTTGGCGGTATACGCATCCTCCGGCGCGATCGCCTTGACGCTGACGACGCCCGCCAGCGCGCGGTCGAGATCGAAGGACAGATCCTTCTGCTTCGGCTGCAATTCTTTCGGAATGGTCGGGAGCCGTTCGGCCATGCGCGTCTCGCCTTCAGCCGGCAGGCGCGACGAGCTGCGCCGCCATCATCTGGTGCAGCATGTTCACCGCCTTCAAGGGCCGCACCATCACCTTGAAATGCGTGATGCGGTTTTCGGCGTTCCAGGTGATGATGTCGACGCCGTTGACCTTGATCCCGTTGACGATCGTCGCAAATTCCAGAACGCCGGACGATGGGCCGAACCATTCGCCGAGATAGTGGAAATGCTCGTTGTTGAGCACGACCAGCGCCGAGGCGAGATATTTGGTCGTGATCGCCTTGCCGACCTGCGGCGTATGCACGACGGGCGATTCGAACACGACGGACTCGTCCAGGATCGCGTCGAGCGCGAGCGCATCGCGGCTCTCGACGAGCTTGTGCCATTCCTCGATCACGCGTGGCTTCATGCAGAGCTCCCTCATGCCGTCGCGCTCTCGAGCGGCGCGAGCGAATAGATATCGGCCATCAATTCATACGAGCGCTTGCGCGCCGCATGATCGTATATGGGCGAGGTTATCATGATTTCATCCGCCTGCGTCGCCGCCCGCAAGTCGTCGAGCCGCGCCTTCACGACGTCGGGCGTTCCCACGAACAATTGCCGGCGATGCCGGCGTACATGCTCGCGCTCCCGATCGGACATCGGCGCGGCTGCGGCCTCCTCCGGGCTCGGCAGCGGATGATATTCGCCGCGCATCCGCCTGAGCCAGTTGAGATCGGCGCTCGACGCCAGCCGCTCGGCCTCGGCGTCGGTCTCCGCGCTCACGACCGCGACGGCGAGAATGGCGTAGGGCGCAGCCAGCCACGCCGACGGCTGGAACCGCGCGCGATAGGCGCCCATGGCGGCGGCCGCATCGTGGCTCGCGAAATGATGCGCGAAGGCGAAGCCCATGCCGACCTGCGCCGCAAGTTCGGCGCTGTAGTCGCTGGAGCCGAGCAGGAAGATCGGCGGCAGGCGCACGTCGTTGGGCATGACGGCGATGCGCTTGAACGGATGCGTCGGCGGAAAGTCATTCGTGTCCCACAGCAGCAATTCCTGAAAGCGTTCGAGGAAATCCTGCTCTGGATCCTGCCCCTGCGTCTGATGCCGGCGAAGCGCGTAGGACGTCGTCTGGTCCGTGCCAGGGGCGCGCCCGAGGCCGAGGTCGATGCGGCCGGGAAAGAACGCCTCCAGCGTGCGGAAACGCTCCGCCACCATCAACGGCGCGTGGTTGGGCAGCATGACGCCGCCGGCGCCGACGCGGATGCGCTGCGTAGCGGACGCAATGCGCGCGATGATGACCTCGGGCGCGCTGGAGGCGACCGAGGCGAGGCTGTGATGTTCGGCGACCCAATAGCGCCGGTAGCCCAGCCGATCCGCCAGTATGGCGAGATCGACCGAGTTGGCGAGCGAAGCCGAAGGCGGCGTCGCTTCGGTTACAAAGGACAGGTCGAGGACGGACAGAACGGTCATTGTGAGGCGCTCCCGGCGCAATTTCGCTCGAATTTACTGGTCAGGGATCATCCTGCAATGTAGGCCGCGGGTCCGCAGGCGGCCATGCGGCAAGAACAAGACGGTTGAACACGTGAATTTCTCCCAACAGCAGGAAGCCTCGGCGCGCTCGCGCCGGTTTGCCGAGACCGCGACCGTGCTTGTCGTGATTGTCGCGGGCGTGGCGCTCCTGTTCGGCTCGGCCGCCTATTACCGCTATCCCGCCTTCGCCGCGCGCTATCTCGCGCGCATGACGGGCAAACCTGGATTCCTGCCAGCGCCCACCAGCGCGGTCGAGCGCGTCGACCGCTCCAACTGGGCGCAGAACGCGTCCAAAATTCCCGCGAGCCTGCAGGCGCCGCTGACGGAACGTGGCGAGATCATGCGCATCGACGAGTTGCGCCAGCGGCCCGAACTCGTCGTCGACGGCGCCATGCTGGTGTTCGACGCCGACAAGCCGGCGCGCATCGCAGCGTCCAAGCTCACGCTCCGCGATTCCGCCATGCTGACCCATGGCGCCGATCTGGATATCGAGGTCGAGACGCTCGTCGTCGAAAACGGCCAGATCCGCAGCTTCGCGCCCGATGAAAAGCCGCCGGCCCAGGGCGCGGGCCGCGACGCCGGCAAGGTGCGGCTGCGCGTGCATGGCAAAATGTCAGGCGTGCTGCGCGTCGATCTCGGCGGTCAGCCCGGCGCCCCCGGCGCAGCCGGCCGCCCCGGCGCCGCGGGCCAGGCTGGCGCCAAAGGCGCGGAC
>JASGFP010000133.1:0-8624 GCA_047605445.1 Rhodoblastus sp.
CAATGTCTTTCGCCGACGTCGCCCCTTGCCCGAGTTCGCTCGCGCTCGCCTGCGCAAACGTCGGCGCCTCCATGACGGCGCGCGCGAGATTGGCCGCGGTCACTTGCGCACCGGAAAGCGCGCGTCGCGCCAGGCGAGCGCAGCCTTCAGCCCGTCGGCGCGCGCAATTTCCATGAAGGCCATCTTGTCCGGCGAGCCCGGCCCCTCGATCTCGAGATCGATCGCGAGCGCCGCTTCAAGCGCGTCCAGCATACCTTGACGTTCAAGCGCCTCGTTGATGGCGCGCTTGGTCTGCTTCAGCAGATTGGGATCGATCGCGCAGAGGTGCTGTGCGACCAGAGCCGCTTCGGCCTCCAGCGCGTCGTCGGCGACGATACGGTTGACGATGCCGAGTTCGCGCGCGCGCTGGACCGACAGACGATCCTCGCCGAGATAGATGATCTCCTTGGCGACCTTGGGTCCGACCAGCCAGGGCAGGACCATCGCCACGATTCCGGCGCCGAATTTCAGCTCAGGCTCGCCGAAGAAAGCCGTCTCGCTGGCGATCGTCATGTCGCAGGCGAGGCTCAGTTCGAAGGCGCCGGCGAGGCAAGGCCCGCGCACGGCGGCGATCGTGGGCTTCGGGCAATGCCAGAAGCGCATCACCGCATCGAAATCCTTGCGCAAGATCGGCTTCCATTGCTCGAAGCCGGTCGGCCGGCGCTCCATCTGTTCCTTCAGGTCGAAGCCGGACGAAAAGGCGGCGCCCGCGCCGGAGACGATCACGACTTTCGCGCTGGCGTCGGCTTCCGCCAGATCCATCGCGGCGTTGATCTCGTCCAGCATCCGGCCGTTGAGCGCATTGGCGCGCGCCGGCCGCGACAGCGTGAGATGCGCGACGGACGCCTCCACGCGATAGGCGATCGTTTCGAAGTCCATTGTTCCTCCGCTGCATCTTCGTCCGCTTCAGCGCGGCTCTTGAGTCCGGGACGCGAAACGCCGCGTCCCGGACCATCGCATTGTCCTACTTGGCCGCCGCGCTGACCAGCGGGCAGGCGCTCCCTTCCATCGGCCGGAACGCCTTGTCGCCCGGCACGGTGCTGAGCAGCTTGTAGTAATCGTAGGGGTATTTCGATTCCTGCGGCGTCTTCACCTGAAACAGATACATGTCGTGGATGGTGCGCCCGTCGGCCCTGATCTTGCCCTTGCCGAACAGCGGATCCTCGGTCGGCAGCGCCTTCATCTGCGCGACGACGGCCGAGCCCGAATGCGCCTTCGCCTTGTCCATCGCCGCGATCGCTTTCATCCAGTGCAGCACGGAGGCGTAGGTTCCCGCCTGGTTCATGGTCGGATATTTGCCGCCGTTGCGCGGCGCGAAGCGCTTGGACCACGCGCGCGTGCCCTCGTTCAGATCCCAGTAGAAGGCTTCGGTCAGCAAGAGGTTCTTGGCGACGGGCAGGCCCATGGCGTGCACGTCGGACAGGAACACCAGCAGCCCGGCCATCTTCTGCTTACCCGACGTGATGCCGAATTCCTGCGCCTGCTTGAGCGAATTGATCGTGTCGCCGCCGGAATTGGCCAGCGCGATGATGTCGGCCTTGCTCTGCTGCGCTTGCAGCAGGAAGGACGAGAAATCCGCCGTCTGGAACGGCGCGCGCACCTGCCCGACCACATCGCCGCCGTTGGCCTTGACGATCTCGGCCGCGTCGCGCTCGAGCGCATGGCCGAAGGCGTAGTCGGCGGTGAGGAAATACCAGGACTTGCCGCCGCTCGCGATCACCGCGCGCGCCGTGCCGTTGGCCAGCGACCATGTGTCGTAGGTCCAGTGGACGTTGTTGGGCGTGCAGGACTTGCCGGTGAGGTCCGATGTTCCGGCGCTGGCGATCAGGAACGCCTTGTCCTTGTCCTTGGCGATCTGCGACACGGCGAGCGCGACCGAGGAGGTCGGAACGTCGACGATCGTGTCGACATTCTCGACATCGAACCATTTGCGCGCGATCGAGGCGCCGATGTCGGGCTTGTTCTGATGGTCGGCGGCGACGACCTCGACCTTGAAGCCGTGTTTCTCGGGCTGGAAGTCCTCCACGGCCATCTTCGCCGCCTCCACCGATCCCGGCCCCGCGATATCAGCGTAGAGCCCGGCCTGATCGTTCAAAACGCCGACCCGAAACGTCGGCATGTCCGCCGCTGCGGCGGGCAGGGCGCTCGCCAGAACGGCAATCGCGCCAAGCGCAATCTTTTTCATGTTTTCCTCCCTTGGGCTCGTCGCCGGGCATGATGCTCGCTCTCATTCCTATATTTGTCAAACAAATATTTCTAAGTTAGTATGGCGTCCGATTTCGAGGAGGATGTGAGATGGGCGAGTTTCAGGCGATCGTTGCGCGTGAGGATGGCGAAAGGGGTCCGGTCTCCGTGAGGCTGGAAAAAATCACAGAGGCCGATCTCCCCGCCGCCGACGTTCTGGTCGACGTCGAATTTTCGTCGCTCAACTACAAGGACGGGCTCGCACTCCAGAACAAGAACCGCATCCTGCGGAAATTTCCCATCATTCCCGGCATCGATTTCGCCGGAACAGTCCGCAAATCGGATTCGTCCGAGTTCCAGCCCGGCGACAGCGTCATCCTCACCGGCTGGGGTGTCGGCGAAGGCTGGTCTGGCGGCTTTTCCGAGCGCGCGCGCGTCAAATCCGAATGGCTGGTGAAGACGCCTGCCGCCATGACGAACCGCTCCGCCATGGCGATCGGCACCGCCGGTCTGACGGCCATGCTCTGCGTCATGGCGCTCGAGCGCGAAGGGTTGCGGGCGGGCGACAGGGTCGTTGTGACAGGCGCTGCCGGCGGCGTCGGTTCGGTCGCCGTCGCGCTTCTGGCCAAACTCGGCTTCAAGGTCACGGCCGTCACGGGTCGGCCCGAGCAGCACGAGTTCCTGCGGTCGCTCGGAGCGACGGATTTCGTCGCGCGGTCCGAACTGCAGGCGGCCGGCAAGCCGTTGCAGGGTGAGCGCTGGAAGGGCGCCGTGGATACTGTCGGCGGGGTGCTGTTGGCCAATGTGCTGGCCTCCATCGCCTATGAGGGCGCTGTCGCAGCCTGCGGGCTGGCCGGCGGCATGGACCTGCCGACGACGGTCGCGCCCTTCATCCTGCGCGGCGTCTCGCTGATCGGCGTGGATTCGGTAAATTGCCCGAAAGCGCGCCGCACGGAGGCCTGGGAACGGCTCGCTTCGGCCCTCTCGGCAAAGGAACTGGATGCGGTCACGTCCGAGGTCGGCCTCGCCGATGTGGTCGCGCTCGGCCCGGAAATCCTCGCCGGGCGGGTGCGCGGGCGCACGCTTGTTGCTATGTCGAAATAGGCGACGGCCACGAATCGTCGGTCAAAGGCAAGGAAGGCCCGATGTTCGGCGACGAGCAGATCGTTACCAAGAGCGCGGCGAAGCAGATCGCGGAACATATACGCTCCGCGATCCTCGAAGGCCGCCTCAAGAGCGACGAGCGCCTGCCGACCGAGGAGGAACTGGCCTCGCGCTATGGCGTGTCGCGCCCGACCGTGCGCGAAGCGCTCAAGCGTCTCGCCGCGCAGAATCTCATCTCGTCAAAGCGCGGGCCTGCCGGCGGCACGTTTGTCAACAGCCTGTCGCTCGAAGAACTCGCGGAGAACGTGACCACCGCCGCCACCATGCTGGTGACGGTCGGCGGTCTCGACATGGACGAAATCGCGGAAGCTCGCGCCCAGCTTGAGGGCCTGTGCTGCCGCATGGCGGTGGACCGCATGACCGACGATGTGATCGTCGCGCTGCGCATGGCGCTGGAGCGCCAGCGCGATCCGGCCCTCAGCGACGAGGAATTCTGCGCTTCGGACGTGCAGTTTCATCGCGCGATCGTCGACGCCACGCGCAACACCATGCTGCGCTTCGTCATGTACGCGATGATCGAATCGCTTGTGCCGGTCACCAACATGGTGATCGTCTTCGTTCGCGACCGCTCTACGATCATCGCTCATCACGAACGGATGCTGAAGGCGCTGGAGCGCAGGGACGCAGACGAATTGTGTCGTCATCTGCAGGCGCTGATCGACTACCTGAAGGACAGCTACGCCAAGGCGCGGGCCGAACGCGATCGCCGGATGAAAAAGCGGGCGCGCTGAATGGCGGCCTCAGGACCGGCCCGCCGCCTCCGTTATGCGTCGACAATTCTGTACCCGACGCCGGGTTCGGTGCGGATGATGTTCGGCGTCGATGGATCGCGTTCGATCTTGGCGCGCAACTGACCGATAAAGACGCGCAGATATTGTGTGTCCTGAGCATGAGCAGGCCCCCACACCTCGTTCAGGATCTGGCGATGCGTGAGCACGCGGCCAGCGTGGCGCACAAGCGCGGTCAGCAGGTCGTATTCCTTGGGAGTGAGCTTCACGGGCGTCTCGTCGCGCGTCACGAGCCTTCGCTCCATATCGACCACCAGCCCATCGACGCGGAACACGCTGGGCGGAGCTGGCGCGCCCGCGACATGGCGGAGAGCGGTGCGCAGGCGCGCCATCAACTCGCCAATGCCAAAGGGCTTCTCGACGTAATCGTCCGCGCCCAGATCGAGCGCCTCGATCTTTTCGGCTTCCCGATCGCGCGCCGAAAGAATGATGACCGGCACGTTCGATATCGTACGGATGTCGCGCAGCACGTCCTTGCCGTCTCGATCCGGCAGGCCGAGATCGAGGACGACGACGTCCGGGGCGTTTGCCACGACTGCCTTCAGCGCCTGTGCCCCGGTTTCCGCCGCGATCGCCTCGTATCCGACAGCGGAAAGCGCAACGCGTAGAAATCGTTGAATCTGCGGCTCGTCATCGACGATTAGGATGCGCGGATTCTTCATCGCTTGTTCTCCGCACGCGAGGCCTCTCCGACTGGCAAGCGGACGACGATGCGCGTCCCGCGCCTGCGCACCGCAGGACTCTGCGCCATGATGGCGCCGCCCATCGCCTCGATCAGGCCTTTGCAGATCGAGAGGCCCAGCCCGGTGCCGGCCTTGCGGCCATCCATACGGCCGCCACGGTAGAATTTCTCGAACATGCGCTCAAGATCGGCGGCCTTTACGCCGGGCCCCTCGTCAGTGACGCTGACGACAATGTCCGCGCCTTCGCGACGCGCATGCACCGCGGTTTCGCCGCCGCCGCCGTATTTCTGCGCGTTGTCCAGCAGATTGAACAATACCTGCTCCAACAAGCGCGCGTCGCCGCGTACGGGCGCCAGGCCGGGGGCGACGCTCGTCCGTATTGCACTGTCAGGAAAGGCCTTGCGACAACGTTCGATCGCGGCCTGCACGACCTCGCCGACATCGACCAGGTCGCGCCTCACTTTCAGGCCGCCTGACTCGATGCGCGACATGTCGAGCAGATTGGCGACGAAGCGCGACAATCTTCCCGTTTCTTCTTCGATCGTCGCAAGAAGGTCGGCGCGATCCTCCGCGCTCATCTTTTCACCAAGATCACGCAGCGACGACGCCGCGCCAGCAATGGAAGCGAGCGGCGTGCGCAGATCATGCGACAGCGACGTCAGGAGCGCGTCTCGCACCTTTTCATTTTCTTCCAGCGAGGCTGTCCTGATCGCTTCGCGCGCGAGCAGAGCGCGGTCGAGCGCGATAGCCGTCTGTCCGAGAATGGCCGACAACGCGCGTTCGGTGTCGGGCGCGATCGCAGCGTCGGGCGCCAGCGGCTCGAAACCGCAGACGGCGATCACGCCGCGCGCCGTTTGCAGCGGCCGGAACTGAAAGCGTACGCGCGGCAGAGTACCCGTCGACCAACCGGCGGCTTCGGCCTTTTCGAAAGCCCAGCGCGCCGCACTCATTTCGGCGGCGTCGAGCAGCGCATCTGGCGGCCACGCTGCGTGCGGCGTCAGACTTTGGCCATCCGCGAGCAAAAGAACGGTCCTGCGTCCGAGGGTCGCGTGCAGATGCGCCGCCGCCGCCCAGAGCACGTCGTCGGACTGGACGGCGCCGGCGAGCTTGCGCGAAAACTCGTAGAGCGACTGCGTCGCGGCGACATTCGCCAGAAGCGCGGCGTTCTGATCGCGGATACGGCCGGCGAGCGAGCCCGCGAGCACGGCGACGACCAGAAAGATCAGGAGCGAGAACAGTTCGAACGGCGCTGCGACCGTGAACGTGTAGACCGGCTCGATAAAAAAGAAATTGTAGCCGAGAAACGACAGCAGCGACGCGAAGACCGCCGCCCGGACGCCGCGGCGCACGGCGCATAGCAGCACCGCGGCCAGAAACACCATGGAGAGATTCGGCAGCCGCATGAGTCGCGACAGGATTTCGCCAACGCCGATCGCAACCGCCACCGAGGCCGCCGCAAAGACGACGTCGAGGCCGAGGCCCTGCGTGGCGGACCGCCCGCTCCGCGGCGCGGTCCGAGCGCGCTTTGGCGCCTGCGTCGCGACCACATGGACTTCCTGCCCATCGGCGCGGCGCAGGATTTCATCGGCGAATTGGCGTCGAAACAGGTCGCGCCAGGGTCGCCTGCCCGGCTTGCCGACGACGATCTGCGTCACATTTTCGCGCCGCGCGAATTTCAGGGCCTCGCCGACGAGATCGTGACCCGAGATGCGCTGCGTCTCGCCTCCGAGCCGCTCGGCGAGTTCCAGCGCGAGGGCGGCGGACGCATCGCTCTCCGCATCGGCAGAAGCGCCCGGCCGTTCGATGTGCAGCGCGATCCAGGTGGCGTTGAGACGCGTTGCGAGCTGGCTTGCGCGCCGCACAAGCGCCTCCGCGCCCGAGCCGGATGCGATGCAGGCCAGCAGCCGTTCCGAACCTCCCCACGGCCCTTCGATCGCCTTGCGGCGCAGAAATTCGTCCATCTCGTCGTCGACGCGATCGGCGGTGCGGCGCAGGGCGAGTTCGCGCAGCGCGGTCAGATTGCCTGGCGTGAAGAAACGCTCGGTCGCGCGCCGGGCCGTCTCCGGCACGTAAACCTTGCCGTCGCGCAGGCGCTCGATCAATTCGTCCGGCGTGATGTCGACGAGCACGACTTCGGCGGCTGCGTTGAATGTCCTGTCCGGCACGGTTTCGCGCACGATCACGCCCGTGATGCGCGAAACGACATCGGCGAGGCTTTCGAGATGCTGGATGTTGAGCGCAGTCCAGACGTCGATTCCGGCATCGAGAAGCTCTTCTGCGTCCTGCCAGCGTTTGGGGTGGCGGCTGTCGGGCGCATTGGTATGCGCAAGCTCGTCCAGGATCAAAAGCTTCGGCTTACGCGTCAACGCCGCGTCGATGTCGAATTCCCCGAGCGTCCTGCCGCGATAGTCGACCCGCTTTCTGGGAAGAATCTCGAGGCCCTCGAGCAATGCTGCGGTTTCGGCGCGCCCGTGCGTTTCGACCAGTCCGACAACGACGTCGACGCCTTCGTCCTTCAGACGGCGGGCGTTGCGCAGCATCGAATAGGTCTTGCCGACGCCGGGCGCGGCGCCGAGAAAAACCTTCAACCGGCCGCGCTGCTCGCGGTTGGATTGCGCCAGCAGCGCGTCCGGATCCGGACGCTTGTCGATTCGGTCGGTCGGCGCCATGCGAGTCCGTTCTTCAGGACGAGTGTAGCCGATCCAGCGCCAGATTGAGCCGCAAAACATTGACGCGGGGTTCGCCGATGAAACCGAGAGACGGTCCCTCGGTCATCGCGGCGACGAGCGCGCGCACGCGTTCGACGGGAAGGCCGCGCGCCTTGGCGACGCCGGGCGCCTGCGCCAGCGCGGTGGCGGGCGAAACATGCGGATCGAGGCCGGAAGCCGACGTCGTCAGCGCGTCGCCCGGGATCGGGCCGGCGCCGGCCGTCTCACGCCAGGCCGCCGCATCGCCTTTCACGCGGTCGATCAGTTTCTGCGAAGTCGGCCCGAGATTGGCGCCGGAGGAACTGGCGGCGTTGTAGGGCGCGTCGACTGTCTTGGAGGCGTCGGCCGGATCGGGCGCGCTCGTCGCCGACGGGCGGCCGTGGAAATAGCGCGGCGTCGTGAAATTCTGGCCGATGCGCGCCGAGCCGACGACCGTTCCTTCGCGGGTGAGGAGGCTGCCGTTCGCCTGCGCGGGAAAAAGTCCTTGCGCCAGGCCCGTCACGGCGAGCGGATAGGCGACGCCGGTGACGATTGTCAGCAGCGTCAGGAGAACGAGAGCGGGTCGCAGATGAGTTAGCATGATGCGCCTCAGGCCAGGTGCAGTGCGGCGACGACCAGGTCGATCGCCTTGATGCCGATGAAGGGAAGGATGAGCCCGCCGACGCCGTAAATGAGGAGGTTTCGGCGCAGCAGCGCGGCGGCGCCGACGGGGCGATAGGCGACGCCTTTCAGCGCCAGCGGAATGAGCGCCACGATGATCAGCGCATTGAAGATGACTGCCGAGAGGATCGCCGATTGCGGCGAGGCGAGCCGCATGACGTTGAGCGCGCCGAGTTCCGGATAGGTCGCGATGAACAGGGCCGGCAGGATGGCGAAATATTTCGCCACGTCGTTGGCGATCGAGAAAGTCGTCAACGAGCCGCGCGTCATGAGAAGCTGCTTGCCGATCTCGACGATCTCGATGAGCTTGGTCGGATTGGAATCGAGATCGACCATGTTGCCCGCCTCGCGCGCGGCCTGCGTGCCGGTCTGCATGGCGACGCCGACATCGGCCTGCG
>JASGFP010000134.1:0-8568 GCA_047605445.1 Rhodoblastus sp.
CTGCCTTGGCGCCTGCGCCCGCGCCGGCCTCCACCTACGCGCAGCCTTCGCCGAGCCTTGCCGCGCCGATCGCGGCGGCCAGCGTCCCGCTCGCCAGCGGCTCGACGCTGCGGCATCTGACAAACAATATTCAGGGCTTCCGCCTCGCCGGCGAAATCGCCTCGTCCGAATGGCCGGTCTATATCACCGGCGATCAGGCGCGCCTGCCGATCAAGTTCCAGGTCGGCTATCTCTCCGCCGTGTCGGTCATGCCCGAGGCGTCCTATCTGACGCTCTCGATCAATGACGTCGTGGTCGGGCGCACCAACATCCGCGCGACGCACTCGGTCAAGACGTTCACCTTCGAGATTCCGCCGAATGCGCTGCAGGCCGGGTTCAACTCGATCCGCCTGACGGCCGAGCAGCGGCACCGCGTCGATTGCTCGCTGCAGGCGACCTACGAATTGTGGACGCAGATCGATCCCTCGCAGACGGGTCTGCTCATCCCGCGTTCGACGCCGGTCTCGCGCCTTTCCGATCTGCCGGCGCTCTCGCCCGATGCGCAGGGCGCGCTGCCGATCCGCGCCGTGGTGCCCGGCCGCACCAATCTCGCCAATGTCGAGCGCATCATGCGCGCCGCGCAGCTCATCTCGCTGCACGGCCGGTTCGAGCAGCCGGTGGTCGACATCGGTCCGCTCGCAGATGGCGAATACGGCGTCAATCTTGTTGTCGGCCCTGCGTCCGACGTCGGCAATCTCGTCGATCTGCGCGCCGCCGGCCCGATCTCGGGGCCACGCGTTCTCATCATTCCCGCCAATCCCCGGCTGCGCACGACGATCGTCGTCACGGGCGCGACCGATGCGCAGGTGAGCGAGGCGCTCGCCGAATTCGACGCGAGCCAGAAGCCGATCGGCGCCGCCGCGGGCCTGCGCGCGGCGTCGGCGTTCCCCGGCCTGCATATCGCCGGCGGGCAGCGCGTGAAGCTGCGCGATCTCGGCGTCGCCAGCGAGGAATTTTCCGGTCGGCTGTTCCGCGCGGCCTTCAACGTCATCCTGCCGCCGGATTTCTATCCGGCCGACTACGGCAAGGCGATTGTCGATCTTGCCGGCGGCTATGCGCCGGGGCTGACGACGGAAGCGCATATCGTCGTCAGCGTGAACGGCCGCAACGCGGTGAGCATGAAGCTGCCGAAGGCTGCGGGCGACGTCTTCACCAAGAACCCGATCCCGCTGCCGCTGGGCGCCATGCGGCCCGGCCTCAACCGCGTCGAGATCGAGGCGCTGGTGCCGATGGCGAGCGATTCCGCCTGCGATCCGCTGGCGGCGATCTCCGGCTCCAAGCGATTCCTGCTGCTCGATTCCACCGAGATCGAGCTGCCGCGCATCGCGCGGATCGCGCGCATGCCCGACCTCGCGGTGACGACGACCGGCGGCTTCCCCTTCGTCGCCGACGGGATGCGGCCAAAAATCGTCGCGCCCTCGCCCGACCGCGAGACGATAGGCGCGGCGGCGACGATCGCCGCGCATATGGCGATCATGGCGGGACGTCCGATCGACTTTCAACTGATGGGCGCCTTGCCGCAGAAGGGCACCGGCTCTGTGCTGGTCGTCGGCGCGGCCAACGTGCTCGATCCCTCGCTCCTGCGCGCCGCCGGCATTGATCCGCAGTCCGTGCAGAAAGCCTGGTCGAGCCGGTTCAATGCGCCGCCCCGGCCTGCGAAGGACGACGCGCTTTCGCGCTACGAATCGCTTGCGCGCAATCGCCTCGTGCTGGAGCGCAACTTCCCGGCGGCGTGCCGCATGCCCAAACCGCCGGGCGGGTTCGAGCGCGCCGTCAATTCCGCGTTCCGCCGCGTCGACGACGTCTCGACGGCGACGATCCGCGACTCGCAGTCGCGCGAGATTTTCGTCGGCCCCAATCGCCGCAACGCCTACGATTCTTCGCCCGTCGGTTCGCTGCAGGTCACGGGCCAGGCGTCCGGCGCGCTGTTCGACGAATGGAACGCCAAGGTGCGCAGCACGAACGCGTTCTCGGCCTGGGCGCAGCAGGTCTATGGCGCAACGCACGAATGGGCCGTGGAGCGCGCCAACGGCGTCGTCGCCTGGTTCGGCGCCAATATCGTCGCCGGGCCGGCCGAGCCGGAGGTCAACGCGCGTTCGTCGCTGATCGTCGCGCAGAGCATGATCGGCGATACGATCGACGACGTCTGGACCGTCGTGACGGCGCCGACATCCGCCGATCTCGCCGAATCCGTGCCGTGCCTCGTCGATCCGCGCGTGTGGCGCCAGATCGCGGGCCGCATGTCGATCCTCGACGCGTCCGAAGGCTCGGTCGTCACCGCGCCCGCGCGCGCGCAGCGCCTGATCGTGACGCAGCCGCTGACGATCGAGAATTCGCGCCTGATCGCGGCCGGCTGGCTTTCGCTCAACAGCCAGATCTACGTCGCAGCGGCGCTCCTGATCGCAATGCTGCTGGCGCTGACGACGAGCGTCTTCATCCGCAATGTCGGCCGGAGGCAGCCATGAGCCGTCTTCCGTCGATCGCCATCGCGCTCGCGCTCTCCGCCACGCTTTCCGGCGCGCCTGCCGCCGCGCAGACCTTTGCGCCCGTCATTCCGCTTGGCGCAAACGTGCAGGCGCAGATGAACGCCGCCGCCAAGGCGCCGGAGAGGGCGCCGCTCGCGCTCGACGCGCGCGCCCTGTCGCTTGGCGGCGCGTTGAAGACGCCGGAGCTGTGGCAGCAGTACAAGACCAATTACATCACCGACACCGGCCGCGTGGTCGACACGGGCAATGGCCGCATCAGCCACAGCGAAGGGCAGGGCTACGCCATGCTGCTCGCGGTCGCCGCGAACGATCGCGCGGTCTTCGACAGGGTCTGGGGCTGGACGCGCGCCAATCTGATGGTGCGCGACGATCAATTGCTCGCCTGGCGCTGGGATCCCGCGCATCGCCCTGCGGTGGCCGACATCAATGACGCCTCCGACGGCGACATTCTCGTCGCCTGGGCGCTGGCGGAAGCCGCCGAATTCTGGGGCGACGTCGCGCTGAAGGTTTCCGCGCGCCGCATTGCGGTCGAGATCGGTCGCAAGCTGGTCATCTACAAGACGAAGAATGGCGCCCTGCTGCTGCCTGCGGTCTCGGGTTTCGCGGCGGACGATCGCGCCGACGGGCCGGTCGTGAATCTCTCCTACTGGGTGTTCCCGGCGTTTGCGCGGCTGCCGCTGGTTGCGCCCGAGATCGACTGGCGCGGCATCGTGCAGAGCGGCCTCGACGCGCTCAAGCTCGCGCGGTTCGGCGCCGACGGGCTTCCGGCGGAATGGGTTTCGCTCAGGGACGGCAAGGCGCGGCCGGCGGACGGCTTCCCGGCGCAGTTCGGCTACAACGCCATCCGCATTCCACTCTATCTCGCCTGGGCTGGCATCGGCGAGCGCGAGCATTACGAACCGTTCCTGACCTGGGCGACGCGGTATCGCGGTCTGGCCGTCGTCGATCTGGCCGGCGGCCGCAGCGGAAGCAATCTGACGGAGGGCGGCTACGCTTCGATCGGCGCGCTCACGCAATGCGTCGTCGAGGGCAAGGCGCTCGGCCGCGACCTGTGGTCGTCGCGCACGCCGGAAAATTATTATCCCGCAACGCTCCGCATCATGGCGGTGCTTGCTGCGCAGATGAGGTTCCCCTCATGCCTGCGCTGATGCGGACCCCCTTCGCGCTCGCCGGCGCTCTGCTGCTGTCGGTTTCGGCGGCTGCGGTCGCACAGCAGCGCGGCGGCGGCTTCATCGTGGACATGCCGGCGGCCGGCGCGCCGGCGCAGACTGCTGCGCCCGACGCGCCGACGCCTGCGCCCGTGCGTCCCGCCGTTCCGAAAGCCGACGAGCCTAACGCGCGGATGCTGCGCGCCCAGCCGCTCGCCGTCGATGGCGAAGGGCCCGACGAATCCGCGCTGCGCTATTATGCGCAGCTCGGCCAGATGGATCGCGTCAACACCGAGATCGAGCGCCTCGTGCGTCTCTATCCCGGCTGGACGCCGCCGGTCGACCTGTTCAACGGCGAGCCTCCGGGCGACCCGAGCGAAGACGCCTATTGGGAATTGTTCGGCGCCGATCGCATGGACGAATTGCGCGCCGCCATCGCCGCGCGCAAGAGGGAGGAGCCCACCTGGCAGCCCTCGAAGGACCTCGCCAACAAGATCAGGCGCAAGGACTTGCGCGTCCGCATCATGGACTTCTGGAAGAAGGGCAGGTGGCAGGATCTCGTCGACTATGTGAAGGCCGACAGCTACAACGCGGAAGACGCCGACGTCGAAATGCTCTGGACGATCGCGGAAGCCTTCGCGAAGACCAAGCAGACCAACGACGCGATCTCGGTCTATCTGTCGATCCTGAAGTCGAGCGCCGATCAGCCGGCCCGCCTCGCCACCATCCAGAAGGCGATGGCGAACCTGCGCATGGGCGACGTCGAGAAGCTGATCGCCGCCGGCCGCTACGACGCGCAGGGCCGAAGCGAATTCGCGCCGATCATGGTCGACATCGTACGCGCGCGCATCAGCGCATATCTGCACGACGAGCGTTCCGAAAAGATTCCGGACTCGGAACTCGATGTGTTCAAAGCGTATGCGCGCGAGGAGAAGGACCCGAACCAGCCGGGGCTGGTGGCGTGGTACTACTATAAGACCAAGTCGTTCCGCGACGCGCTCGACTGGTTCAAGATCGCGCTGGAGCGCGGCGGCGACGCGATGATCGCGCATGGTCTCGCCCATTCGCTGCGCGAGCTCGACATGCGCCGCGAGACGGAAGAGGTGGCTTACGCCTGGCGCGAGCCGCTGGTGAACAATCTCATCCTGTTCGTCGATATTCTCGAGCGCGATCTGACGCTGGAATTTCCGCCCTTCATCGAGCCGGAGCGGCTCGCCCGCTACGCCAAGGTGACGATGGACGTCGCCTCGGGCGAGGGCGCGCAGGCGCTCGGCTGGTACGCCTACAATTCCTGCCAGTACGATGTGGCGATGCAGTGGTTCCAGCGCGCCGTCGCCTGGTTCCCCAAGGAAGCGACCGTCTACGGCTATGCGTTGACGTTGCAGAAGACGAAGCAGACGAAGGAATTCTGGGACCTGATGAACAGGTACGACGGCCTGTTCGGCAAGGTGCTCGAGATCATCTTCCCCGATGGCCGCTATCATCCGCCGACGCCCTGCGACGAGCTTGCGAACGCGCAGCTGCGCCAGCGGCAGCAGGCGGTGGGCGGCTATACGGTTCCGGGCTCCTATCCCGCCGCGCCGCCGCAGGGCGTTCCGTTGCAGAACCTGACCGCCGCGCAGGCCGCAGGCTACGCCGCCAACGGACAGTTTGGCGCCGGCTGGGCCTATCAACAGCAGCAACAGGCCGCGATGCCGCAGATCGACCGCAAGCTGTTTCCCGTCGCCGTCGATCCGGAAAATCCGCTGCGCTTCGCCGCGGCCGCCGCGCCGAACCCGCAGAGCCCGGCGCAATTCGCACAGGTCGCCGCGCAGATCGCGCTGCAGGCCGAGCCGTTCCGCGGGCCTTATCCGCTCGTCGCCGCGCGCGTGCCAGGCGTCGGTCGCATGCCCTACGAGCGCTTCGGCTTCTCGCTGCTGCCGGGCTGGAACGGCGTCAACGGGCCGACCACGCCGACCTATGCCGCGCAGATCGCGCCGGCCGGCACGCTGTGGGCGAGCGAGCTTCCAGAGAAGGACCGGCCGAAAACCGCTATCGAAGCTGGCGGCGCCGGTCCGTCCAGCGCCGCGTCCTCGTTCACGACCGCGCCGAATTCTGTCGGGGCGCCGACCGCGCCGCCGAATTCCGTCGGAACGGGCTCTCCGGCGCCGACGGCGGTTTCTCCGAACGCCTCGCTGGATTCCGGCGTGCGCGTCGTCGGCGGGGCGATCGGCGTGCAGCCAAGCGCGCTGCAGGCCGCGCCTGCACCCGTTGTCGCCGTCGCGCCGCAACCGCTGACGACGCCCGTGGTCTATGCGCCCGCGCCGCAACCGGGTTCGTCGGCCGATGCGCCGGCGCCGCTGCAGCGCGCGGGCTACGCGGCGCAACTGCCCGAAGCAGCCGACCCCGGCACGCTGGCGCAGCGCGCGGCGCAATATTTCAACGAGAAGAATTATGCGGCGGCTCTCGACGCTCTCGAACGGCGCGCAGCCATGGCGCCCGAGACGACGGAGCTGCGCATGATGCGCGGATGGTCGCTGCTGCATCTCAACCGCAAGGAAGAGGCGCGCAACGCGTTCGCGACGCTCGGCAAGGCTGCGCCGGGCCAATCCCTGCAAGGGGCCAAGTAAGATGCGTAAACCTGTCCTTCTCCTCCCCGTTCTCTTGCCCGTTCTCGCCGCGCTCGCGGGCTGCGCTTCCGATGCGCCGAAGACCGCCTATGTTTCGCGCGTCGATACGCTGTCGCCCGAGACGACGCCGGTGGGCGGCGCCGACGCCTCGATGATGCTGGCGCAGATGCCCCAGCCTGGCGGCCTCGTGACCAGAGTGCGCGAGAAATCCTATCCCAACGGCATCAGTCAGCAGGCGATTCTGGCGGGCGAAGTGTCCGGCCTCGGCGAAAACCATCTCGAAATCTACGTGCAGACCGCGGCCTCGAACGGCGGCGCCGGCATGCTCAACATCGGCCCGCCGTCGGAAGCCGGCGTGAAGCGGGAGATTCTCGCGCGCTATCCGAAGGTGCCGATGCGCATCGTCACCCAGCCGCGCCAGAATGCGGCGGGCGTCTTCGGCCTGGCGATCGGCCGCGCGAGCAACGGCGCGCGCTGCATCTTCGCCTGGCAGTGGGTGGACGACATCCGCCGCGGCGGCGCGAGCGCGGATTCCGGGTTCTCGATCCTCGGCAAGAGGTTCGGCGGCTCTGCGCCGGCCGCCGGCGGCGCCGCCGCCTCGCTGCGGGTGCACATGTGCCGCAAGGACGCGACGGTCGACGATCTCGCGGCCACGGTCGAAGGCCTGACGCTGGCCGCCCCCGCGATCGTCGACAACGCGCTCAATCCTGCGCGCCGTCTCGAGGCTGCTGTGCCAGTGCGCGATGTCGAATCGCGCGGCTCGGCGGTTGTGGCGAGCGCGGCGCCCGGAAGTCTCGAAAGCGCGCTCGGTCCGCAGAAGCAGACGCAGGTCGCCTCTGACGAGACGCCCAAGCCCCGCCGCGCGACGCGCGTCGCCCGGCGGAAGGCGGCGCCGGTCGCGCAGGAGGGCGAGGAAGGCGTCGTCGTTGCGCGGCGGCAGGCTCCGGAACAGGCGCAGGTTCAGGCGCAGCCGGCGTATGCGGGCGGCCCGCGCTATCTCGCGCCGGTCGCGGGCATGCCGGCAAGCGCGCCGGTCGCCTACGGAACGCCCGCGCCCGTGGCTTCCGCCGCGCCGTCGACTGCAGGCCTCGATCCGAGCCTGCCGGCGGCCGCCTATCGCGGCCCCGGCGGGCGTTCTGGCTACTGAAGCGACAGCCGCGCCGGCCATCCGGCGCGGCGCACTGTCGCACCTGGCGCATTTCTGTTGAATTCCGACAATTCTAGGCGTTCGCGCAAAGCCTTCTCAGCGCCCTTGCGTCATGCTGCTGTCATGGTTCGGGAGACGCCCATGACGCTGGCCGAAGTCGACACGCTGCTGGAAGCCGCAATCCCCAGTTTCGGACGCACAACCCTGACGCTCGCCAAAGCGCCGGGCGATGCGCGCGAACTCCTGCGGCTGTTCGAGCGCGCGCTGGTGCTTGGCAACCGCCGCGGCGCGCCACTCGCCGAAATCCAGGCGCCGCTCGGCGTCTTTCCGGAGCTTGCCGGCGCGTTCTGGCATGTGCCGGTCGAGGACTCGGGCCGCGACGGCGTCGTGCGGCTGAGTTTCGAGCGGCCGGATCTCTCCAACGCGGCCTAGACTGCCGCGATCATCATTTGCTTTGCGAAATCGCCTGCTCGATTCACAATGCGAGACGAATCACCCGTTTGAGTTGTCGCGTCCGGAATCCAAGAGGCGGCCGGCGCGCGGTGATTCCCGCAACGACTCCGGGAGGCGGGCGCATTGGCGGGACGACGCAAGCGCATGAATCGCGACGCTTCGGGCGGCGCGCGCCAGCAATTCGCGGCCCTGCCGTTCCGCCGGCAGGACGGCCTGCAGGTGATGCTGGTGACCTCGCGCGAGACGCGCCGCTGGGTTCTGCCCAAGGGCTGGCCGATCAAGGGCCTCAAACCGCACTCCGTGGCGGCGCGGGAGGCGCACGAGGAGGCGGGCCTCACCGGCAAGGTGGCCCGGGAGCCGATCGGCTCGTATCATTACATCAAGCGTATGCGCAACGGCGCCGCGATGACCTGTGCGGTCGAGGTTTTTCCGATGGCGGTCGAAAAGCAGCGGCGCAACTGGCCCGAACGCGAGCAGCGCACGACGAGCTGGTTCGATCTGGAGGACGCCGCCGCGCTCGTCGACGAGACGGAATTGCGCGACCTGATCCTGAAATTTGCGCCGCAAACGGAGCCGTGAGACCCGGACGGCCCCCAAGACTGGCGTCGCGCTCCTGAAAACACGGGAAATCAAATGGTCGGAGTGAGAGGATTCGAACCTCCGACCCCCTCGTCCCGAACGAGGTG
>JASGFP010000135.1:0-8421 GCA_047605445.1 Rhodoblastus sp.
GGCGGGACGCGCGGAAGGTCCGAAGGCGCGGGCGCACGCGGCGCCTGAGGCGCAGCGTGGGGCGGCGGCGCTTGAGGCGCAGCATGGGGCGGCGCTATCGGCGGTCGAGCGGCAGGAGCTTGTGGCGGGCGCGCGGACGGCGGCTGGCCGGGACCGCGCTCGGGGCGGTCCTGCGCCTGCGCCTGGGCGAGCCTCAGCGCGCCGGGATCGCCAGCCCAACCGGGCCCGATCTGGGAAATGAGCAGCGCAGGCGCCATTACGCCGGCCAGAAGTCGATTCGCCCTTTTATCCATTCGTCACCTCGATGCCGGCCGAACCGGCGTGGACCGCAGTACGGCCGGAAACGAAGGGTCACGGCAAAGCTTGTCTGCGCGGCGCCCAATTCGGGGCGCCGCGAAGGATTTGTCGGGACCGTCCGCCACACAGATAAACGCGGCAGACACGGAGACGTTCAGACTTCCTGCAGGATTTTCACGTCCGGACGGCCGTCCATGAAGGCGCCCATCTTCTTGCCGAGATCCTTGAAATGCGGAGAGCCGCGGTGCGCCTCGACCGCCGCCTGGTCGGCGTAACGCTCGATGAAGACATAGGTGTCCGGCTCGGACGCCTTGCAGAGCTGGTAGAGCTTGCAGCCTGGTTCGTCCGCGTTCACCTTTGCGGCGAGTTCGCGGGCGACCGCCTCGAATTCGGCGCCCTGCCCGGGCTTGGTCTTGATTGTGGCGACGATGGCGATCATGTCCGGGGTCCTCGAGTGTTTCCTGTCCGACGCGCGGCGCGTCGTTCTTCTTGCAATGTATGCGGGCGACAAACTGCGCGATGGATCGAGAAAGGCAAGCGGATTTCGCGGATGACGGCGATGCGCCGAACGCGACCCCTGATTTCGCGCATGACGAGATCGGGCGACTGGAGGCGCGCATGGACCAATTGCGCGACCGCATCGAATCCTGCCGCAAGGCGATCATGCTGTCGCGCTTCGCGCTCGGCGCCGCCGCCGCAATGTTCGCCGCCTTGCTGCTGGGACTGCTGAACTCCACCACGGCGCTGCTGATCGCCATAGCCGGCGCGCTTGCCGGTCTGGTCGGCATGGGCTCAAACCGCAGCACCGCAGAGCAGGCGCGCGCGGAACTGGCGGCCTGCCGGGCGGAGCGGGATGCGCTGATCGACAGTCTGGCGCCGCGCGTGCTGGGTGGATTCGAAGCCGGCCCGTCATTGCGAGCGGAGCGCAGCGATCCACCCAGCGGCGCCTGATCCAGATGCGGGAATGGATTGCCGCGTCGGCCCTGCGGGCCGCCTCGCGACGACGGCAGGATAGCTCCTAATCCGCATATTCCGTGCGCAATTGCCGCTTCAGCAGCTTGCCGGCGGTGTTGCGCGGCAGGTTGTCGACGTAGATCACCTTCTTGGGCACCTTGAAGGGAGCCAGAATCTCGCGGGCGTGCGCGATAAGGCCCGCCTCGTCCGGCTTATGACCGGGCTTCAGCACGACCATGGCCGTCACAGCCTCGATCCATTTGGGGTCGGGCAATCCGACGACGGCGACTTCAGACACGGACGGATGCTTGAACAGGGCTTCCTCGACCTCGCGGCCCGCCACCACCACGCCGCCCGACTTGATGATGTCCTTCACGCGGTCGACGACGAACAGATAACCTTCCTCGTCGAAATAGCCGACATCGCCGGAATGGAACCAGCCGCCGGCGAAGGCTTCGGTCGTCTCGTCGGGTTTGTTGTAATATTCCTCCAGCAATTGCGGCGAGCGATGCACGATCTCGCCATGTGCGCCGGGCGCGCAATCGTTCATCTCCTCGTCCACCACGCGCGTCTGCACGGTGATGATCGGGCGGCCGGCGGACGCCGGGCGATCGTCGTGCTCCTCCGGCTTGAGGATGGTGGCGAGCGGCGCGATCTCGGTCTGACCGTAGCAATTGTAGAAGCGCACGCCCGGCAGTTTTTCGCGCAGTTCCTGCAGCACGGGCACGGGCATGATGGAGGCGCCGTAATAGATGTTGCGCAGCGTCTTCAAGTCGCGCTTGAGGAAATCGGGATGGCGCAACAGGCTGATCCAGACGGTCGGCGGCGCAAAGAAGGACGTGATCTTCAGCCGCTCGATCAGCTCGAGCACGATTTCGGGCACGGGGCTTTCGATCAGATGCGTGACGGCGCCCACCATCATCTGCGGCATGGTGAAGGCGTGCATCTGCGCGGTGTGGTATAGCGGCAGGGCGGCCAGCGCCACGTCGTTTCCGGAAAATTCGAGTTCGATCGCGCAAGCCAGATATTCGGCGACATAGGCGCGGTGCGACATGACGGCCGCCTTGGGCGCCGCCGTCGTGCCGGACGTGTAGCAGAATTGTGCGGGATCGGCGTCGGCGCAATCGCTCTCGTCGATGCGCGGCGCGTTCTTGTCGAGCGCCGTCGAAAGAATGTCGCCGTCCGCGCCGCGAATGAGGCCGTATTGGCGAACCCTGGCCGTCTTGCGCACCTCCTCGACGGTCGCGCCGAGATCGGGATCGTGGAACAGCGCCGCCGCGCCGGACTGCTCCAGAATGTAGGAGAGCTCGCCCGCCGTCAGCGCATAGTTGATCGGCACGTGCACGAGGCCGACGCGCACGCAGCCGAGCCACAGTATGAGATAGGCGTCGGAATTTTTCGCGTAGGCGCCGACGCGGTCGCCCTTCTTCAGACCCAGCCCCGCGAGGCGATGCGCGACGCGCCCGGCCGCGGCGTCGATCTCGGCGAAGGACCAGGTTCGCCCTGCGAATGTCAGCGCCGTGCGGCCCCGATACTTGGCCGCCGCGCGGCGCAGGCCGTCCGGGATCGTGCTGCGGTGAAGAGCGGGCGCATGCGTGGCCACCGACGACATTCAATTTCTCCCCGATATTATTGGCCGACTGCCGGCTTGTGCGGACGGGTTTGTAGCCTGTCGGCCGTCAAATGGGAAACCCGACGCGGCGCGGCCTACCGCGCAAGCAACGCCCGCAGGCGCACGGGCTCGACCGGCTTTCGCAGAACCACGATTTCCTGCGCCGCCGCGCGCCGGTCGAGGTCTTCGTCGACTTCGCCGGTCACGAGCGCGCAGACCACGCGCTCTCCAAAACGCGCGCGGATTTCGGCGGCCAGACCGAGGCCCGTCCCGGCGCCGGCGAGCCGATAGTCGATCAGCGCATGCCAGCGCGCCTGCGGATCGCCGGCGGCCAGCGTCGCCAGCGCGCCGGCGGCGTCGGCGCAGACATGCGCCTCGACGCCCCAGCGCGCGAGCATCTTCTGCATGGCGTCGCGCACGCCGGCGTCGTCGTCGACGATCAGCGTCCTGCGGCCGTGCAATGGGGACGGCGGCGGCGCTGCAGCAGGCGCCGCCGCCTCAACCGGCGCGGCGCGGGCGATCGGCACGAGAACGGTGAAAACCGATCCACGTCCGACCTGCGAGCGCAATTCGATTTTCCACCCCATGCCCTCGCACAGCCGCCGCACGATGCCCAGGCCCAGCCCGTAGCCGCGCGCGCGATTGCGCTCGGGATTGCCGAGTTGCAGAAAGTCCTCGAACACGTCGGCGCGCCTGTCTGAGGGAACGCCTATGCCGGTATCGGCGACGAGGATCGCGATTTGATCTCCGCGGCGCCGCGCGCCGATCAGCACGCCGCCCCTGCGCGTGTAGCGCAGGGCGTTGGACAGAAGATTGTTGAGGACGCGCTCCAGAATATCCGGCGCGATGTCGGCTGCGAGGCGCGTCGGCGCGACGCGCAGTTCAAGCGCCGCTTCGGCGGCTTTCGGCCGCGCCTGAACGGCGAGGCGCTCGAACAGGGCCGCCAGCGCGGTCGGCTCGAGGCTCGCGCGCGAAATCAGCGCGTTCGTTTCCTGAACGCCCATGATGGCGTTGAACTGCGCGTCGAGGCTCGCCGCGCAGGCGGCCAGACTGTCGACGAGGCTTTCACGCTCGACCGGCGTCGGGTTGTCGCGCAGCAGCGACAGATAGAGCCCCATCGCGTGCAGGGGCTGGCGCAGGTCGTGCGCCGCCGCGCCGAAGAAACGGCCGCGCTCGGCGCTCAATTGCTCGATGCGCTGCGTGTAGGCGTTCTGCTGGGCGAGCAGCAGGCCGATCACGATCTTGTCGTTGACCGCGGAGCGATAGCGCTTTGCCGCCTGCATCCCGATCGCCAGCATCATCGGCAGGGCGGCGAGCAGGCAGAGGCCGACTGCGCGATCGAAGCCGGTATGAGCCTCCAGCCACAACGCGGCCGGCAGGATGGCGCAGAGCTGCATGGCGACCAGCGCCGGCGTGTAGAAGGCTCCCGCCCAGATCGCGCCGGCGCAGAAGATCAGGATCATCCAGGCCGGCAGGATCGTCGTCACGGGATCGCCCGCGACGGGCAGCAGAATCTGGCCGGCGCTCCAGGCGAGGCCGGACAGCCCGGCGAGCGCTGCCTTGGCCAGCGCCCAGGCGCGCAAACGCGCGTCCTCGGGCGCGCGCGCCCGATACAGCCGGTTGATGGCGATGACCGCGCCTTCGGCGGCGACGATGGCGAGCCACCATGCGAAGGCGCGCAACGGCGACGCGCCGAGAAACAGCGTCATCGCCAGTGCGACGGCGCCCGAACCAAGCATGGCGAGAAATTGCAGCGGCCGAACGCCGCCGGCGCCGGAACTCGGTGAAAACTCCGTGAAATAGAGCCGCATGCGCTCGCGCGCGATCGCCGGCTCCGACGCCGCGGCAGCCGTCAGATGATCTTCTGGCGCAGCGCTTTGGTGACGGCCTCCGTCCGGTTGTTGACTCCCAGCCGCCGAAAGATGTGATGCCAATGGTTCCTCACCGTGCTTTCGGTGATGCCGAGTTCCTCGCCGATGAGTTTGTCAGGCCAGCCCTTGCTGGCAAATGTCAGAATGTCGCGCCGGCGTTCGGACATGAGCGGCGCGCCCGGGCCGGCGATGGGCGCGGGGAAGGCCTCCTCGCCGTCCAGGACCGCTTCGACGGCGTCGGCCAGTTCGTCGGCGCCGAGTTCCTTCGGCAGACAGGCGACGCCGCCGATGGCCCGCACCTGCCCCGCCAGCGCCTGGGTCGGCTCGCCGCAAAGCAGGCCGACGGCGACCGCGGCATGGGAGGCGCGCAATCCCGAAATGAGCTCCAGACCGTCGCCGTCGACCAGCCGATAATCGGCGAGGACGAGCGCGATTGCAGCGTCGCCCGCCAGCTTCTCGCGCGCCTCGGTCGCGCCGGAGGCGACCACCACTTCCAGCCCCTCGATGCGCGCTTCCAGCGCGCGGCGCAGGCCGTCGCGATAGATCGGATGGTCGTCGACGAACAGAATCCGCTGCATGGGCCTCGCTCGGTCGCGCGCCCCCTTGTTAGGAAACCGCTTTCCAGATTTATCGCGTAGCGGCGCCTGTCGCAATCGATCTGTCGGAAGCGACAGATCGCCAGACCTTCCGCCGCGGCGGATACTCCTCCCAATGCGTCGAGCGCGCCGCGTCCCGAAATGGGGGTTTTTGGACCGCGAAGCCGTTGGAGCGATCCGACCAGCGCTCGACGCAGCCGCCCTTCCGTCTCAGCGATAGACCGCCGGCATGGCCGCCGTGGGATAGCGGTCGCCCGACGCTGCGCCCGCAGGGATCGCCGCCGACAATTCCGCGACCTCTTCCGCCGACAGGTTCACGTCCAGCGCGCCGAGATTTTCATCCAGCCGCTCGATGTAGCGCGTGCCGGGGATGGCGACGACATCCTCGCCCTGCGCGAGCACCCAGGCGAGCGCGATCTGCGAAGGCAGGCAGCCTTTGCGCGCCGCCAGCGCCTCGACGCGCTCGACCAGCCGGCGGTTCGCGGCGAAATGCTCGCCCTGGAAGCGCGGATGGGCGGCGCGGCGGCCGTCGATATCCTCGGGCTTGCGCAGCGCGCCGGTGAGAAAGCCGCGCCCGAGCGGGGAATAAGCGACGAAGGAGACGCCCAGCTCCCGCGTGACCTTGCGCGTCTCTTCCGCCTCCACGCGGTAGAGCAGCGAATATTCGGTCTCGACCGCCGTGATCGGATGCACGGCATGGGCGCGGCGCACCGTATCCGGATGCGCCTCCGACAGGCCGAGATAGCGGACCTTGCCGGCCTTCACGAGATCGGCCATCGCGCCGACCGTCTCCTCGATCGGCGTCTGCGGATCGACGCGGTGCTGGTAGTAGAGGTCGATCACATCGACGCCCAGCCGCTTGAGACTCGCCTCGCAGGCGGCCTTCACATAGGCGGGACTGCCGTCGACGCCATTGGCGCCGCCCTCGCGCTTCACCTGCCCGAACTTGGTGGCGAGCACGACTTTTTCGCGCAATCCCTTGATGGCGCGGCCGACGACCTGTTCGTTATGACCCCAGCCGTACATGTCGGCTGTATCCAGATGTTCGACGCCCCGGTCGATGGCGGCGCGGATCAGCGCCTCGGACTGGGCGTCGTCGGCGACGCCGTAGACGCCCGAAAGCGACATGCAGCCGAGCCCGATGGGCGAGACCCGCAGGTCGCTTTGCCCGAGCCGACGCCGAAGATTGTCTGGAACCGTCTTCATCATTCGCCCTTGCTTGTTCGGGTTTAGCGGGATGGTTGGCGCAGACGCGGCGCAATGCAAGGGCTTTGCAGGACGGGGGACGGAAATCGCGCGCCGCGCTACATTGTCCGCGACAAGAGGGAGGACAAAATGGCCATCGCCGCCATGCTCGACACATTCTGCCGCGCCGTCGAACGCCGCGACGGCAAGACCTTCGCCGCGCTGTTCACCCAAGACGGCGTCTATCACGATGTCTTCTACGGCGCGTTCGCAGGCCGCGCGAAAATCGCCGAACTCATCGACGACTGGTTCTATCGCACGGCGCGCGACTTTCGCTGGGACATGCACGATCCCGTCTCGAACGGAACGATGCTCTATGCGCGCTATACGTTCTCCTACGTCTCGACCCTGGCCGATGCGCCGCGCGAGCGCATCCAGTTCGAGGGCGTCGCGATCATGGGGCTCAGGGGCGGGTTCATTTCGAGCTATCGCGAGATCGCCAATGTCGGCCCGGCGCTGGTCGCGCTCGGATTTGCGCCCGAGCGCGTGGCGAAAATCCTGGCGAAGGAAGGCGCAGCGTTGAAGAAGGATCCGGATATGGCGCGGCATGTGGGGTGAGGCGCAGCCGCGCCGTTCTCAGAATCCCACGAAGGTCGTCGCCTCTTCCACGGCCTTGCGCTCCGAGACGACCGCGTTCGCGGGAAAGGAATCGTCCGGCCAGCCGAGCGCGATGCTCTTCATGATGATCTGGTCGTCGGCGATGCCCGCGTGCTCGCGCACGACCGGCGATTGCATGATGCCCTGGCTGTTGATGACGGCCCCGAGCCCGCGCGACCATGCGGCGTTGACGAGCGCGGTCGCCACCGCGCCGCAGTCGAAGGCGGTGTCGTCGCTCGCAGCGAGCGCCTTGTCATAGGTGATGATGACGCATACCGGCGCGTCGAACTGGCGGAAGCCGCGCAGCACCCAGTCCTGGCGCGCGTCCTTGTCGTCGCGCGCGATGCCCATGGCCGAGAACAATTGCTTGGCGACGCCGATCTGGCGCTCGCGGTGCACGCCGTCGAACGGTTGGCCGATGCGGAATTCGCGCGAATGCGGCACGCCCGCGAGGTTGCGCTCGGTATTGCCCTTGCGGATGCGGTCGAGCGGCTCGCCGGTGATGACGTAGAAATTCCAGGGCTGCGTGTTCATCGACGAGGGCGCGCGCATGGCGAGCGCCAGAACTTCCTTGATCAGCTCCATCGGCA
Organism: Rhodoblastus sp.; assembly: GCA_047605445.1. Lineage (GTDB taxonomy): Bacteria > Pseudomonadota > Alphaproteobacteria > Rhizobiales > Beijerinckiaceae > JAJXWB01. Next base: position 7,763 of record JASGFP010000135.1, read on the forward strand.
CTGGATCGGGCTTGTAGCCGCGGATGCTGCGGCGGCCGAGGATGACGTCGTCGAATTTCATTTTCCTGTCCCTGGTGCTGTTTTGTCGGGCGCATCATAGCGGCAAGCGCGCGCCGCTGAAGGAGGGCGCGGGCATAGGGCCCATGCCCGGCCGGCGCCTTCGACGATCAGTCCGCCACATTTGTGAAAAGCACGACTTCCGCGCCGCCCTTCGACGTTCCGCGATGTTCGAGGCCGGCACGCGCGACGCAGCACTGGCCGGGACCGAGATCCACCGTCCGGTCGCGGAACTCGACGCGAAAATCGCCGGTCGCGCCGGGATCGTAACGGCAAAATCAAGTCAGCGTGGTTGGCTGAAAACAGGCGCAGGTCGGGAGATCTGGAGCGGGTGAAGGGAATCGAACCCTCGTATGCAGCTTGGGAAGCTGCCGTTCTGCCATTGAACTACACCCGCGAGGCGCTAGAGCGCAATCGAAAGCTATCTTTCTGAGCCTTAGAAATCAAGCTTTTATAGCTATATCATGCGAATTCTCTTCCGCATTAGCGGGTTCGATAGCTGCAGGCAAATAACAACGGTTCAATTTCATTTTGCGGCGCACGGGCGCAGCGTTTTCTATGCCATTAGCCTTTAGTGTTCCTCAATCTTTGCTTCGATTTGC
>JASGFP010000136.1:0-8337 GCA_047605445.1 Rhodoblastus sp.
TCTTCGACACGCAGCCTGCGACCGGCTACGAGACGCTGCTCTACGATTGCATGACCGGCGACGGACTTCTCTATCAGCGCGCCGACGGCGTCGAAGCGGGCTGGCGTGCGGTCGAACCGTTTCTAGAAGCCTGGCGCGCCGCCGGCGAACAGGGGCTTGCGCTCTATCGCGCCGGATCGGCGGGGCCCGCGGAAGCGGACGCGCTCCTGGCGCGGGATGGACGCAGATGGCGGCAGGCGATTTGACCCTCCCTTCCATCATCGTTCTCATGGGCGTCGCCGGCTCCGGCAAATCGACAATCGGCGCGGCCTTGTCGAAAAAGCTCGGCTGGCCGTATGCGGACGCCGACGAATTTCACCCGGCTTCCAATGTCGCAAAAATGAGCGCGGGCGCGCCTTTGACGGATGACGACCGCTGGCCCTGGCTCGCGGCCATCGCCACGCATATCGACAAGGCGCGCGCCGAAGGCCGTCACGCCATCGTCTCGTCCAGCGCGCTGAAGCGCGTCTATCGCGATATATTGATCGGCGCACGCGACGATGTGCGGCTCGTCCTGCTCGACGGAACGAAGGAAGAAATCTTCGCGCGCATGAGCGCGCGGAAAGATCATTTCATGCCGCTCAGCCTGCTCGACAGCCAGTTCGCAGCCCTCGAGCGGCCGGGCGCAGACGAGCAGCCCATTGTCGTTTCGGTCAACGGAACGCCGGACGAGATCGCGCAAGCGATTGCCGCAGCGCTCCGGGGCTAGCGCGTCTCAAGCCGCCAGCGCATTCTCCACCAGCCGCGCCCAATAGCTCACGCCGTAGGGAATGGCCTTGTCGTTGAAATCGTATTCGGGGTGGTGCAGCCCCGCCGTCGCGCCATTGCCGATGCAGATGAAGGCGCCGGGGCGCGCTTCCAGCATATAGGAGAAATCTTCCGCGCCCATCACGGGCGGCACATTGGTCATCACCTTGTCGGCGCCGACGATCTCCTGCGCGACCTTTGTCGCGAATTCGGTTTCGTCCGCATGATTGAACGTCACGGGATAGCCATCCTCGAAATCAATACTGACCTTGCATTTGTTGAGCGCCGCGACGCCCTCGACGATCTCGTGGAACCGCTGCTTGGCGAGCGCGCGCGTTTCCGTCTTCAGCGCGCGGATCGTGCCGGTGATATGCGCATTCTGCGGGATGATGTTGTTGGCCGTGCCGGCGTGAAACTGCGTGACCGACACCACCACCGAATCCACCGGCCCGACATTGCGCGAGGCGATGGTCTGCAGCGCATTGACCATCTGCGCGCCGGCGACGATGGGATCGATGCAATCGTGCGGCTGCGCGGCATGGCCGCCGTGCCCGGTGATCTCGACCTCGAAACGGTCGGCGGACGCCAGGAACGGCCCCTGCCGGATCGCGAACATGCCGAGCGGAATGCCCGGCATATTGTGCATGCCGTAGACCTGCTCGATCTTGAAACGATCCATCACGCCGTCGTTCACCATTTCGCGTCCGCCGCCGCCGCCCTCTTCGGCTGGCTGGAAGATCACGATCGCCGTGCCTGCAAAATTGCGCGTCTCGGCGAGATAGCGCGCGGCGCCAAGCAGCATGGCGGTATGGCCATCGTGCCCGCATGCGTGCATCTTGCCCGGCGTCTCCGATTTATGCGCCACGCTGGTCGCTTCGAGGATCGGCAACGCATCCATGTCAGCGCGCAGGCCAATGGTGCGGCCCTCGCCTTTGCGGCCCTTGATCACTCCGACGACCCCGGTGCGGCCGAGGCCCGTCACCACCTCGTCGCATCCGAATTCCTTCAGCTTTTCCTCGACGACTCCCGCAGTGCGAAAAACGTCGAACATCAGTTCCGGGTGCCGGTGCAAATCTTGCCGCCACAGGGCGACTTCATCCGACAATTCTGCGATGCGGTTGACGATGGGCATGGCTCTTCTCGACACTTGGGGCGAGCGCCAGCAAATCCCGCCGCGACGACGACGTCAACCGCGTTCGAACGCAACAGGCGGCCGGCGCGAGAACGCCGACCGCCTGCCCAGTCTCCCCAGACCGGAACTACCCGATGATCTGCACGATTCGGTGCGTGACCGGATCGACCAGCACGATCTGGTCGTTGATCACCGCATAGCGATAGTTTCGCACGCCGTACTGATCGGGAACGGCGTAATATTCCACGCCCTGAGCCGGGAGGATCGCGCCCACGACGACGCGATTGTCCCAGCGATACGAAGGATGGCGCTCGGCGACGACATACTCGCGGAACCGCGGGGTCTGGTCCGCGCCGAGCAGCGCGGCTACGCCGCCCGCCACGCTGCCGACGGCGCCGCCGACGATGGCGCCAGGCACGCCGAGCGCCTTGTCGCCCACATGTGCGCCCTGCGCTGCGCCGCGAGTTACGCTGTCGGCCTTGGCTGCGAGCGGAACGAGGACGAGCGCCGACGCCAGCGCATAGGAAAACATCTTGCGCATCTCTATTCTCCTGATGAAATTGACATACGGGCAGCAAACGCGTCGGCAACGACGGGGTTCCCGAAAAGAGCGAAACGCAAGCGAGGCGACATGTACATTCCGATGGCCGATACGCCACGCTGGTATGCCGAGCGCAATGGCGCCGAAACTGTGGCGATCGTCCACGGCGACGATCAACTCACCTGGGGCGCGCTCGAGCGAAACGCCAATGCGCGCGCCCGCGCAATGATGGGCAAAGGCGTCAAGCCCGGCGACTTCGTCGCCGTCGGCCTGCCGAACTCCAACAGTTTCTACGAGACGACATTTGCGATCTGGAAATGCGGCGCCACGCCCTGTTCGCTCTCCTATCGCCTGCCGCGTGGCGAGGCCTCCGCCATTCTCGAGCTGCTGCGGCCCTCGCTCGTCGTCGGCGGCGAAGACGACTGGAACGCGCAGAACCGTCTGCCTGCCGACTTTTCAACGCAGGGCTTTTCGAACGAGAGGATCGATGGCCCTGTCGCGCGCTACTGGAAAGCGATGACATCGGGCGGCTCGACCGGCCGTCCCAAGGTGATCGTCGATCATCAGCCCGCCTGCGTCGATCCCAAGGTTCCGCCGCTCGTGATGCACGAGGGCGTCCGCCTGCTGAATCCGGGCCCGCTCTATCACAACGCGCCCTTCATCATCACGCACAGCGCATTGTTCGAGGGCGGCCTGCTTGTGGGCATGAAGAAGTTCGACGCAGCCGAAGCGCTCGCGTTGATAGAACGCTTCAGGATCGAATGGGTGAATTTCGTGCCTACGATGATGAGCCGCATCTGGGCTTTGCCGAAGGAGGAACGCGAGAAATACGATGTCTCCTCGCTGCGCGTCGTCTTCCACATGGCCGCGCCCATGCCGATGTGGCTGAAAGAAGCATGGATCGACTGGCTGGGGGCGGAGCGCGTCTACGAACTCTACGGCGGCACCGAACGGCAGGCCTCGACGATCATTCCTGGCACGGAATGGGTGAAGCGCAAGGGCTCCGTGGGACGTGTCGAGATCGGCGCAGCGAAAGTCGTCGGCGAGGACGGCCGCGAATTGCCACCCGGTGAAACCGGCGAAATCTACCTGCGCAGCGCCGAGGGGCCGGGCACGACCTATCATTATCTCGGCGCCGAGCCGAAGCGCGACAGCGACGGCTGGGAATCATTGGGCGACGTAGGCCGCGTGGACGAAGAAGGCTACATCTGGCTCGCCGATCGCCGCACCGACATGATCCTGCGCGGCGGCGCGAACGTCTATCCGGCGGAGGTGGAAGCGGCGCTGATCGCGCATCCCGACATCGCGTCCTGCGCGGTCGTGGGCCTGCCGCATCCCGATCTCGGCTCGTCGATCCACGCCGTGCTGCAGGTGCGCGAGGGCGCGGATGCGGATGCGATTGTTGCGGGTCTGCCGAAATTCCTCGGCGATCTGCTCAGTCGGCCGAAACATCCGGAAAGCTACGAGGTGACGACAGAGCCCGTGCGAGACGACGCGGGCAAAGTGAGGCGCACCATGCTGCGCGACGAACGCGTGCGCTGGATGCAGGAGGGGCGGGACTTTCGCGTGATGGCGCGATAGATGCCGCGCGAACAGTCGGCTCGCAATGACACTGGAAGGTCAGGCGCTCTCGCCCTGCCAGAGACGCCAGGCCCATACGCCAGCGAGAAGAAGAAGCGAACCGGCGACCGCCGCGACGACATCGCGCGCGGAAATCGCGACCTTGTCGAGCGTCGGCAGCAGATTGAACAGCCAGAACAGGGCGCCGCCGATCAACGCGCCGCCGCATCCCAGCGCTATGTTCGTCACGAGGCCATAGCCGGCCCGCTGGCGCGTGATGACGCGCGCCGTCAGGCTTCCCGCGATGACGCCGACGATGAGCCAGGTGATCAGATTGCCGATTGTGAACATATCCGCCCCCTCGCGCGGCGTCAGCCGATGGCCGCGCCCTGCGTGTTGAGATAGACAGCGTAGAGCGATCGGCTCGCCGCCATGAACAGGCGGTTGCGATGGCGGCCGCCGAAACAGAGATTGGCGCAGCGCTCGGGTAGATGAATGCGGCCGATCATATCGCCCGATGGCGCGAAGACGGCGACGCCGTCGAACCCCTCGCCGCCGCCCCAGCCGCACCACAGGTTGCCGTCGACATCGCAGCGAAATCCGTCGGGCGCCTGCTCGCCCTCGCCCGCGAAGAACACGCGGCCGTTGACGAGTTTCTTCCCGTCCGCCACCTCGTAAACGCGAATGCGGCGCGGGCGCGTTCCAGACTCGACGATGTAGCAGCGCGTCTCGTCGGGCGAAAAACAGATGCCGTTCGGCTGGTCGATATCGCCGACGACGATTGTCGCTTCTCCGGTTTGCGCATCGACGCGATAGACGTTCGCGCCAATCTCGCTTTCAGCCTTGTGGCCTTCGTAGAAGCCGCGAATGCCGAATGTCGGGTCGGTGAACCAGATCGCGCCATCGCGCGTCGTCACGACATCGTTGGGCGAGTTCAACGGCCTGCCCTGCCAATTGTCCATGACGACAGTGATCGCGCCATCGTATTCCGTGCGCGTCACACGCCGGCCGCCGTGCTCGCAGGTCACCAGCCGGCCCTGCCGGTCGCGCGTATTGCCGTTGGCGTGACGCGACGATTGCCGGAACACGGACACGGCGCCGCTCGTCTCGTCCCAGCGCAGCATGCGGTCGTTGGGAATGTCGCTCCAGATCAGCGCGCGCGCATCGCCGAACCACACCGGCCCCTCGCACCAGCGCGCGCCGGTCCACAGGCGCTCCACGGCGGCATTGAAGATCGCGTAGCGCGCAAAGCTCTTGTCGATCGTCTCGATCGCGGGATCGGGATAGCGTCCGCCCTCGGCAATCATGTCGCGCCTCCTGTGCGTCCGATACGCGCAGCAACGACGCCGATGGCCGCGGCCAGCGCGCCGCCGGCGATGATGTCGGAAATCCAGTGATAGTCGGCGCCGATCAAGCCGATGACGGGCAGCGCCACGATCGCCGCATACACTACGCGCCAGCGCGGCCAGAGCACCCACAGCACGGTCATGAAAGCGACGATGACAGCCGTATGGCCCGACGGAAAGGCGTACCAGCCCTGCCCGCCGTGGAACGGAAAGAAACCGAACACGCCGTCCTTGATGAACGACGGATTATTGTTCGTCCATGTCTCAGGCCAGGTGCGGCCGAAAGCATATTTGAGCTGATCTTTCGCCGCGAAGGTCACGCACAGCGCCGCCGCCGCGCGGACAAGCGCATCGGCTACAGGCCCGAACGGCTTGCGCCGCGCATAGAGCCATACGCCCCATGCGACGATGAATACGGAAGCGCCCTGAACGATCTCGGAGACATAGGTGAGCTTGCGGAAATCGAGCTGGCGATGATGAAGGTTGGCGTAGACGAGGCTCGCCACCGGCCGATCGACGAAGAGACAGGCGACAGCGATCGCGGCGACGGCGCCGAGCGCGGACAGAGCCCAGCCGCGCGCGGCCTCCGGCGTCGGCGCAATATCGAGAAACTGGATGCGGTCGGGCTGCTCGTTCACGCCGCCAGCGGACCAGACTTTGTCGCCGCTGGCAAGGCGCGCGCTACGCGGACGCGATGGCCTCGAGCCGCGCCGTATCCATCACGCGAACGCCGTCCGGCACGATCACGATCAGCTTGTCGCGCGCCATGCGGTTCAGTGTGCGGCTGACCGTTTCTATGGTGAGGCCGAGGAAATCGGCTATGTCCTGCCGGCCCATCGGCAGCTCGATCGTCACGGACGACTTCCCGGAAATGCGCGCCCAGCGCTTCTGCAGGCCCAGCAGGAAGGAAGCGAGCTTTTCTTCCGCATCGCGCCGGCCAAGCAGCACCATCTGCTGCTGCGCGAGCGCCAGTTCATGCGTCGCCATGTCGTGAAGACGGCGCAGCATCTGCGGATGTTCGTCCGCATAGCCGGCAAAATGATCGCGCGAGAAGCGGCATACGGTGACCGCCGTCACGGCGTCCGCGCAAAAGCCATAGCCGTCGGCGAGCGCGAGGCCGAGAAAATCGCCGGGCAACGCGAAGCCGACGATCTGGCGGCGCCCGTCGGGCAGCAGCTTGTAGAGCCGAACCACGCCATGCACGACGGTGAACACATGGCGCACCGGCGTCTCCTGATTGAACAGGACCGAACGCGCAGGAAAGTTGACGGGATGATTGAGCTTCTGCAGCCCGGTGAAGGCCTCGTCCTCGAGCGAGCCGCACACGCTCAGCGCGCGGGCCTCGCACCCGTGGCACAGGTCGCCGCAGTCGCAGGAGCCGTGGGTCCGCGTCTCGATGGCGCTCAGGTGAATCATTCCGTCCCCGTAAGTCGCTGTCCGACAATTGCCATATGTGACCGGTAATTGCCGACATTGATTTACAACAACGACCCGAAAGGACGCCAGCCTTCATTTATGCCGCTCGGTCCTGCATTTCCTGAAGCGCTGCAAGGCGAGAATCTATGTTCACAGCGAGAGGGCTCACAGCGGCGGATGCGCATCTCGCCTACCCGCTCGTCTCGTGCCGCTATCCCGCTCTGTCTCTTGCGTTTTGGACCGACTATGTGCGCGCCGCCGAATCCGGCGACGCCGCCGAACGCCTGATTTGCCTGATTGATCAGCGAGATCGACGCCACGCGATCTTCGCCTACGGCGTCGATAGGTCGCAGGCGCAATCGCGCTTGCGCGTGGCGCATATCGCCACCTTCCAATTGGTCGGCGATCTCATTCATCGCGCGCTGCACGAAACGTTCGAACAACTTGCCGCGCAGCATGGATGTCGCGAACTCGTCATCGAGACGTGGCGCGGCTGCGATGATGTTGCCGATGTTCGCAAATGCGGAGCGCCCGACCGTGCGAACCGCGTGCTGACGCTCGACTCGACCATAGAACGCGTCGGCGCGCTCAACTGACTTTCAGATCAGCGGCGCGGCCATTGCACCGGCGAGCGCGGCCGACAGAAGCGCAAAGTCGTGCAGCGCGAGCATGAGCCTCGTCGGCGCGCCGTCGCGATAGATCCATTGCATCAGGCCCGCGTTGGCAAGCGACCAGCCGACGCCGGCCGCCGCGAGCGCGATGCCGATCGAGGTCGCCGCCGCGCCTGTCGAGAACACCGCCGCGCCGGCGACCAGAGTCGTGAGCCCGGCGACCAGCGCGATCATCGGCGGCGGCTCGGCGCCTGCGAAACGGATGATGGCGGCGGGCGCATACATGGCGACGAGATGCCAGGCGATGACGCCGCCAACCGCCGCCGAGGCGACGCCGCAAGCCACCAGCGTCGGCGCGGCGCGCGCCATCATCAGCGTCATCACGAACCACGCGACGGCGCCGATGATGGTGGCGGCGATGAAGGCCGATACAGGCGGCGCGGGGCGTGGCTCAATGCGCGGCGCAGCCAGCGCATGCGGCAGCGTGACGGCGATCACCAGCGCTGCGAGATCGGCGAGTCCGGCGGCCGCGAGCGTGGCGGCGTCCGCGAAGGGCCCCGCCCATTCGGTGGCCAAGAACATCACGCCCGGCGCAAACAACGCGGCCAGCGCGCCGCCGGCGAACACGACCGCGCCGCCGCGCGGCCCCTGCGCGCCGGCCGCCGCCGCATGACGATAGAAGAGCGCAAAGCCGTGCGCGAGGCCGAGCCAGAACGCGCCGATGCACAAGGGCGCGAACAATCCGCGCATCGCCGACCATGCAGACAGCGCGCCGCCCGCGACGCCGAGACTTGCGCCGAGCGAGAAGGCTGCGCGGCGGCCGAAGGCGTCGAGCAGGAAGGATGCGGGAAAGGTCGCCAGCGCCGCGCCAAGCAAGGCGAGCGCGTAAGGCGCCCCGGCGAGCGCCGGCCCGGGACGACCGCCGACCAGCGACTGCTCGAGAGC
>JASGFP010000137.1:0-8315 GCA_047605445.1 Rhodoblastus sp.
GCGCGCGCGCTGTTCTTCGCTCACGCCCGCGCTGGCGGCGGCGCCCGTGACCCCACGGCCGATGGCGGCGGGCGTGTTGGGCATGGCGCGCACGACGCCGCCGGCGCGCGGCGCGCGGGCGGCAAGGTCCGCGATGCTCTTGCCCGCGAGGATCGAGACGATCAGCGTCTGCGGCCCTGCGAGCTTTGCGAGGCGCGCGGCGGCGGCGTCGAGCGTCTGCGGCTTGATGGCGAGAACGACGATCTGCGGCTCGCCAAGCGAATTTTCATCCGGGTTGAGCTTTATGCCTTTGTCGGCGCAGAGCGCGGCGAGTTCGGGCGAGGGATAGGTCTCGAGCACGGACACGTTCGGGCCGGCGAGGCCGAGACCCGCCCAGCCCTGCAACATGGCGAAACCCATCTTGCCGGCGCCGATCAGGACGATGGACATGGCCTCAGTGTTCATGCGTTTCGTCCCCATGGCCCGCGTCCCTGTCGACATAGGCGAGCGCTTCGTCCTTCACCGGCTTCAGCGCCAGCGCGGAGCGGACGTTGCGCACGTTGGGGGTCGCCGTCAATTCCGTGACGAAAGTCTGGAAGGCGTCGAGATCGGGCGCGACGCATTTGAGGATGAAGTCGGTTTCGCCCGACATGGTCCAGCATTCGCGGACCTGCCGCCATTGCGCGGCGCGCGCGCCGAAGGCGCCGAGTTCGGCTTCCGTCTGCTGGTCGAGTTGCACGAAGACGAAGAAAACGACCGCCAGCCCCACCGCGCGCGTGTCGATCAGCGCGCGAAAGCCGGCGATCACGCCCGCCTCCTCCAGCGCGCGAACGCGGCGCAGGCAGGGCGGCGCGGAAATGCCGACGCGCTTGGCGAGTTCGACATTGGTCATGCGACCGTCCGCCTGCAACTCGGCCAATATGGCGAGGTCGATCGCGTCCAGCCGGGCGCTCAAATCTTGTCTCCCAAATCGAAAGGAGCAAAGGTCTAGACGTGAACGACGTTGCGGACAATGCGCAGACTGCGCGAAAAATGCTCGCCGGCGCCTCCTGCTGGGTTTTGACCGACGGGAAGGCCGGCGACGAGGCGCCGTGCCTGGGGCTGGCGCAGGCGCTGCGCCTCGTGGTCGAGAAGCGCGTCGTGCGGCCGCGCAGGCTCTTCGCGCTGCTGGCGCCGCGCGGTCCGGTCGATCCGCGCGAACGCTCCGCTGCGCCCGGAAGCCCGATCGCGCCCCCCTTTCCGGATGTTCTGATCGCGTCGGGCCGGCGCGCGGTTCCCTATCTGCGCGCTTTGCGGCGCGCGTCGGGCGGCACGACGTTCACGATTTTTCTGAAAGACCCGCGCATCGACCCGCATGTCGCCGATTTCGTATGGGCGGCGGAACACGATCATGTGCGCGGCGACAATGTAATGACGACATTGGCGGCGCCGCATCTCGTCGCTCCAGATGCATTGCGAGCGGCGCGTGAAAATCCCGATCCGCGGATCGCCCGGCTGCCGGAACCGCGCGTCGCGCTGCTGATCGGCGGCGACAGCCGGCGCTATTCATTCGAGGAAAAAGATGTGGCCGCGCTCGCCGGCGTCGTCGCGCATGTGATCGAAGCGGGCGCGAGCGCGATGATCACGCCTTCGCGCCGCACGCCGCGGCGCCTGCTGGCAAAGCTTCGCGAGGCATGCGCGGATGCGCCTGCGCGCACGTTCCTGTGGGATGGAACGGGCGACAATCCCTACATGCAGATGCTGGCGCACGCGGCGGCCATTGTCGTGACCGCCGACAGCACGAACATGGTCGGCGAGGCGATCGCGACTGACGCGCCGGTCATGATCTACGAGCCGACCGGCGGCGCCGTGCGGCTTTCGCGATTCATCCGCGCGGTCACCGAGTCGGGTCGCGCGCGAAAATGGCAGGGATGGCTGGAGGCATGGCCGGTCGCGCCGCATGACGATACGCCCGCCATCGCAGACGAGGCGGCCCGGCGTTACGCGCTGTTTCGGGCGGCGCGGCGCTGATCGCGGGGTCGTGATTTGTCCGTGAGGCCGCAGGCCACTACGTCTGGATACGAGGAATTCGCGACCCGAGGCCCACATGCTGATCAAAACCGCCAAATCCTGGGAAATCCCGGAGCATGAAGCGACGCCGGAGCATTTGTTCCTGAACCGCCGGGCGCTGCTGGCGGGCGCGGGCGCCATCGGTGGAGCGCTGGCGATGTCTACCGTGGCAGGCGCAGCGGAAGATGCCTCCGCCGGCCTCTATCCGGCGCCGCGCAACGAGGCCTACAAGCTCGACCGTGCGCTTACGCCGGAGAAGGTCAACGCCAATTACAACAATTTCTACGAGTTCGGCATGTCGAAACATGTCGCCGAAGAAGCCGCCGCGCTGAAGACGCGGCCGTGGAGCGTGAAGATCGACGGCTTGTGCAACGCGCCGCAGGAGTTCGCGCTCGACGATCTGATCAAGCGCATGCAGATCGAGGAAAGGCTCTACCGCCACCGCTGCGTCGAGGCTTGGTCGATGACGATTCCGTGGACGGGCTTTCCGCTGTCGAAGATCGTCGCGCTCGCCGATCCGAAGCCCGAGGCCAAATATCTGCGCTTCGAGACGTTCAAGGATCCGAAGGTCGCACCGGGCCAGCGGCAGGTCTGGTATCCGTGGCCCTATGTGGAAGGCGTGACGGTCGAGGAAGCGAAGAACGATCTGGCGTTCATGGTCACGGGCGCCTACGGCAAGCCGCTGCTCAACCAGTTCGGCGCGCCGATACGCCTCGCGCTGCCTTGGAAATACGGGTTCAAGTCGATCAAGTCGATCGTGCGCATCTCCTTCGTCGCCGAAAAGCCGGTGAGCTATTGGGAGAAGCTGCAGAGCAGCGAATACGGCTTCTGGGCGAACGTAAATCCGCAAGTGCCGCATCCGCGCTGGTCGCAGGCGAGCGAAGAGGTGATCGGCACGGGCGATCGCGTGCCGACGCAGCTCTATAACGGATACGCCGAGCAGGTGGCAGGCATGTACAAGGCGCTGCCGCAGGATCGGGCGCTGTTTTTCTAAAATCGCAGTCCGTCATCGCGAGGAGCGAAGCGACGCGGCGATCCATCCTCGGGTCTGGCCAAGGCGTCGGGGCTTGATTGCTTCGCTTCTCTCGCACTGACCGCTTTGTCGCCTTACGCCTTCAATGTCCGCGAAATGATGTTGCGCTGGATTTCCGACGTCCCCTCGCCCATCAGATAGACGAGCGCGTCGCGATGGATGCGGCCGACCGGATATTCGCGCATCAGGCCCGCGCCGCCGAGCACGCGGATTGCGCTCTCGCTCACGCGCACCGCCGTCTCGGAACAATGCAGCTTGATCTTCGAGGCGAGCGCCATGTCGCATGTGCCCTGATCGACGCGCCAGGCGCCGTGGTAGACCATCCAGCGCATTGTCTCGACGTCGGTCGCCATGTCCGCGAGGCGGTGGGCGACGGCCTGGTGTTCGATGATCGGTTTTCCACGCACGAGGCGCGTCTTGGCGTAATCGAGCGCGACCTCGTAGGCGTTGCGCGCCATGCCGAGGCAATTGGCGGAGACGCCGACGCGGTTTTCGGCCAGCGCCTCCATGACGAGATGATAGGAGCCCTCTTTCCCGCCGAGCAGCGCCTCATCCGGCACGAAGGCGTCGGCGATGTGGACGAGGCCTGTCTCGGAAGCGCGTATGCCTTCCTTGTCGAGCTTGTCGATCACGATGCCGGGATTGGGCAGGTCGACCATGAACAAGCTGATCGCGTCGGTCGCCAGTTCCGGTTTGGTGCGCGCGGCCAGCAGCAGGAAATTCGCGAAGGGCGCGTTGGTGATATAAAGCTTTGCGCCGTTGAGCTTCCAGCCGCCTGACACCTTTTCCGCTTTGGTCTTCAGCGCGCGCGTGTCCGAACCCACATCGGGCTCAGACAAGGCGAAGGCCGCAATGGCTTCGCCGCGCAGGGCCGGAGCGAACCAGCGCTCTTTCTGATGTTCCGTGCCGCCGCGCCAGATCGGCCAGATGCCGATGTGGGTGGCCGCCGACCAGGCCGCCGAGATCGACTGGCAGACGCGGCTCATCTCCTCGCGCACGATGCAGTCGGTCACCTTGTCCATGCCGGCGCCGCCGTCTTCTTCAGGATAGCGGATGCCCATAAGGCCGGCCTCGGCGAATTTCGGAAAGAGGTCGAGAGGAAAAGTCTCGCTCTCCTCGATCTCGCGCACGCGTGGCGCGATGTGCTTCTGGGCGAAACGGATGATCGTTTCGCGCACCTGTTCCTGCGCTTCCGTGAAAGCGAAATCCATGAGCGTCCGTCCCGCGTTCTTGCTTGTCGCCGCGCCACGCAATTTCGCGCGACGAAACGGGCGCTGAAGCGCCGCTTTCCTTTTCAGGGCGCGGGGCGCGCGGGTCTTTGATCCTGATCAGAGAGCCGGATCAGGGCGCGGTCGCCATGTCCACTTCCGCGCCGCGGCCAATGGCGCGCAGGCTCTGCCCGAAGGTCGGAAAAGCGACGAGCTGGCGTCCGTAGAGGCGACGCATGGCCGCAAGCAGGTCGCCGTTGCGGCCGAGCGCCTCGTCGGCCATGCGCACCATCAGCGAATTGGGCCAGGCGCGCTTGCGGATGTCGTGGACGCGGGCGAAGACGTCGTCGCCGGAGAGGCCGGGCTCCTCCAGTGCGATCAGCATGGCCATGGCGGCGGTCGAGCGCGACATGCCCATGTGGCAATGAACGAGCACATGCTTTTCGCCGGGATGGGCGGCGATTGCGCGCCCATAGTCGAGGATGGCGGCCACGTCGTTCGAGGTCGGCAGCGCCACGCCCGGGCGCGCCTCGATCTCGTCGTGGAAGCGCAGAAGTTGCCGGCGGTGCGCCGGCCAGGCGCCGAAAGCGTCGGGCTCGGGCGTGTCCGGATCGAGAATGCTCAGCACGTCGGTCACGCCGCGCATGTCGTGTTCAGGCAGTTCGGCAATGCCGCAGACCGTCAGCATGGAAACGCGGTGTTGGGACAGGCGTTGATCTGGCATGGCTCATTCCGTGAAGGCGCCAGTCCCGATTACAGGACATGCCAGCCGCCCGCAAACCGGCGCGGCTTGTTCGCGGTCGCCTCAACGGTCAAAATACAGGCAGCGATGCGCGGCTTTCGGCCCGCGCGGCCGAAACCGACAGGACGCAAGATGGATCATCCGCCAGACACGCTGCGCTATCCCTTCGCCGCGCCGCCGGAACCCGGAACCTTCACCGAAGTCGCGCCGGGCATTCTGTGGACGCGGATCGCCCTGCCGTTCCAGCTCAACCATGTGAACATCTATCTGCTGGACGACGGCGACGGCTGGGCCGTCGTCGACACCGGCATCGACAACACGGCGACGCGCGCGGCCTGGGAGGCGCTGGCCGCCGGGCCGCTCGCCGGCCGCAAGCTCACGCGGCTGATCGTGACGCACTTCCATCCCGATCACATCGGGCTTGCCGGCTGGCTCTGCGAGCGGTTCGACATGCCGCTGCTGACGACGCAGACGTCGTATCTGGGCTGTCTCAACATATCGCTCAGCCCCAATGCGATGGACGCCAAGCCCTATCGCGACTTTTATCTCAGGCACGGGCTCGACGAGAGCATCGCCAATCTCGTCGTCACCAACGGCCACGGCTACCTGCGCATGGTCTCCCCGCTTCCACCGACGTTCCAGCGCATCGTCGCCGGCGACACGCTGAATATCGGCGGACGCAAATTCGCGGTGCTGAGCGGCGACGGCCATGCGCCGGAGCAGGCGATGCTGTGGTGCGCGGACGAGAAAATCTTTCTCGCCGCCGATCAGGTGCTGGCGAAAATCTCGCCCAACGTCAGCGTCTGGGCGGTCGATCCGGACGGCGACCCGCTCGGCCTCTACCTGCGCTCGCTGCGGTCTCTGCACGCTCTGCCCGAGGACGCGCTGGTGCTGCCCGGCCATCAGCTGCCGTTCTACGGCCTGCACACGCGCGCCGACGAGCTTATCGCCCATCATGAATCGCGCTGCGCGCTGATTGCGGAAGCTGCAAGCCAGCGGCTGCATTGCTCGGCCGATTTCGTGCCCGTGCTGTTCAAGCGCGCGCTCGATCCGCACCAGATGAGCTTCGCCTTTTCCGAAACGCTCGCGCATGTGAACTACATGCTGGGGCAGGGGCGGCTCGCCTGGGACGCGCCGGATGGGCAGGTGCGGCGCGTGCGGGCGGTTTAGCCGCGCGGGCCTACATCGGCGTGAAAATGTTGCGCGCCCCGTCGCGCGAAATACTGCCCTTGCGTCCCAGTCCCTCCTTTTCCTGCAAGTCCATCAGCGTCGCGGCGTCATCAGGCGTGTTGGCGATGAAGCGCCTGCCGCTCGACGTCTCGCGGCCGATGACGAGGCCGAACTCCGGGCCCGCCTTGCCGTGCATGATCGTG
Source organism: Rhodoblastus sp. (assembly GCA_047605445.1). Taxonomy (GTDB): domain Bacteria; phylum Pseudomonadota; class Alphaproteobacteria; order Rhizobiales; family Beijerinckiaceae; genus JAJXWB01. Next base: position 6,385 of record JASGFP010000137.1, read on the forward strand.
TAGGTTTCGATCACGCCTTCGCCCGATGGCGTTTCCGTAAACGGAGCCTTGGGAAGCGCGTCGAGTTCGGCCTGCAGAACCTTCGGGCTTTCGCGCGTCCACGCGCCCTTCGTCGGCGTCGTCGAATAGACGCCCCACGAGTGCTTGGTGATGTAATTGCCGTTCGCCGTCACCAGCCCGTAGGCGCCGGGCCTTGCGCGCAGGCGCCATAGCATTTCGGCGATGGAGAACAGAACGTAGCTGTTGCCCGGCCCACCGAAATAGGGGAGGCCGCCGGTGATGGTGAGGCCGCGCGCGTCATCCTCGGCGAGGCCGAGTTCCCTGCAGGCGATTTCGACCGCACTCGGGAAGCAGGAATAGAGATCGAACAGCGCGATATCGTCGAGCGACTTGCCAGCCATCGCCAGCGCCTTGCGCGCGCCGCGATGCATTGCTGGCGAGCGCGCGATGTCGTCGCGTTCGGTCAGATACCAATGGTCGTGGCCGTCGGCGCAGCCGTGCAGATAGACCCATTTTTCTTCCGGCACGCCGGCGCGGCGCGCCTCGCCGACCGATGTGATGATCAACGCGCCCGCCTGGTCGATGAAGGCGTTGGCGTTCATCAGGCGCGGGTAGGGGAAGCCGATCCAGCGATTGCTTTCGTTGACGGTGGCGATGCGCTCGGCGCTGTAGCCCTCGCGCCGCGTCGCCAGCGGATTTTGCGCCGCGACCGCCGCGAAGCGCGCGAAGAGTTCGCCCATTTCGCGCATGTGCGTGGAAATGTCGTTGCCCTTTGCGCCGCGCACCGCGTTTTCGATCAGGGGATACATGGCGATGGCGGCGCGCAGATTGTGGGCGTCCTCGTGATCGCTCCAGCCGCGCTTCGGTTCGCCGACGAGTTCAGGCGTTCCGCCGGGATCCTCGTTCCACACGCCCTGGATGCCCGCGCGCTCCGCGCCATGCTGCGTGCGCAGCGCCTCGCCGCCGCAGATGAGCGCGGCGCGCATGCGTCCCCCGGCGATCTCCTCGGAGAACCAGTTCACCAGATATTGCGGCATGTTGCCGCCATTCCAGGTGTAGATTTCGCGCGCCGGCGCGATGCCCAGACGCCTGGCGACCGAGCGCGGCGCATTGGTCGAGGCGCCGAGCCTGGTCGCGAAACGATGCGAGGTGTCGGCGAAGAAGCGATGCAGCGCAATCGTGTCGAGGGCCTGCGCCATCGCAGGGGCGCCGCAATCGGCAAAGGCTCTTCGCGCGGCTTCCGCCACCAGATCGAAGGGCGAACGCGCCTGTTCGGCTGGCGTCGTCATGTCCGTGACCGCGCCGGCGCCGATCAGGATCGGCGTTCTGTCGTCTGCGCCCGTCATGCTTCCCCTCCGCTGTTTTTCTCTTGTCAGTTCTTCTCTCGGCGCAGGAACGCTATCCGACGCACGCATGGCCGCAAAGCTCGCGGGCCGCGCGGGCTGCATGCTAGGATCGCATGAAAGATTTCAGCCAACCGGAGGAAAGAATGGCGACGAAAATCGAATCGGAGGTCAGCGGGTCGATGTGGAAGCTGATCGCCCAGCCCGGCGACATGATCGAGGCGGAAGCCGAGATCGCCATCATCGAATCCATGAAAATGGAAATCCCGGTGATCGCGTCGCGGGCCGGCAAGCTCGCGCGGTTTCTCGTTGCCGAAGGCGAGGCGGTGGCCGAGGGCCAGGTCGTGGCGGAGATCGAATAGCGCGGAAACGACGAAAGAGCCGGCCCGCAGTTTCCTGCGCCCACCGGCTCCGTCGCCCCTGCTCCGTCCAACCGGAAGCTCGCCGTTGCGACGCTTGCACGATATCCGGCGCGCCTTACCGGCGGATTACGGAGATCGGCGCAATTTTAGGACTTTCGACTTTTCGACAGATGGTGGGCCGGGCAGGACTCGAACCTGCAACCAGACCGTTATGAGCGGCCGGCTC
>JASGFP010000138.1:0-8298 GCA_047605445.1 Rhodoblastus sp.
GGAGCGATCTCGATCCATTTCGCACCCGTCATCCACGGCGCGGGCGGCGACGCGCGCGGGCTCATCGAGCAGCTGCGGCCCTTCGCTCACGAGGTCGCCGAGCTGGTCCGCCGCGAGATGCGTCAGAACGACCGTCTCGCCTATCGGGAGGTCTGACGCATGTATGCCTGGCTCGGCTCGATCCAGATCGGCGTCACGCCCTTCACCGGCCCGACGAAACAGTCGATCAAGGAAAAATCGACGCTGTCGCGGATCGCGGTCGCGGAGGGCAAACCCGTCGTCCAGGACATGGGCGACGAACTGGATACGCAGACGCTCAAATTCTTTTTCGACGAAACCTTCTGCGACCCGGAGGCCGAGCTGCAGAAGCTGCGCGACGCGCGCGCGGCCCGTGAGCCGCTGCCATATGTGCCTGGAAGCGGCGACTACAGCGGCGCGCGCTATGTCGTCGAAGAAATCTCCGGCGACATCCAGAAGACCACGCTCGGCGGCCGCGTCGTGCGGATCGAGGTCGACGTGCAGCTGCTCGAAGCGCCCGTGCGCGACCTCGGCGCGCTCAACAAGCTGCTGGCCGTCGGCGCGGCCTATGCGCTCGCGCCGGCCGCTGCGCTCTCCGTCCTGGTGAAATCGCGATGACCGACCGAGAGAAACTGATCGCCAAAATTCGGGCTCTCCTGGAGAAGACCGCGGGACGCGGCTGCACTGAGGCGGAAGCTCTCGCCGCGGCCGAGAAGGCCGCACAGCTGATGCGGGAATACGGCGTCAATGATCTCGACATCGAATTCACGCGCGAGCGCCAGAAGGAGCGGGAGCAGCGGACGACGTGGCGCACGCCGCTCGTCGCGATCATCGCCTTTGTAACCAACACGGCGGCGATCAATCTACGCGGCCAAGAAGTGATCGAGTTTTGGGGCCAAACGCCCGGCCCGGAGATCGCCGCCTATCTGCGCGACATCTGCCTGCGCGCCGTCACACGTGCGCAGCGCGAATTCAAGGCGGGAGCCTTCTACCGTCGCCGGCGTGGCCTCGCCTCGAAACGGGCGGCCGTGGCCGATTTCACTGAAGCGATGGTGTCGCGGCTTTGCGTTCGGCTCGTCGATCTTTTCAAGGACGTGCGCGACGACGCGGCGAGGACGGCGGCGCGAAACGCTGTCGCTGAGCGTTATGCCGGCGCCGTCGCCAATGTCCGAAAGCCGCGCAAGGAGCGCCATTCCGAGGCGGGATGGCAAGGCTGGACCAAAGGAGCCGACGTGCCGCTCAATCGCGGCGTGCATGGCGACGCGCGTCCGATGATCGGGGACGCGAAATGACCCGCTTCGTCGAATATACGACCAGGCCCGGCGACCGCTGGGATCTGATCGCCTACAGCGCCTACGGCGACGCCGACCGCTATGGACCGATCGTCGACGCCAACCGCGCCCTGTTCGCGACCGATCCGCTGACGCCCCTCCCGCGCGTGCTGCCCGTTGGCCTGACGCTGCGCGTGCCGCTGCTCGACGCGCCGGTCACGCTCGTCGCGCCGCCGTGGCGGACCGGATAGGCGCCATGGACGTCCTCGACCTTCGCCAGCCGATCGTGCGCATCCTGTTCCGCGGCGTCGACATCACCGACGCGACCTCGTCGGAATGGATTTCGACGACGGTCACCGACAATCTGGAGGGGCATGCCGACGAGGTGCAGATCGAGTTTCGGAACAATCACGGCCGCTGGTTCGACGCCTGGTTCCCGGAGCTGAACGACAAGATGCAGGTCTTTCTGGGCTACAAGGGCGGCCGCCTGCTCGACGCCGGCACGTTTTTCCTCGATCAACCGAACGCGCAAGGCGCGCGCAGCGGCGACACGTTTTCGCTGCGCGGCCAGTCGAAGCCGGTCAACCAGGCGCTGAAGACCAAGAAGACGCGGGGCTTCGAGAAGCAGAGCCAGAAGCAGATCGCGCAGAAGGTGCTTTCGGACGCCGGCCTCGGCATGATCGGCAATCCGCCGGACGTTCTGTTCGAGCGCAACACGCAGCGCCGGGAATTCGACCTCGAATATCTGGCGCGGCTCGCCTCGGACTTCGGCTGCTTTTTCGCGGTGAAGGGCGGCAACGCCATCTACGCCAACCGCGATGATCTTTTCGCGCAACAGCCCGTGACGACGCTGACCAAGGGCGACCGCGCCATCATCCGCTATCACCTCAAGCACGACGCCGAAGGCACCTACTCCAAGGCGAAGGCCAGCTACTTCGACGGCAATACGAAGAAGAACATCGAAGTCGAGGTGGAGGACGGCCAGGTGAAGACCGGCGACACCAAGCGCACCGACGATCGCGTCGAGAGCAAGGCGCAGGCGGACAAGATGGTCCGCTCGAAACTCCAGAAGGCCAACATGAAGGCCTGGACGGGCGATTTCGAGCTGGTGGGCGATCCCACGCTCCAGGCGGGCGTGACGCTCGGACTGGCGGGCTATGGCCGCTGGAACCGCAAATACATCATCCAGCGCGCGCGCCACCAATGGACGCGCCGCAGCGCCACCACCAACATCGAGATCGCCGATGCGCGCGCGTCGCAGTCAGGCGGCAAGTGATGCGGTCGCAGCGCAGCGCCCAATACAAATCCGGCGTCGTCACGCTACTCGACCCAGCGAAGCGCCGCGTGCGCGTGAAATTCGAGGACGAGGACGGCGTGCAGTCGTTCTGGCTGCGCGTCGTCTCGCGCGGCGCCAAAGGCATGAGGCAGACGCACATGCCGGCGATCGGCGAGCAGGTCGCCTGCCTTGTCGACTGGCGCGGCGAGGACGGGATCATTCTGGGTTCGGTTTATTCGGACGAAGACCCCTCGCCGACGGGCGCGGAGGACGTCGACCACGTCACCTATTCCGACGGCACGGTCGAGGAGCACGATCCGAAGACCAAGGTAAGCCGGCTTCTGTTGCCCGACGGCAAGCGCATCGTCGGCGTGAAGGACACGCTGATGCAGATCTCGAAGGACGGCATCGTCGTGACCAAGCCCATCGTCCTGGGCGCGGTCGAGAAGCCTCCGTTGCGAAGTAAATAGGCGACCGACGACGGGACAATGTCCCGTGTCGAATGAAAGGGGAGCGACGCAAGGTTCGACCATGCAGGATCTGCGCACGATCGAATATGTCAACTGGCAGCACCAGCGCGGCGCGCTGGGCGAAATCGTGTTCGGCCATCTCGATCCGATCCAGGCAGTGCACGCGATCTGCATCACCGAAAAGGGCACGGTGCCGCTCGAACCGGAAAAATGCGTGCGGCTCATGCCCTGGATCGACGCGCCGGAGCCGACGGCCATCCCGAACCTCACGCGCGAATTGTTCGACGCGATCAAGACCTACGAGCCGCGCGTGACCGTCGACAGGATCGTGCCGTCGTGGATGGAGGACGGGCGCTGGAAATTCCTGATCTCCCTGCATCTGTCGGCTGACATCGACAAGAAGATCGTCACGATCGAGGTTCCCTATGGCCCGTCGTGACGAAGCCGGCCCCTACAATCTCGACGATCTGCGCGCCCTTCCCGTTCCCGCGCTGTTCGAGCGCGATCCGGACGCGCTGAAGGCGCAGCTCGTCACATGGTTCGAGGGCGAGACCGGCCGCACGCTCTATCCGATGCAGGTGGAGATGCTGCTGATCGACATGGTCGCCTACCTCTGGTCGCTCATCAACACCGACGCGCAGATCGCTCACGAGCAGCGCTACACGACGCTGGCCGAGCTGCCCTGGCTGCGTCACCTCGGCGCGCAGCCCGGCATCGAGACGCCGCCGCTGCCTGCCGCGAGCGCCGTCACGCGCATCCGCTTCAGCCTGTCGAGCGTGACGCCGACCGCGACGCTGATCCCCGCGGGGACGCGCGTCAGCGGCGGAACCGACGCGACCGTATTTCTGACGGATGAGGGGCTCGCGATCGCCGCCGGCGCGACGGCGGGCGTGGTCGACGCGACGGCGGCTGTCGCCGGCGTCGCCGCCAACGGGCTGCAGCCCGGCCAGGTCTCGAGCCTGCTCGATCCGGTCGCGGGCGTCGCCTCGGCGATCAACACCGTCGCGACCGCGGGCGGCGCCGACGCGGAGGCGGCGGACGCCTATCGCCTGCGCCTCGCCAACGCGCTCGAAAAGACATCCATTTGCGGGCAGCGCCGCGGCTACATCGAGCACGCCATGGCCTTCTCGGCCACGTTCGTCGATTGCGCCGCGATCCGGCCGCAGCCCTGCTATGTCGACCTCTATCCGCTGACCGCCAACGGCGCGCCCGCGGCCACGTTGCGCGCGGCGCTGAAAACGGAACTCGACCGGCTGCAAGCCGAAGAAATCCTGCCCATGGGCGACCTCGTGACGATCAAGGTCGTGGAGAGCGTCGTTATGCCGTTGCGCATGCAGCTCGTCATCGCCACGGCCGACGAAACGATCGTGACCGCCGCCAAGGCGGCGGCGCTGCAAGCGACCGCGCCATGGGGACTGCAACTCGCACCGACTGTGGTGCCGCAGACCGTGCGCGATGCGGTGATGGAAGTCGCCGGCGTGATCAACGTCGAGACGCCGAACTTCGCCTACCAGAAGCTGTCGGCGTCGCAGCGCGCGGCGATCGAGATCTACGAGCCGATCGTGAAGGTGGCCTCATGACCACCGTCACCGACAAGCGCCTGATCCCCGCCGCGGCCGCCGACGATCGCGGCCGGGCGATGCTCGCGCTGATGACGCGCATTCAGGCGTCGTTCGACTGGAAGGGCGGCCTCGCGCTCGATGTCGCCGACATTCCGACGACGATGCTGCCCTACGCCATTCGCTCGCTCGGGCTTCAGGACTATGTCGAACCCGGCATGAAGGAGGCCTATGTCCGCAGCGTCGTCGTGAACGCGCTGCCGATCAAGGTGCAGGAGGGCACGATCAAGGGCGTGCGCTACGCCCTGTCGCTGCTCGGCATGACCGTCTCCTGGACACAATGGCACCAGCGCGTCCCGCTCGGCGCGCCCGGCACGCATGTCGTCGTCGTCACGCTCAACGAACGCCTGTTCGATGGCGAGCCGCTCTTGTCCGAGCGCTCGCAGCGCCACGCGCAGAAGGTCATCGAGACGGTCAAGCGCCTGTCGCAGGACGTCGCCTTCTCGGTGGCGGCCGACACCGCCGTCGAGCAGCCGATCGCCGCGCTCGGCGTCAACCCGACGCAATGGGCCTTCATCGAAGGAGTGGCCGCGTGACGACGCCCGCGATCAAATTCAAGATCACCGACGCCGGCCGCGCAGCGATCGTCACGCCGCCGACGGGCATCGTGGCGGCTTTCGCCTATCTGGCGGTCGGGATGGGCCTGCCCGGCAATGCGGGCAAAGGCCTCGGCTACCAGCCGACGGGCCACGAGACGGCGCTGAAGGCCGAATTCATGCGCGTCCCGCTCGGCGCGGGCTCCAAGCCGGCGTCGGATCAGATCCAGTTCGCCGCGACGATCGACGGCGACATGACGGGCTGGATCAACGAGATCGGCCTCTTCCTGCAGGACGGCACGCTGTTCGCGTTGTGGTCGGAAGACCCGACCGTGATCCAGAGCGTCGACGAGGAAGGCCACGCGACCTATGGCGCGCCGCTCGGCTACAAGGCTCAGGGCATTCCGATCACGATCGGCGCGTTGATCGTTGTGCAAGGTTTCGACATTTCGGCGCTGCCGATCGTCGTCAACGGCGCGCCGATCACGCTCATCGTCAATCGCGTCGAAGCGCATCTGGCCGATCTGCTCGCGCTCGTCATCGATCGCGCGCGCGCCCTGCGCAACGTCGAAACCATTTCGCGCACGGCCATGGCGCGCATCGTCGATCTCGACCGGCGCATGGCGGCGGCCGAACAGAAGCTGGGAGACTGATCCATGTCGGCAGAAAGCGACGCCCTGGTCGCGGCGACCGCGCAGATGTATGCGCTGATGCAGGAGCTGAAACGCGGCAACGTCCGCCTCCTTCACGCGGCCGACGCCGGCGGCGTCAACGCCATCTCGATCCTGCCGGCGCCGGCGGTCGAGGCCTACAACGACGATCTCGTCCTGATCGTCGATGTGCTGGCCGCCAACACGACGACGACGCCAACCATTTCCGTGTCGGGCCTCGGGCCGATCCCCATCGTCTGGGCGAACGGAAACGCGCCGTCGGCCGGCGATGTCGCGGGCTCCATCCTGTTCCGCGTGGCCGCGCGGCCGAGCGGCGGCTGGCAGGCGCAGATCCTCGCGCGCAATGCGCCTGGCGGCGGCGGAGGCGGCGGCGGAGGCGGGATCAGCGCTGTCAGCCATGACGCGACGCTGTCGGGCGACGGCGCGGCCACGCCGCTCAGCGCTGTGCAGGCGACGGAAACGCAGCGCGGCGCGATGGAAGTGGCGACGCTGGCCGAGGCCAAGGCCGGCGTGCGCGACGATGTCGCGATCACGCCCAAGAAACTGGCGGGCTCGGGCGTCGGCGGTCCGGGCGTCAACCCCGGCCAGTTCATCATCCAGGTCGTGTCGATCGCGTCGATGGGAAACCCCTATGGCGCCGGGTTTCGCAAGGGCAACAGCTACACCGCCGCCGAAATCCAGGGCGGCGCCTGGGTGGGCGTGGCCGGCGTCACCTGCAGGATCGGCATCGACGGCGCGAACACCGGCTGGCAGTCGGGCAATTTCTCGCCGCCGAACACCATGAGCATCAACGGCGTCATGGCCGGCAATTGGGAGCTGGAGACGTGGGTCTGGCTCGGGAGCGCCGTGTTCAGCGACTACTTCTACGCCCTGATCTACACGAGGAAGCCCAATGTCTGAGACGACGGAAACCCCCGCGGCCGACGCGCCTGTCGCCGAACCGTCCGCGCCCTTCACCGCGCCCGTCTTCGCCAATGCGGCGGGGACGCAGATCGACATCACGACGCCGCGCGGCGTCAGAACGACGCTGACGGCCGACGATCCCGAGACGGCCGAGATATTCGCGAAGGCGATGGCCGGCGACTACGGTCCGATCGCGGCCTATGTCGCGCCCGCGCCCGATCCGTTGCAGGCGCGGCGCGCGATCGAAATGGCCTGCGCCATGCGGATCGTCGCGGCGCTGCAGGGCAAGGACGGCTCGATGCAGCGTGAGGCCGCCTATCTGCTGCAGCTCGCCGTGCTCGGGCAGACGCTCACCGACGAACAGAAGGCGGAGGTGACGATGTTCAACGCCGTCAACGCCTGGGAGACGGCGATGATCGAGGCGCGCGATGCGCTGATCGGCGCCGGCGACGCAGCTTCGGCCGCGCTCGATGCGAGCTGGCCCGCTCCGCCGTCCGGCCTCGCCGAATTTCTCGTGGAATTCTGACGCGCCATGAGCGACCTGCCGGTGTTCGAGTTCAGTGTGTTTGACGCGGAGAGCGTGGCCGCCTCGCGCGGCCTGCTCTACGACGGCGACGTCGCCGAGTTCGTCGACGCGCGCTGGCGGGCGACCTTTCGCAATCCGCTCGATCCCCGCGACATCATCGCCGACTTCATCACCGGCGGTGCCTGCGAGGTCAGCGCCTTCGGCGAGGCGACGGACGACGGCCATCACCTCGTCACCTTCTCGTTTCTCGGCCCGCCCGGCGCGTTCAAGGGGATTTCGGGCAAGGTGAGCACGGAACTCATGCGCATGGACGGCGCCACCGCGATCAACGTCGCCATCGTCACGGTCGACGTGGCGCCATCGTCGACCCTGCCTGTGGAGATGCGCCTATGACCGAAGGCCTCCTTTCCGGGCCGCTGTCGCGCGGCATTCCCGGCGTGCCTGGCGTGCGGCCGTTCCCGTCATGGGAGGCTGTGCTGCACGCCAAGGGCGACGTCGTCAGGCACGGCGGCGAAACGCTGTGGCTCTGCCTCAATCCCACCGAAGACGAGCCATCTGACGCGTCGACGAACTGGTCGCGTTGGCTCGACGCGTCGGCAGCCGTCGATGCAGGGACGCAGGCGGTCGCCGCGGCTCAACAGACCGCGCTCGATCGCACCTTCGTCAGCGACGCGCGCGACGCGGTCGCCCAGGACAAAGCGGCTGTTGCGGAGGACCGCGACGCCGTCGTCAACGCGCGCGCGGTTGTCGACGAGATCATCGACACGACGTCGACGCACATGCACGCGGCCGCCGAAAGCGCCGCCGCAGCCGAGGCCGTCGCGCACGATCTCGATACACGCTCGGGCTCTCCGGGCGGCATTGCGCAGCTTGACAGTGATGGAAAGGTGCCCCCGGCTCAGTTGCCGAACATGGTCACGTCCGTCGCCGGCCGAGACGGCGTTGTCACGCTGTCCAGCGACGATCTCGCCGACAAGGGCGCCGCCGGCGGCGTCGCGACGCTGGACG
>JASGFP010000139.1:0-8188 GCA_047605445.1 Rhodoblastus sp.
CCGCCGCGCAGCCGCGACTGCTTGCCGGGCGTCGCGCCGCCGCCGGACGCGGGCGACGGCGCCGTCACGCGGGGCGAGATCGTCGGTGTGAAAGTCGTGTTCAAGACGGATTTGAGCTGCTCGACGATCGACGACGCCTTGGCCACGGCGCCCGCGCCCTGCGATTCCAGCCCTTTCGCATAGGTCTGCATCGCCTGCGCGCCCTCGGGCTGCAGATCGGTCTTGGCCGCCTCTTTCACCCGGGCCACCGCGCCCATCGCCTTGGCGTCCGCCTCCGTGGGGTTGGGCATCGGCGATGCATTCGCTCTCCCCAACGCCTTCGCGCGCGCGGCGTCGAGCTTGGCGAGTTCGGCGGCCGTTTCCTCCGGCGTGAGATCGCGCCCGCCCCGGTTGCGGCGGCTCAACTCCTTGAGATCGACCAGCCCGCCCTTGCCGGCCTCGACCGAGCCCAAAATCATCGCCAGCGGCCCGAGAAAGCGGGCGAAGGCGGCGAAGCGCTGCATGAACAGCGCGACCTTTGGAGATTGCGCGGCGACCTCGCCCATCGCGGTCGACATTTCGCCGCCGAATATTTTCGGGGCTTCCGCCACCCCTTTGACCGCGCCGCCGACACTGGAGCCGATCTGGCCGAGCCACGGATATTGGAGCTTGGCGATCTGCCAGCCGCCGTAGGCGGCCAGCGCCGATGAGCCATACGAGTAGAGCGCGCCGCCGGCGCCGGCGAGCGTCGTCCCGAGATTCCACGCGCCCATGCCGAGCCCCGTCAGGGTCGGCAGGTTCTGCGAGACGTTCGTTCCGACGTTGGCCGCCCTCCGCTTCATTTCGTTGGTGCGGCGCTGCGCCATCATCTGCGTGTCGCCCGAGCGGATAGCGGCCTCCGACTGGGCGATGTCCTTCGCCTCGTGAGTGCCGCGCGTCGTCGCGCGCTGCTCGTCCCACGCCTTCATCGCATCCGGATAGGCGGTGTCCGTTCCTTCGAGGTATTTCTCGTACTCGCCGCGCTTGCGGGCATAGGCGGTGAGGCCCATGCGGAAATAATAGTCGCGCGCGACCTCGCCCATTTTCGAGGGATCGACGCCTTCGACCTGTTCGGTCTCCTTGTTCGGGGCTCCGGCGGCGGCGCCAGCGGCGTCGACTTGCTTCGTCAGCGCCGCTGACAGCTTGTCGAGCACGGCGAGAAGCGGGTCTTTGCCCGCGCGTTGCGCGGCGGTCCGTTCGGCGTCGACGTCGACATTCAGCTCGTCCCGGAACCGCTTCTTGTAGTGCGGATCGTCGAGCTTGCCGAGGATGTGCTTCATCCACGTGTCCGCGGCCTCGGTCTTGCCGGAGCTTTCGCGAAACATCTGCAACATCGTGGGGATGGACGTCGCCGCCTGCTCTGGCGTCATGCCGAAGGTTCGCCCGGCCTGCTGCAGCTGCGGCAGGCCCTGCGCCATGTTCTTGAGCTCGTAGGCGCCCTGCTTTCCGGTGGCGTAGTCGCGATAAAGCGCCCGGATCGACTTGTCGGGATCGAGCCCGAGCTTCCGATGCTCGAAATAGAGCTGGTAGATGTCCTCCGGGCTCGCCTCGGCGACTTTCGCAAGCCGCGCCAGATCCGTGCGGCGGTCCTTCTGCGCCAGCTCGCCCTGATAGGCGCCGCCGCCGAGTTCGGCCATCTTGCGCTCGCCCTTGGCGATGTCCTCCCAGGGCAGGTTGGATTTCTTCGCGGCCTCCAGCACGCTGTCGGCGAGCTGCTTGCGGTTGCCGAGAGCGCCCGCGGCATTGGCGATCGAGAAAATCTTGGCCTCGAATTCCTCGGCCTTCTCCATCGCGGTTTCGAGCGGCGCGCGCAGCTTCCGCGCAAGCTCCTCGATCTGCTTGCCCGTGAACGCGCCGGCGGCGAGCGCCTGCACCCGTTTTTGCAGCGCTTCGACCTGCTCCTCGGCCGTCTTGGCCTTTTTGGCGTAGAGAATGAACGATTTTCCAGCCGCTTCGATCGCCGCGGGCTGGGCGGATATCGTCTTGCCAACATCGTCGATATTGCGTTTCGCCGCGCCGGCGCTCGCCGCCGCGCTCTGGAAATTCGTGTCGATCTTCTTGACGTTCGCCGACAGCGCCGCCGTGGCGCTCAACGTCGCGCCGAACGACGCGTTCGCGATGCCGCGCAGCGACGTGACCGCCTTCCTGGCGTTCTCGTCGATCTTCTTGACTTCATGGTCGAGCGCGGAGGCTCCCGATGAACCGGTCCCGCTCTTGCCGATGCTCTCGGCCGCGCTCTTGAGGCCCTGCAAGTCCCGCAGCGCGTCTTTTGCGGAGCTGGAGAACAGGTTGACGAGCTTCAGCGTCAGCGAGACATCGAGATTGCTCACGGATCAACCTCCGAACAGGCTTGCGAGCAGCTTCTCGCGCTGCGCGCCCTCATCCGCCTCGATTTCCTGGGCGTCGACCAGAAACCGCAACGCCTCGTCCCATCGCCAGCCGAGCACCGTCGTGACGGGCTCGTTGCAGGCGCGCGCGACGATCAGCGCTATTTTTCGCCAGTCTCGGGCTGCGGCTCCACCCGCATCGCCCGGGGCAAAAAAGGGGCGCAGGCAGAGACGACCATGTCGAGGTCTTCGTCCATCAGCCCGCGCAGCGCCTCCACCGGCAGATCGACCATGGCGGCGTAGATCACGTCGACGTCGTCGTCGCCTGTCTCCTCCATCGTGATGCCGAGGTCGCGCATTTCGCCGACGGCGAGCATGCGCGCGGTGAGCGTGCGAACTTCCGCGCCATCGAGACGGAATGGATATTTCAGCGTCAGACCCGCTGAAATGGCCGAGGGCTGAAGGAAGTCGAGCCTCGCATAGGGCTTGCGCCGGCGCTGCGGTTTTACCGCTCCCGCGGCCTCCCCCTCAGCCCCTTCCGGCGGCAGCGGGATGTCGCCCGGCTGCAGCGCCGGGGCGTTCGAAAGATCGGCGCCGCCCATCAGAGCACCGTGCCCGAACCGATCGCCAGATTGGCGGCCATGCTTGCGAAGATCGCATTGCCGTTGACGATGGTCGCGCCCGGACCGGCGAAGAAATCGAACTTGTGGATCACGCGTCCGTCGTAGCTGTCCGTGTAAAGCACGATCGACGAGAAATCGTATTCGGTCCCCGTCTTCTTCATGCCCTGCCGCTGGTCCGGCTTCACGCCGTTGAGCAAGCCCTTCATCGAGATGACGCGGCCCTTCTGCTCGCCCGTGCGGAACGAGATCAGGTTTTCGTAGTAGGTCGCCGTCACATACTGGCCGGGCTCGCGGCCGACGAGGCCGTTCACGTCAGGGCTGTAGCCGCGCAGCTTGATGCGCGCGGTCAGGTCTTTCAGCTCCTCCGGAAAGGCGGCGCTCATCACATGGCCGCCCGGCGCGAAGCTGGACATGGCGCGCTCAAGCGAGGGCAGATTGACGTTGTCCAGCACGCGCCACGCGTTCAGCGTGTCGAAGAACCAGTTGCCGCCGTGAATTTGGTTGTCCATGACGATCCTCTCACATCACGACGGCAGCTGGCCGCTGATATTGTAGGCCTGCATCGCCGCCTGGATTTCGGTGGCGAGAATGTTGAACGCCGCCTCGTATCGGCCGGTGTAGACCTGAAGGTCGAGCAGGTCGGGCGTCTCCTCGAAATCCATGGAGATCACGAGGCCGCCGACGCGCAGCGACGCGTTGTCGTTGAGCGAGCGGTCCCAGCGCACCGAATGGCCGAGCACGGCCGGCTCCGGCAGGCTCTCGAGCTCGCTCAGGAACGCGTCGAGCGACTGGATGATCACCGTCACCAGATGCGGCCCGAGCTTCTTGCCGATGTATTTTTCCAGCGTCCGCGGGATCGCTTCGCGCACGGCCTTGCGGGTGCGCACGACGGAAATCATCCGCCAAAGCGGGTCCGTGGACGTGTTCAGGAAGCCCCAGAACGTCTTGCCTTGCGGCCCATTGGTCGAGCGCGACGTGCGGTTCGCCTGCTTCTGCACGATCGAGTTGACGCCGCGCTGCAGGAGCCAGTTCGCCTCGCAGCCAGGATCGTCGATCACGAAATTGACAGAACGCGACGGGCCGAGAATATCGACCAAGTCCTGATTGCCCGGCGAATAGTAGGGCGCGCCCATCTGCGCATCGGTCTTGGCGATCAGCGCGGCGATCGATGCCGCCGGGTCCATGACCACCGGCAGGCCGTCGGCCGAGACCTTCACACCCTGCGCGCAGGCGATGATGTTGAGCGAATCCTGAAAGTCGGCCGCCCACTCGGCCGCCGCCGTCTTGTCCGATGACGGGACGCCGGCGATGGCGACCGGCGTGACCAGTTTATCGCAGATCGCATCGAACGCCGTGAAGACCGGATTGGCCGCACCGTCCGGCCGCTGGGCGGAGAAATTCGGCGCGATGAGCATGCCGGGCTTGGCGCCGCATTCGTCGAGCGCCTTGAGCAGCGCCCAGGCGCCCGAATAGCTCGACGGGACGCCGACCATCTTGGCCATCTGCTGGTCGGCCGTATCGTTGGCGAGCAGGTTCGGCACGCTGGCGATGATGTTGGCCGTGATCCCGGAGGCGATGCAGCGGTCGACCGTCTGGCGCAGCGTGCCCGCGCCGCAGCCCGCGACCGCATCCTCGTCGGCGGTCGAAAACAGGACCGGCGTGTCCGGCGGGAAAATGTCGCGATCGACCGGCCGATCATTGTCGAAGCCGGGCGTGAACACGCCGCCGATCGGCGACATGTCGGCAATGAGGACGGGCGACGTGTCGATGCGGTTGAGCAGCGTGCGGACGCCGACATTGGGCGTATTGGCGGACATTGAGCCCTCTTCGAAGACGTTTCAAAACGCGCCTTGACGACGCGCCCTTGCACGCTCACCCTGAAGCCTCCCCCGACAGACATTGCCGGCCCGCCGGCGGGCCGGCGACGCGGCGCGCACCGGCGGTCGCCATCGCCCATGACGAACAAGAGCCAGCTTCAGCGAGCGCGCAAGCGCAAGGCAACACATAACGCCAGGAAACGCGGGGCTGCGGTTGCTGAGCCGCCGCCGCCGCCTCCCTCACCGCCACCGCGCGCCTGGTGGCGGTCGCTCGTCGCCCAGGCCGGCGGCGCACTGGCAGTCGCCGCGGCCTTCTACACATTCGCTCCACTCGGGCCCACCGCTCCGACTATCCGGCCCGGCGCGCCGGGCGCCGTTTCGCCGTTCGATTCGGTCTTCGAGATCGGAAACGAAAGCCACATGTTCGCGATCGCAGATCTCCGCGTCCGCTGCCATGTGGCCGAGGGGCGCGGGCCGAGTGACAAGCTCGCGCGCGTCGACCTTATGACCACAGCCGTGTATACGATCGCCAGCGGCGGCGGCATCTCGTACAAGTGCTACTATCCTTTACCAATCCGGCCGCTTTGGCTCGCGAGTATCAAGCTCTCGGGAACCTATCGGAATTCGCTCTTCGGCTGGAAATTGTCCGAGCAGTCATTCGACGAGCAATTCGTCTGGGACATCTCGGTGACCCCGCCCCGGTGGCTGCGCGGCTCGGTGGCGCACTAGAAGCGCCCGCCAGCGCCGCCGCCTCCGGAGGACAGGGTGGCAGTGCGTCGACGAGCAGAAGAAGCTCGCGGCGCCGGTTCACGCCGGCCAGCCGGCTTCGATGTCGATCGCCGAAAGCGCTGCTGGCGTAGCCGCAGCCTCGACCTGCGCCGACAAGGTCGCCTCGTGATCGAAACAACCCTGAACATGAGCGCGGACGGCCTGCGCGATGGCGACGATCTGGTCGTGACCGAGGGTCACGAAATTTCCGTAGGCCAGCTTCCATGTGACCACATATGCCGGGTCGAGCATCGCGGCCATCACTGCGCCCGCGAATTTCGACTGAGCCGTGGCGTCGGTCGGAATTGCCATGCCCTCGGCAAGCGTGCCGGCGACCTCGCGCCGCCAGCGCAGATTGGCGAGGTCGCGCAGGACAGTCGACTTTGCGTAGGGTAGTTCGGCCTCCGTGACAGCCGCTAATGCGAGCGCGCGCGCTTGTGTCCATGCGGTGTAGGCCTCCGCGTCGACAGGATCGGGCGCGCCGGCGAACCACGTCGACCGCGCCATCGCCACATGATGCGCGGCGATGCGATCCGGCGGCGCTTCCGTCCAGTCGGCGAGCGATTTCGCCTCGTCGATTTCGTGCTGGTCGACAAACTCGCCGGCCTCGCGGCGCGCAAGCAGCGCCGCAAGCACCGCGCGCGCGTCCTCGACCATTTCGTCAGGAAATTCGGCAACCGCGTTGCCCTCGGGCGAGACGTAGAACATGCGAAATCTCCCGACTAGGTTCCGATCGGACCGATGAATGCCCTGGCGGACACGACGCCCGTGCCGCTGTAGGGCGCGGCAACTCGCCCAACGACCGTAAAGTAGTTGGTAAGCGAGGTCGGATTGACCGCCTTGAAATTGTTCGAACCCGAAATCTGAACGACCGCCCAGTCGATCGAAACCGCTCCGCCGGAGGCGTCGAGATCGAGTTGGATAGGCTGGAAGCCGTGCATCATGATCGGCATCTTTTTGCCCGGCGCAAACCCTCCAGTCGGGACGCGACCGCGCGAGACGACAGGATAGTGCAGGCCGGTCGTAGATGGCTGCGCAAGCTGGTAGCCGGAGCCGAAACGCACGGCCTCGCCCGGCTGACGCGCGCCGCCGGTGTTGTTGGTGCGCGACCCGATGAGGCCAAAGGTATTGCCGTCGCTCTGACCGTCGCCGTTCCAGATATGGCCGGTCATGTGCGTTTCGGCGACCACGCCGTTCGGGCCACCGAGCGCCGACGTGAACCGCGCCTGCTTTGGTCGCCAGCCGTCCGAGCCGTCGAGCGTGCGCCATGCCCACCCTTCGCTGACGACAGCGACACATTCGATCAGAACATCGACCGATGCCCATGACGGAGCGACGACGCCTGCAAAGGTTTCCTCCGTATAGACATACCACCTGAGCTGGCCGTCCGGCGTGCCCCAATAAATCGAGCTGTAGAGCGCGAAATAGTTGAAGTTCGCCTTGGTCGGATTGAATTCGTCCTCGGTCGCGACATCCCACACGGCCGCGTCCGAAATCCTGTATTTCAGACCGCCAGCCGGAACGCCGCTCGCAAGATTGCCTTTCAGCGTCAGGGCGCCAGCGCCATCGTCGGCGGTGATGACTTGCCAATCGACGACGTAACCGTTGGCGTCGAGCGTCGCGAAAACGCAATTGACATAGAGCCCGGCGATGCGATTGGCCGCCGGCGCATCAGCGCGAATGACGACATGGCTGGCGTCGGCGGCTGAAACGAGCAGGCCTTCCTCGACCTTCTTGAAATCCTGCTCGACCGACATGGAGTTGGTGACGCGCACATTGTAGGAGCAGCCGGCCGTCCCGCGCACGCCATGCCCGCGCACATAGATGCCGGTTACGCGGCAATCGAGAATTCGATCGTCGATAACGACGTCGTTGCACTTTCCCGTCGTGTCATATGGGCCATCAAGCCAGACGCCGACCTCCAGCGCCAGCGACCGCATGAGCGTCAGATCAACGAAGGACGATCCGCTGATGGCGGTCGTCGTCTGGTAGCCCCATACGTTGCCGTGCAACTCAGGGCCATACATTCCGCCATTTTGATGGGCGTAGAGATGCACTCCGGCGCCGCGCGGAAACGCGTATGTCTTGCAGCCGCGCATGCGCAGGCGCGTCGTGTTCTCGAACCCCCAACCGTGCATCGCTTTCGACAGTCCGCAGCCGCCGACGAGCGTGATGTTTTCGACCAGTATGCCGTCATGCTGACCGCGTGGGCTCGTGGTCGTATCGATGTGCGGATGCTTGATCCCATAGCCGGATGTCGCCTCCGGACGCTGCACGAGGACAGAAAGTCCCTGCTGCCCTGTCAGCATGAATGTGCCGTCGCCCGACCAGTA
The DNA here is from genome assembly GCA_047605445.1 of Rhodoblastus sp. Lineage (GTDB taxonomy): Bacteria > Pseudomonadota > Alphaproteobacteria > Rhizobiales > Beijerinckiaceae > JAJXWB01. The sequence goes on from JASGFP010000139.1 coordinate 7,887, forward strand.
TTTGCCGGTGACGTTCCAATCCGGCATCAGCAGATTGGTGAACGACGCCGGCATAGGATACAGCGACTTGATGCCGAGCGTCGGCGACGCGTAGAAGAGCTTTTGGATCGCCGCGGTGTCGTCCGTGCCCGACACAAAGCGCCCATATTCATCCACGACAGCGTCGTGCCTGGCGCCGTATTGCTTGCTCGACAGATGAAACTGCGGCTGCATGACCCATGCCTTCGAGCCATCGCCGCCGGTCGGCACGATCACGGCGCCGCCGTCGTCGACAAAGGTTCCCGCCAGACCCATGTTCACGC
>JASGFP010000140.1:0-8041 GCA_047605445.1 Rhodoblastus sp.
AGGACCCGCTGATTAAGAGTCAGCTGCTCTACCAACTGAGCTATGCGCCCATCGACCGGTTGCGACCGGAGGCGGCGAGATAGCAAACGGTTTTGGCCCTGTCCACCCCACGGCGCGCAATTTTCCGCAAAGCCGCGCGCCCCGTCGCGCGGCGCGGGTTTGCGCGCTAGGATCATGGGGGATTCTGCGGGAGCGGATCATGAAAATCTCTATCGCAATAGCGGTCGCGGCCGGCGCCGCGATTCTCGCCCTCGTCGCGCCTCAGGCCGCGGAGGCTCGCGCGCGGGGCTGGTCGCGCGACTGCGACTGCGCACGGAAGCCCGCCGCGCGCCGTTATGCGCATCGGCGGACGCACAGGCATTATTCGTCCTACCGGCCGGTTTTGGCCGTCGATTCCATCCCGGTCGTCGTGGAGACGACGCGCGGCGCGGTGGTCGTCGGCCAGCGCCGCGAGGCCGGCTGGTGGTTCCCGCATCCGCGCTGGGGCTATTCCTACCCCTGGGACGGCTACGGCGGCCCCTATTACGGCTATCCCTCGCGCAACGCCTATGGCCAGCCGGAATATTGACAGCAAAAAGGGGCCGCGACGGCCCCTTTCGACATCTCGTTGAAGCGCTGTCTAGCCCGCGCCGGCGCCCTGCGCCTTCTCGCGCCCACGGTTGATGACGAGCTTGTTCAGCGCCGCCACATAGGCGCGCGCCGAGGCCACCAGCGTATCGGGATCCGCGCCTTTGCCCGTTACCTCGCGTCCGTTCTCGGACAGACGCACGGACACTTCTGCCTGCGCGTCCGTGCCGCCGGTGACGGCGTGAACCTGATAGAGCTCCAGCGTCGCGTGATGAGGGACCAGCGCCGTGATCGCGTTGAAGATCGCGTCCACCGGTCCGTTGCCGGTCGCCTGGTGCGTCTGCTTCTGGCCGTCGATCTCCATCGTCAGTGCGGCGGACTGCGGGCCCGCCGTGCCGGCGATCACCGTCAGCGCCGTCACCTTGAAGCGGTCGTTGGCGTTGACGATTTCATCGTCCACCAGCGCGGCGATATCCTCGTCGTAGACGATCTTCTTGCGGTCGGCCAGATCCTTGAACCGCCGGAACGCGTCGTTGAGCGCGTTCTCGCCCAGTTCGTAGCCCATCTCCTTCAGCTTCTCGCGGAAGGCGGCGCGGCCCGAATGCTTGCCCATGACCAACGAGGTCTTCGACACGCCGACGGATTCGGGCGTCATGATCTCGTAGGTCAGCGACGATTTCAGCATACCATGCTGGTGGATGCCGCTCTCGTGCGCGAAAGCGTTCCGGCCGACAATCGCCTTGTTGTACTGCACCGGAAAGCTCGTCACGGCGGCGACGAGTTTCGAGGCGCGGTTCAGCATGGTCGTCTCGATGCCCGTGTCGTAGGGCAGCGCGTCCTGGCGCGTGCGGATGGCCATGATGACCTCTTCGAGCGCCGCATTGCCCGCGCGCTCGCCGATGCCGTTGATCGTGCATTCGATCTGCCTCGCCCCGCCCGCGATTCCCGCCAGCGAATTGGCGACCGCCATGCCGAGATCGTTGTGGCAATGGACCGAGAAGATCGCCTTGTCCGAATTCGGCACGCGCGAACGCACCGTCTCGAACATCGCCTGGTATTCCTGCGGCGTGGTGTAGCCGACCGTGTCGGGCAGGTTGATCGTCGTCGCGCCCGCCTTGATCGCGGCTTCGACCACGCGGCACAGATAGTCGATCTCGGTGCGGGTGGCGTCCTCCGCCGACCATTCGACATCGTCCGTCCATTTGCGCGCGCGCGTCACGGCGTCGACGGAAGCCTGCAGCACCTGCTCCGGCGTCATGTTGAGCTTGACCGACATGTGCAGCGGCGAGGTGGAGATGAACGTGTGAATGCGCCCGCGCTTGGCCTGCTTGATCGCCGCGCCGCAGCGGTCGATGTCGGCGAGCCCTGTGCGCGACAGGCCGCAGATCACCGCGTTGTTCGAGCGCCGCGCGATCTCGGCCACGGATTCGAAATCGCCGTCGGAGGCAGCCGGAAAACCGGCCTCGATGATGTCGACGCCCATCTCGTCGAGCAATTCGGCGACTTCCAGCTTTTCGTCGAAGGTCATTGTCGCGCCGGGGCATTGCTCGCCGTCGCGCAATGTGGTGTCGAAGATGATGACGCGGTCCTTGTTGGAGCCGGTTTCGGCAGCTTGAGCAGTCATGGTCGTTTTCCTGGAATCGAATGTGTCGTTCGAAGCCGGCGCGACGCTCGAATGTATTTGGGTCCGCCGGCGGTTCGGGTTCTCGTCATCCCCTCAGCGCCAGGGCAAAGCCCGGCCGGCGCTCAGGGGCGGCTAAGAAGAAGCAGGCTGAGGGAAAGCGCGCGAGCGCCAGCGCGGGCGGCAGGCCCACGGGCGTCGATCAGCGTGCTGGTGGCGAAACGGGCCACGAAATCCTCGCGCAAAGTCATGCGCGAGCCGCGCATGAACATCGAACCGATACCCCAAGGCGGCGCACAGGACAAGCGCAGAAATATCGCCTGCCGTGCATCGGATGACGGAACTTGGCGCCTCCGCGCGACGTTGACCGGATATGCAGCAACGCTCGGCCCGGCTCCGAAGCCGTCGCCTGCGCCGCCCCCAGGAGCGCATCCATGATCACAAGACTGCTCAAGCTGGCCCGCCGCGTCCGCTCGGTCGCGCTTGCCGGCCGACCGGTTCTCGCGACCGTCGATATTGTCCGGCACGGGCAATATCTTCCGCGCGGCGCGACGGGCCATATCGTCCGGGTCCGCCCGGACGGAGAATTCGATATCGCCTTCGATCTTGTCGAAAGCGAGCTCGTCCACGTCCACCCCTTCGAGGTCGCGCCTGCGCCTGTGCTCGCCGCGCAAACGCCGTTCGGCCTGCGCATCCTCTCGCATTGAGCCCTGCCCCGCCTTGACCGGCCCGCCTCACGGCGGGCTTTTTTTGTTGCCTGCGACGGCGCGGATCGGGCACAAACGCACGACTGTCCGACAAAACGAGCCGACGAAATGAATGAAACGCCCCTCCCCTCCGCCAACCCGCCCGCCGGGTGGCTCGTGTTCGACATGCGCGGCGGCTATATCGAGCGCAACGGACCGCTGTTCTACCGCGACGACGGCCCGCAGGGCTTTCAGCTCGGCATGCGGATCGAGGAGCGGCACTGCAATCCGCGCGGCGTCGGCCACGGCGGCTGGCTCATGACCTTCGCCGACATGATGCTGCCGATGGCCGCCCACCGCCACCCCAAGGTCGGTCGCAATTTTTTGCCGACCGTTTCGATGGCCGTGGATTTCCTCGCTCCCGCGCCGATGGGGTCGTGGCTGAACAGCCGCACCGAAATCCTGCGTGTGACGCGCAACCTCGTCTTCGCGCAGGGGCTGATCTACGCCGACGAAACTCTCGTGGCGCGCGTGAATGGCGTGTTCAAGATCGGCGAGCCTATCGCGAAACTGCTGGGCGACGCCGACAAGTAGCCGCTCCGGCTTGACCCGGCCGCGCGCCCGGGCGAATTTCCGGGCGCCTCTCGAAGGAGCCCCCGCTTCGATGACCCATCGCCTGCCGCCGCTCGCCGCCTGCGCCGCCGCTTTGCTTGCTCTGGCCTCCTGCAATTCCAGCCCGCCGCCGCAGGTCGCAGCGCCCGCCCCGCAACAGGCGGCCGCGCCGGGCGTGAAACTGCCCGAGGGCGCGGGCTGCACGAGCGCGATCGAGCGCTACCGCGCCGTCGTCTCCAGCGATCACCAGACGGGCAATGTCGGCGAGGGCGTCTACAAGCAGATCGACGGCGAGATTTCCGGCGCGTCGGCCGCCTGCGCCGCTGGCAGGGACGCGGACGCCATGCGCATGATTGCGGCCTCCAAGAGCCGGCACGGCTATCCCGGCTGAGCGCTCGCACGGCGCAGCGACATCCGATAAGCTCCAGCTCGATTTGATCGCCCGGGAAGAGTGGCCCGGCGCGACGACCGGCCAGTTGGGGCAAAGATGGATTTGGGCGAAACGGGGACTGCCTCGCGCGCGGCGACGCTGTCCGTCGATGAGGCTGCCAAGCCGCGCGACATCAGAAAGACCGGACTGGACCCGAACTTCTGGTATCCCGTCGCAACCTCGCGCGACGTCAGGCAGAACAAGCCCTTCGCCACCGCCTTCGCCGGCGACCCCATCGTGCTGTTCCGCGGCAAGGCGGGACAGGTTTTCGCGCTCGAGGACCGCTGCGCGCATCGGCAGGTGCCGCTGTCCAACGGCGTGATCGACGGCGACAACCTGCGCTGCGGCTATCACGGCTGGGCTTTCGGCCCGACCGGCGCCTGCGTCTCGCTGCCCTACGACAAGGGCTCGGTCTCCGGCCCGCGCGGCGTGAAATCTTACCCCTGCCGCGAGCGTTACGGGCTGGTTTTCGTCTTCCCCGGCGACGCGGGAAAGGCAGGGACGACGCCCTTCCCCGAAATACCCTCCGCCGAAAACCCCGCCTACAAGACGCGCTACCTCAACCGCCGCGCGAACTGCCATTACTCCTTCATGCACGAGAACCTGATGGACATGAACCATCAGTTCCTGCACCGCAAACTCATGGGGTCGATCAGGACCTTCTTCATCGGCTGCTCGTCCGGCGCCAACTGGGCGGAGGTCATCTACACTTTCCGCCGCGTGGCCGGGCGCCAGCACATCGGCGAGAAGCTGATCCTCGGGCGCGGCGGGCCGATCTGGAAGCCGGACTTCTGGCGAAAGAAGCCCCCGACCCCGCCGGAAATCGCCATGACGCCGCCCGACGGCGCGCGCGACCGCATGGTCATCCGCACGGACTACCCCTACCAGTCGCTGCGCTTCTTCACCGGGTCGGACGAAGCGCCCGCGCTGGACCTGTGGATCTGCTACATCCCCGTCGACGCTGAGCAGAAGGTCAACCACACGTTCGGCATGATCATGGTGAAGCGCCCGGCGAAAAAGCCATGGCTGATCGACGCCGCCTGGCCCGCCATCGTCTGGTTCACCAACGGCATCTTCAACGAAGACAAGTGGATCTGCGAGTTGGAACAGGCCGCCTTCGACGCGCAGGGCGAGGACCGCAACCAGGAGGTGTTTCCGGCGATCCGGAATGTGCGGCGGGTGCTGGTGGAATGTGGGGTAGCTACAAGAGCGGATATACAGTAGATGCGACTGACCAAATTTAACTTACTATAGGCTCTTGGCAGCGATGTATGCTCAAAGTTGTTCTACCTTTTTTCGTAGAAGAGCAACGTCCTGCGGATCGGATTGAGATTGGACATTATCCAAAAAAATTGACAACTTGTCCTTACCAATATCAGGAGTATTCACAGCGGGCTTCTGCGCATTTCGGGCGCAGAGGGTGAAATCGTAATTTTCGTCTACGATCTCACATTTAGGATCGATTTTCGGGTCGGCCCATTGGGGACCGAATTGAGCGACAGCTTGGTACATAATCCAAGCCCTTCTGCGCCCCACTCCAGACGTGAGCATGGCATCGTAAAACATCTGATGCACGTCTTCCGCTTTTCTAACTCGGGTATCGCAGTATCGATCGTGTATGACTGAAGCGTTTCGATAAACACCTTCGAAAGGCCCCCCAATTAAACTCCAGAATATTTGCGGAATTGACGCACCGTCAACAACAGCTCCACTAGGAACAGGCCAACGTCTGCCTTGAGCGCTTCGAAATTCAAACGGCTCTCTCAACCGCATCTTGCGTCCACCATCAAGCCATTCTGCGACGACGTTGCCGACATACGAAGCACCGCTCGCGGCAAACAATGCGCCCGGCCGCCCAATCGAGAAAGAGAGGGCAGAAATGCACCCTAGCAACCCTGATCGTCTATCAAATTCAGTCATGTCGCATACACAAATGTTTAGCCGAATTAGGATTGCGCTGATGAGTTCCGACTGTCAAGCTAAGGGCTTCGCTTATGGGGTTAGATATGGTTCGGATTTTTATTTTTGCACTTTTGTTGCTGTTTTCCACCGCGGCGCAGGCAGGTTCTTTCACCGTGTCAGATGAGAAACTTTGTCAAATCCGATTGGATGGCGAGATAGAGATCGGCGACAACAAAAAATTCTTGCCCGCCATCGGAAAGGCCCGAGCATTACTAGAGGCGAAAACCAATACACCTTTTGAAATACCAAGATTTGTGGGGGAGACGCCGACTCCAACTATGTGTCTGAATAGTCCGGGCGGTTCGTTTGGTGAAGCCTTAGCGATTATTGACACAATTCTAGAAACCGGCGGCATCGCCACCGTTGTGGATGCGAACAAGGAATGCCTTTCCGCCTGCGCATTAATCTTCATGTTCGGCCACGTTCAGGCGTATCATTCAGACAAATACTTTGATCGTCGGCTACACGTAACCGGAAAATTGGGCTTCCACGCCCCCTTCCAGCGGACTGAACAATCGACGAATAACCAGCGCTTGATAGATAAAATTTATCTGAGCGGCGTCCAAGCAATCGGAAAATTAATTGAAATAGACAGAAACGAATTCTTAGCTCGAGGCCTAATTATTGAATTTTTGAAACGCGGGCCTGATGATTTTCTATTCGTAGATAATGTTGATCGAGCCGGAGAGTGGTCTATTGAGATTATAGGTCACGCTCCCCTAAAGCAAATAACAAATAAAAATATCTCTCAAGCTTGCGATAATATTGAAAACTGGGCCGAAAAGCGCAAAACGAGAGAATTTTATATAAACAAATATGTTGGCAAAGAGCAAGCAAAATTAAAGGTAATGACGGAGACAAAATCAAAAGTGACGTCAGTATTGAAGGGTTACGGCAACGAAGGAGGCGAGTTCTGCGTGTTAAAGGCGCAAAGAATGAAGTCTGGAGATTTTTTGCTTGATGTAAGCATCGTCGAGGCAATTCCATCTAAGACTGAAATTAATGAATTCAACATCGGTGAAGGACGTCTTCTCGTGGAGCCGGGGTTTGGTAGTATAAAGCCTTCATGGATCACAATGCCGCCCGAGACGAAAATTTCGGCTTTATCCCCGTAAGTTGATAATCCGACGGCGATCGAGGAAGTCGTTAGCTTGGCGGTGGCGCATGTTAACCATGCGCCCTCCCCTTGACCCCACCGCCCCCATCCGCTACCAAGCGCCCCGACTACCACACCGGCGGACCCATGTTCACCAGCCTTATCGTATCGCGAGCGCCTGAGACGGAGCGGGACTGAACCCCGACCCTCCGCCGCTGGCGCTCATCCGAAGGTCCCGAAAGGGGCCTTTTTTATTGCCCGAAATTCCGCTTAAAAGACCTGAAATCGCAGGAGATGGCCATGTCGAGACAGATGACCGGCGCCGAAATGATCGTGGAAGCCCTGAAGGACCAGGGCGTCGACACGCTGTTCGGCTATCCCGGCGGCGCGGTCCTGCCGATCTATGACGCCCTCTTCCACCAGAACAAGGTGCGCCACGTTCTCGTGCGCCACGAGCAGGGCGCGGGCCATGCGGCCGAAGGCTACGCCCGCTCGACCGGCAAAGTCGGCGTGCTGCTGGTGACGTCTGGCCCCGGCGCGACCAATGCCGTGACGGCGCTGACCGACGCTTTGATGGATTCCATTCCGCTGGTCTGCATCACCGGCCAGGTGCCGACGCATCTCATCGGCTCCGACGCCTTCCAGGAATGCGACACGGTCGGCATCACCCGCCATTGCACCAAGCACAATTATCTCGTGAAGCGGATCGAGGACCTGCCGCGCATCCTGCACGAGGCATTTTACGTGGCGTCCAGCGGCCGGCCGGGCCCGGTCGTGATCGACGTGCCGAAGGACATTCAGTTCGCCACCGGGACCTACCATTTCCCGCGCAACATCCAGCACAAGACCTACCAGCCGCAGCTCAAGGGCGACCGCGCCAAAATCAAGCAGGCTGTGGCCATGATGGCTGCGGCGAAGAAGCCGGTCTTCTACACCGGCGGCGGAATCATCAATTCGGGCGCGGCGGCCTCCACGCTGCTGCGCGAACTCGTCAAGCTGACGGGCTTCCCGATCACCTCGACCTTGATGGGGCTCGGCGCCTATCCCGCGCCCGATCCGCAATGGCT
>JASGFP010000141.1:0-7987 GCA_047605445.1 Rhodoblastus sp.
AAGGAACGTCCGTGGACAAGACCAAGGCGCTCGACGCCGCCCTGTCTCAGATCGAGCGCGCCTTCGGCAAAGGCTCGATCATGCGGCTCGGCAAGAGCCAGAAGGCGGTCGAAATCGAGGCGGTCTCCACCGGATCGCTCGGGCTCGACATCGCGCTCGGCGTAGGCGGCCTCCCGCGCGGCCGCGTCGTGGAAATTTACGGGCCTGAATCCTCCGGCAAGACGACGCTGACGCTGCATGTCATCGCCGAAGCCCAGAAGCGTGGCGGCACCTGCGCCTTCGTCGACGCCGAACATGCGCTCGACCCCATCTACGCGCGCAAGCTCGGCGTCAATCTCGACGAACTCCTGATTTCCCAGCCCGACACGGGCGAGCAGGCGTTGGAAATCACCGATACGCTGGTGCGCTCCGGCGCGATCGACGTGCTGGTGGTCGATTCCGTCGCCGCCCTCACGCCGCGCGCGGAAATCGAGGGCGAGATGGGCGACGTGCAGCCGGGCCTCCAGGCGCGCCTGATGAGCCAGGCCCTGCGCAAGCTCACCGCCTCGATCTCGCGTTCGAACTGCATGGTGATCTTCATCAACCAGATCCGCATGAAGATCGGCGTCATGTACGGCTCGCCGGAGACGACGACGGGCGGCAACGCGCTCAAGTTCTACGCCTCCGTGCGCCTCGACATTCGCCGCATCGGCGCGATCAAGGACCGCGACGAGGTCACCGGCAACCAGACCCGCGTCAAGGTCGTGAAGAACAAGGTCGCCCCGCCCTTCAAGCAGGTCGAGTTCGACATCATGTACGGCGAGGGCATTTCCAAGATGGGCGAGCTCATCGACCTCGGCGCCAAGGCCGGTGTGGTCGAGAAGTCGGGCGCCTGGTTCTCCTACGACAGCCAGCGCCTCGGTCAGGGTCGCGAGAACGCCAAGAATTTCCTGCGCCAGAACCCGGAAGTCGCCCAGCGCATCGAGCAGGCGATCCGTGAGAACGCCGGGCTCATCGCCGACAAGATCCTCGACGCCGCCGGCGAGGAGGACGAGGGCGACGAGGATTGAGATCGCAGGTTCCGCCGGCGCGGGCCGCACCAGCCCCGGCGGAATCTTGACGCGGCGCCGTGAGCCGCCCCTCGAACCGAAACCGGTCCGCCATCATCGCGTTTCGCTCGACAGTTTCATGGCGCCCCGTTAGAAAGGCCCGGCTCAGCCGGGCCTTTCGCTTGTCCGGCTTCGGGTTAGCCGGAACGGCCGGCCTCGAACGGGCGAGCGCAATATCGAAACAGGCGGCCGTGTGCGGCCCCGAGAGTCGGACGAAATGAGCGGCGTCAACGAAATCCGTGCGACCTTCCTCGATTATTTCGCAGGCCACGGCCACGAGAAGGTGCCCTCCTCCCCGCTCGTCCCGCGCAACGATCCCACCCTCATGTTCACCAATGCGGGCATGGTGCAGTTCAAGAACGTCTTCACCGGCGTCGAGAAGCGGCCGTATTCGCGCGCGGCTTCCTCGCAGAAATGCGTGCGCGCCGGCGGCAAGCACAACGATCTCGACAATGTCGGCTATACCGCGCGCCACCACACGTTCTTCGAGATGCTCGGCAATTTCTCGTTCGGCGACTACTTCAAGGAAGGCGCGATCGAACTCTCCTGGAACCTGATCACGAAGCACTTCGACCTGCCGAAGGACCGTCTTCTCGTCACCGTCTATCACGACGACGACGAGGCCTTCGATCTCTGGAAGAAGATCGCCGGCTTCTCCGACAACCGCATCATCCGCATCCCGACATCCGACAATTTCTGGTCGATGGGCGAGACGGGCCCCTGCGGCCCCTGCTCGGAAATATTCCTGGATCAGGGCGAGCATGTCGCAGGCGGCCCGCCCGGCTCGCCGGACGAGGACGGCGACAGGTTCCTGGAATTCTGGAACCTGGTCTTCATGCAATACGAGCAGGTGTCGCCCGGCGAGCGCGTGCCGCTGCCGCGCCCCTCGATCGACACCGGCATGGGCCTCGAGCGCATCGCAGCTCTCCTGCAGGGCGTGACCTCGACCTACCAGACCGACCTGATGCGCGCCCTCATCCGCGCGGTCGCGGAAGAAACCGGCGTCGATCCCGACGGCCCGCAGGCCGCCAGCCATCGCGTCATCGCCGACCATTTGCGCGCGTCTGCCTTCCTCGTCGCCGACGGCGTCACGCCGCTCAACGAGGGCCGCGGCTATGTGCTTCGCCGCATCATGCGCCGCGCGATGCGCCACGCGCAGCTGCTGGGCGCGAAAGATCCGCTGATGTGGAAGCTCGTGCCTGCGCTGGTGCGCGAGATGGGCCAGGCCTATCCCGAACTCATCCGCTCCGAACCGCTGATCGTCGAGACGCTGCGCACGGAAGAAACCAAATTCCGCACCACCCTCGCGCGAGGCCTGTCAATTCTGGAAGACGAAACGCGCGCGCTCGTTCCCGGCCAGTCGCTGTCGGGCGAAACCGCCTTCAAGCTCTACGACACCTACGGCTTCCCGCTCGACCTCACGCAGGACGCCCTGCGCGCCCGCGATCTGTCGGTGGATACCGCCGGCTTCGACGCCGCCATGGAGCGCCAGCGCGCCGAGGCGCGCAAGGCTTGGGCCGGCTCCGGCGAGGCTGCGACGGAAGCCGTCTGGTTTTCCCTGCGTGAAAAGCTCGGCGCGACCGAATTTCTCGGCTACGAGACCGAAACGGCCGAAGGCGTCGTGCAGGCGATCCTGGTCGAGGGCGCCGAAGTCGCATCCGCGCCCAAGGGAACGAAGGCGCTCGTCCTCCTCAACCAGACCCCGTTCTACGGCGAATCCGGCGGTCAGACCGGCGACACGGGAATCATGCGCGGCGCCGGCGTGTCCTTCAAAGTCGAGGCGACGGGCAAGAAACTCGGCGATCTCTTCGTCCACGAAGGCGTCGTCGAACAGGGCGACCTCAAGGTGGGCGAGGCGGTGGAATTGCGGGTCGACCACGCCCGCCGCAGCGCGATCCGATCCAACCATTCCGCCACGCATCTGCTGCACGAGGCGCTGCGGCTCGTGCTCGGCGACCATGTCGCGCAGAAGGGCTCGCTCGTCGCGCCCGACCGGCTGCGATTCGATTTCTCGCATCCCAAGCCGATCGGCGACGACGAACTCGCCGAGATCGAGGACATCGCCAATGCGGTCATCTTGCAGAATGCGCCGGTCGAAACCCGCCTGATGGCGGTCGACGACGCGATCGAATCCGGCGCCCGCGCGCTGTTCGGCGAAAAATACGGCGACGAGGTGCGCGTCGTCTCGATGGGCCGCCCGCTCGGCGACGGCCACGGCGCCAACCGCGCCTTCTCGGTCGAGCTCTGCGGCGGCACGCATGTCGCGCGCACCGGCGACATCGGCCTCGTCACCATCGTCGGCGAAAGCGCCGTCGCCTCGGGCGTCCGCCGCATCGAGGCCAAGACCGGCGCCGGCGCCCGCCATCACCTCAACGCGGAGAGCCGCCGCCTCCGGGAGATCGCAAGCCTCGTGCGCGCCCCGGCCGAAGACGCCGCCAACCGTCTCGCCGCCCTCATCGAGGACCGCAAGAAGATGGAGCGCGAGCTGACCGACGCGCGCCGCAAGCTCGCCATGGGCGGTGGTTCGGCGGAGGCCGCGCCCTTCCGCGAGATCGCCGGCGTCAAGTTCCTGTCGCGCGCGGTCGCGGGCGTCGAGATGAAGGATCTGAAGTCGCTCGCCGACGAGGCGAAGAAATCCATCGGCTCCGGCGTCGTGGCGATCGGCAACGCGAGCCCGGACGGCAAGGGCGGCGTCGTCGTCTCCGTCACCGCCGACCTCGCCGATCGCTTCAACGCAGTCGATTTCGTCCGCATCGCCAGCGAAAAACTCGGCGGCAAGGGCGGCGGCGGCCGGCCGGACATGGCGCAGGCCGGCGGACCCGACGGCTCGCAGATACCGGCCGCGCTCGAAGCGATCGAAAGCGCGCTGCGCCAGAAGGCTGCGGGATGATCGCCCGCCGGCGCGCGCGCATCGCGCGTCTGCGCCGGCGCGTTCACTACGTCCTCGACGGCGGCGTCAACGATCGCGCGGCGCGTCTGGCGCACGCGGCTATCATCGCGCTCATCGTCCTGTCCGTCGCCTCCGTCATTCTGGAGACTTCGCCGGACGCGCAGAAGCGCTACGGACGCGTCTTCGACGCCATCGAGATCATCGCGCTCGTCGGCTTTTCCATCGAGTATGCGTTGCGCATCTGGAGCGCGCCCGACAGTGCGCCCTATTTCGGCATGACGCCGCTGCAGGCGCGCCTGAAATACGCGCGCACGCCCTACGCCATCGTCGATCTGCTCACGATCCTGCCCTTCTATCTCGGCCTGTTCCTGCCGGCCGATTTCCGCGTGCTGCTGCTGCTGCGGCTCGCGCGCTTCTTCAAGCTCGCGCGCTATTCGCCGGGCATGCGCTCGCTCGCCGCCGCCCTGCAGGCGGAGCGCAAGGCGCTGGGCGCCTCGGCCGTCATCATCTTCGGCGTCGTGCTCGTCATGGCCTCGGCCATGCACATCGCCGAACACGCCGCGCAGCCCGACAAGTTCGGCTCCATTCCCGAAGCGATGTGGTGGGCGGTCGTCACCATCACCACGGTCGGCTACGGCGACGTCGTGCCGGTCACGGTCATCGGCCGCGTCATCGCGGGCGTTACAGCGTTCATGGGCTTTCTGCTGCTGGCGCTGCCGGTCGGCATCGTCGCCACCGCTTTCGCCGAGGAAATCCACCGCCGCGAATTCGTCGTCACCTGGTCGATGATCGCGCATGTGCCGCTCTTCGCCACGCTCGACGCCTCCGAGATCGCCGAGATCATGCATTATCTGCGCGCGCAGACGGTGCCCGCCGGCACGATCGTCGTGCGGCGCGGCGAGGAGGCCCATTGCATGTATTTCGTCGCCGCCGGCGAAGTCGTCGTCGACCTGCCGCAAAATGCGGTGCGCCTCGGCGAGGGCCAGTTTTTCGGCGAGATCGCGGTCATGCGCAAGACGCGGCGCGCGGCGACCGTGCGCACGTCGCTGCCCTCCAAACTCCTCGTGCTCGACGCCAGCGACCTCGGCACGCTGATGGCGCGCAATCCGGAGATTGGCCGACGTATCGAGGAGGCGATCGCCGCCTACGATCACATCCCCCCGCTCACACCGCGCAGCGACATGACGGCGGACGAGATCGGTCAGGTTCCGCCGGACGCATGATCCGCTTGCGCTTGGCTCGCGGCAGGCTTACGGCATGAGGGCCTTTTTCCGGAGTATCCGATGCGCGCGCTCGCCACGCTCTTTCTTCTGCTCGCCCTCTCGGGCTGCATGAGCGTCAACGAGAGTCTGATGCCCGATCCCTCGGCGCGCGGCGGCGGCATCGTCGGCGGCGAGCCCCCGTCGCCCTACACGCCCGCGCGATAAATCAGCGCGCGCAGATCGCGCGCAGCGCCAGCCAGTCTCCCGCCAGCGTCAGCGGCTCGCCATTCGCCTCGGCCGTCTCGCGTTCCAGCCGGTCCTGCCGGTCGCGCGTCAACGGATGGTCGCGCAGGAAATCGAGCGGCGTCGCGCCCTCCTCCTGCGCGATGCGCTTGAGAATATCGCCGAGCGCGCGCGCCGGACGCCCCGCCTTCGTCAGCGTCGCGGCGGCGAAATCGTCCGCCTCGCGCTCGGCCTCGCGCGAATAGGCTGCAGACAGCGAGGCGCGCGCGGCAGCCGAGATCGCGCCAGCGCCGAACGCGCCGCCCGTGACCAGCGAAAGCGCCAGCGCCGCGCCGCCCTGCTTCAGCGCTGCGCGCAGCGAATCGCGATGCGCCACATGGCCGAATTCATGCGCCAGCACGCCGGCGATCTCGTCCGGCGATTGCGCCGCCTCGATCAGGCCGCGCAGCAGATAGACCCGGCCACCCGGCAGCGCGAAGGCGTTCTTCACGGGCGAGGCGATGACGGCGACCTGCACGTCGAGCGGCGCGCCAGCGTTCGCCCGCACACGCTCGACAAGCCGCGCCAGCGCTGCGGAGCCCGCGGGCGAGGCGCAGAGCCCGCCCCTGAACCGCGCGCGCGCCTGCGTCTCGGCGGCTGCGCCGATCTGCTTTTCGACGTTCGCCGGTACGAGCGGCGCGAGGCGGTCGGCGACGGCGGGGATGACAAACCACACGAGCGCGGCGATGAATGCGACGCCCGCCGCCGCCAGCGCCAGCAGGCGCCAGCGCGACTCGCGCTTTTCCTGCGCCTCGCCGTCGAGCAGCGGGCAGCGCTGCCGGATGGCGGCGGCGAAAGCGGGATCGGCGATGGCGCACCAGGCTTGCGGCGGCGCCGTGAGCGCCCGGACGCGCAGCGCGCCTTCGCCCTCCACACGCCTGACGTCGGCCAGCGCCCAGGCGGCGACGAACGCGCCCCTCTCGAAAATCTGCAGCGTATCGCCGAGCCGCAGGTCGACGCGGCGCGCGGCCGCGCCGTCGAAAAACGTCTGCCCCCGCGCCTCGACAATACGCTCCACGCCGTGCCGCCCCCGTCCGTCCATCTCGCCCCGCGCGTGCGGGGCGCTAGATTAGGCGATGACGCCCCGCGATAACACGCCGGCGCATGCGTTGATCGACCGCAACGCGCGCGCGGGGCGGCGCGTTAGTCTCGGCGGCGGCGACACAGGCAAGCTGCCAACCAGGAAGGACCGGCCATGTTCAAATCCATTCTCGCCCCCGTCGACCTCGCCGAGCCGGCCCCGGCGCAGCCGGCGATCCGCGCGGCAGTCGAAATCGCCAATGTCGCTGGCGGTCGCGTCCGGCTCATCAACGTGCAATCGCTGCTGCCGGCGACCTTCATGGACTATGTGCCCGCCGATTTCGACGCGACCCAGAAAGCCAATGCCGAAAAGGCGCTGGCGGACATGCTGAAGGACGTGAAACTCCCTGCCGACCGCCTCTCCAGCGTCGTTCGCATCGGCGGCGTCTATCCGGAGATTCTGGCGGAAGCGAAGGACTGGGGCGCGGACCTCGTGGTCATCGGCTCGCACCGCCCGGCCATGTCGACCTATCTGCTGGGCTCGAACGCGACGACCGTAGTGCGGCATGCGACGTGTTCGGTGCTGGTGGTGCGGGAGTAGCGGAGGCCCGGACGTGCCTCCGCGTTACGGGTCGCCAGACTGAATTTGCCTGGGATAAGATATCATCGAGATATCTCTGGAGCGCGACATGTCTCACGCGACCCTCGGGAAATGGGGCAAGAGCCTTGGCGTGCGGCTGCCGGCCGAAGCTGCGCGCGCTCGGCCTGGACGTCGAGATACTGCTGCATCAGGTTCACAGCATCGATGCGCTCGCGCGACCGATAAGGTTCGCCGGGCGGATCGACGATGAAACGGCGACGCGCGTGCGCGAGAAACTGGCGCTGGTGATTACGCTCTAGGCGTCGGCGCGCAGTAGCTCGCCATCCTTTGAGACGCGACGCTTCGCACCGCGCCTCAGCATGAGGTTAGAGGACTGAGGGGCGCGCCCCCGCCCCTCACCGCTCCCGGCGATTCAAAAACGCCAGCCGCTCGAACAGATGCACATCCTGCTCGTTCTTGAGCAGCGCGCCGTGCAGCGGCGGGATCAGTTTCTTGGGGTCGCGCTCGCGCAGAGTCTCGGGGCCGATGTCCTCGTTGAGCAGCAGCTTCAGCCAGTCGAGCAGTTCCGAGGTCGAGGGCTTCTTCTTCAGGCCCGGCACGTCGCGCACTTCGAAGAAGATGCGCAAAGCCTCTTCCACCAGACGCTTCTTGATGCCGGGGAAATGCACGTCGACGATCTGCTCCATCGTCTCGGAATCGGGGAACTTGATGTAGTGGAAGAAGCAGCGGCGCAGGAAGGCGTCGGGCAGTTCCTTCTCGTTGTTGGACGTGATCATCACGATCGGGCGCTTCGACGCCTTGATTGTCTCGCCGGTCTCGTAGACGTGGAATTCCATGCGGTCGAGTTCGAGCAGCAGGTCGTTCGGGAATTCGATGTCCGCCTTGTCGATCTCGTCGATCAGCA
>JASGFP010000142.1:0-7980 GCA_047605445.1 Rhodoblastus sp.
CTCCGGCGCGCGCGGCGTCGCGGTCGTCGGTCTCTCGCGCGCGGGCGAGCGCGGCATGCAGCTTGGCGATGTGGCGCTGGCGGAAGATGGCGCGCGTTTCGCGCAGGGCGAGTCCGAGCAGCGAGACGACGACGATCGCAGCCAGCGCGGCGCCGATCCAGCCGAGCGTCGCCGAGCGCGCGAAGAGATCGTCGATGATGCGCGTCGCCCACAGGCCGAGCGCCATCGAGACGAGGCCGCCCAGCGCTGACCAGAACATGCCGCCCCAGGTGAACAGCGCGCGGGCGCGCATGCCGAGGGATTGCGCGATCTCGGTCGCTTCTTCGGCGTCGCGCGGCTCGGCGGGTTCGTCTTCGGGCGCGAATGCGTCCGGCGTCGTCTCGACGATGACGGCGCCTGTCCGCAACCGCCCCTCGCGCAAATCGTCGATGCGCGGCGCTTCGCCGTCGGCGACGCTGATCCGGTTGTCGTCGAGACGAAAGGCGCGCGGGCGCGGGCGTTCGTCGGCGCTCATTCTCGGCCTTTCATCGCAAGTCTTTCATTGCAAGCGATCTCCAAGCAGAAATTCCAGCGCGCGGTCCAGTCGAATGGAGGGCAGGGGCAGCGGCTCGCCGTCCTTCGCAAGCCGCGCTATGGGCGGACGAAAGCGGACGAAGCGATAATCGGCCGCGCCCTCGGGCACGGCAAGGCCGTCGCCGCGGAATACAGCCTTCGGATCGGCCGGCAGTTCGCCGGGGAAGATCGCGACCTCGCCCTTGCCGTCGAAAACCTCGCCGTCGATACGCTCGCCGGGCAGGGGCGCGCCTACAATCGCATCCAGTTCGCTCTTCTCGCCGAGCAACCGCCCCTGCTTTACTTTTGCCTCGCGCGTCGCGCGCACGGCGGCCATCGCCACCACATCGACATGCGCGCCGACATCTTCCGCCCGCGCAATGGCGCGCGCGGTGAGAAGGCGCAGGATGTTTTCCAGCCGGTCGTGGCTGGTGTGATGCAGGTGGTCGGCCTTTGTCGCCGCAAACAGGATGCGGTCGATCTTCGGCCGGAAGATCGTGGACAGGAATCCCGAGCGGCCCGCGCGGAAGGCGATGAGGATTTCCGACAGCGCGGTTTCGAGATCGCGCACGGCGGCGGGGCCGGAATTGAGCGCCGAGAGCGCGTCGACCAGAACGATCTGCCGGTCGAGCCGCGCGAAATGATCGCGGAAGAACGGCTTCACCACATGCGCCTTGTAGGCCTCGTAGCGGCGCTCCATCATCGCGGCGAGCGAGCCCGAGCCGAATTCCATGCCTTCCTCCACGCGCAGCGGCGCGAAGGTGAGCGCGGGCGAGCCCTCGAGTTCGCCGGGCATGAGGAAGCGGCCGGGCGGCAGGGTCGAGAGCGCATAGGTTTCCGCGCGCGCCGCGCGCAGATAGGCGCTGAAGAGTTCGGCGAGCCGCTTGGCCTCGGCCTCGCTTTCATCCGTATCGGCGGCTATCGCCAGCGTCGCGCCGCGCCACTCCGCCGCAAACGGCGCGCGCGCGGCGGCGGCGCTGGCTTCCAGCGTCTCGCGCGACCATTGCGCGTAGGATTTCGTCAGCAACGGCAGGTCGAGCAGCCATTCGCCGGGATAGTCGACGATGTCGATGGTGAGTTCCGACGGCCCCTGCCGAAAGCCCTTGCGCCGCTCGAATTCGAGCGTGAGCCTCAATTCGGAAATGCGGCGGGTCGATTCCGGCCAGTGACGATCTTCTTCCGTCAGCGCGGCGAGATGATCCTCGTAGGCGAAGCGCGGGACGTGATCGTCTGGCTGCGGCTGTAGTTTCGCCCGCATCAGCCGTCCCTCGGCATGGACGCGGAACACCGGCAGCACGCGCTCGCCATCCCGCGCGGCGGCGCTCGCGCGCAACAGGTTCTGCACCAGCGCGGTGATGAAGACGGTCTTGCCGGCGCGCGAAAGGCCGGTGACGCCGAGACGCAGGCCGGTCCCCGTCACGTAATCGGCGAGCGACGAGGCGGCGACGCGGGTCTCGAACAGGACATCGGACAGGATCGACACGTCAGGCTCCGGCGGCGCCCCCGAGATAGGCGTTGGACGGGCATTTGCCAACGGGCGCCCAAGACATTGATGAGGCTGTGGTTTCGTCAGTCCCGCCGCGATTGACTGACTTTTCCGCGCGCAATTAGCATGAGCGCAGGGACAAATCGGCGTCGGCAGGCGATCAGGCCCCCGTGCGCCTTCGCGGGAGAGACCGGCATGGACATGTATGAAAAACGCGTGCGATTGCGCGAACTTCTTGCCGCTCCGGAATGCGTTCCGCTCATGGGCGCCTACGATCTGCTGAGCGCCAAAATCATCGAGCAGACGGGCTTTCCCGTCCTCTACACGGGCAGTCTCGTCACCGGCGCGAGCGCCTTCGGGTTGCCGGACGTAGGTCTCGTCCAGTTGCACGATCTCCTCGGGCTTGCGCGCGAGATCGCCAAGGAGACCGATCTGCCGCTCGTCTGCGACGCCGATACGGGCTGGTATCACGCCGCCAACATCTGGCGGACGGTTCACGAATTCGAGGCGGCGGGCGTTTCCGGCATTCACATCGAGGATCAGGTGTTCGGCAAGCACACGACGCATGCCGCCGTCCTGCTCGACCCCGCCGTCATGTGCGAACGCATCCGCGCCTGCTGCGACGCGCGGCGCGACAAGAACATGATGATCATCGCGCGCACCGACGCGCTTTACCTCAACGACGACGAAGAGGACGCCATCCGGCGCGCCAACGCCTATCTCCGCGCCGGCGCCGACGCCGCCTTCATCGTGTTCAAGGGCTCCGTCAAATCGCTGCGATCCTTCCGGCAGCGCATCGAGGGACCGCTGATCATCACGAGCGTGGATTTTCAGGATTCGATCGCCGATGAAACAGCCGCCGGCGCAAACATGTCCGTCTATTGGCCGCTCACGATCTTTGCCGCCTTCAAGGCCGTCCGGCACGTCTGCGAAGCGTTCTGGAAAGAGAAGGATGCGTCGAAGCTGCGGGACTATTGCTTCGACGAAGGCGCGCTCAACAGCGTGATGCCCTACGAGCGCTTCTACCAGAATGTGAAAAAGTACAATGTGCTCGAGGCGGTCGGCGGCGCCCACAAGCCGCCCGGCGGCGACTGAACCGATTGCGCCGCGTCGCGGGCTATTGCTTTTGTTCGACGCGACGCGCGAGTGCGGCCGTCGCCGCATCCACCAGCGCCTGCGTCGCGCGCAGCGGGCCGATCTCGACCGCGGCCATGTTGAATAGGGCTTTCGCGAAATTGGGCGTGGGCTTGCCCTGAGCATCGAACAGCGCGAGATCGGCGTCGGGGCCTGCCGCGACGCCCGCTGCGATATTCGTCGCGTAATTTGCGATGCGCTGCGTCTCGGGCGCGCAGGAGAATTTCGGCAGCGGCGGCAGGCTTGCGCCGATACGCGGATCGGGGCCGAGCGCGAGGCCGGCATAGGGCAGCATGGCGAGCCGCACGGGCGTTTGCGCCTTCTGCGGTGCGATCGCGCCATCGGCGATGACGGGCGTCTGCATCATCTGCCCGACGCGGTCGGGCACGATGGAGCGGCGAACGCCGGCGACCTTGCCGCGCTTGCGCGGCGCCATGCCGGGCCGATGCCGCGCCAGCCATTGCGCGCGCAAGGTCGAGCCGAGTCCGCGCGTGGTGAGGCCTTTGGGTTCGGGCCCGAGCATCCGGCGTCCGCCCATCGCACGGGCGAGGGGCGCGCCGATGAGGGGACCGCATTGCGCGGGCGCCCAGCGCTGCACGATGGCGCGCGCCGAATGCAGGCCGAAGTCGACGTAATAGCGGCGCAGCAATTGCGCGGCCACGCCCGCGCCTTCGGCCGCGGATGCGAAGGCGACATGGCCTTCGTTGTCCGACGCGATCTCGCCGGTCCAGCCGGCTTTCTTGATGCACCAGTAATTGTTGAGCCGAACGCAGCGCGACAGGCCTTTGTAGTCGCGGCCGAGCGCGAGCGCGAGCGCCCTTTCGGGCTCCAGATCGAGATTGAGCGCGCCCTGACGGCGCCAATTGTCGACCGCGCGTTCGGCCGGCAGGTAGCTGGCGGAAAACAAGCGCGCGACATCCGGCGTCTGCAGCCACGACCCTGAAGCGAGGATGGAAAGGCCGAGCGCGAAAAACTCCGGCGTCATCGCGCCCGCTCAGTCGAGATCGTCCACGCCCTCGACGAGCATGGAGGGCGTCACGAAGCGGTCGAGGCGGCCTTCGCCCCATTTGACATTCGCCCAGGGCGTGGCGCCGAAATCGATCAGCGCGAGGCCGGAGGTCGGATATTTCATCTCCATATGCGCGCGCGCCTGCGCATCGCCCGAGCCGCAGATGCGCGCGGCGAAATCGGCGAGGCCGGGGTTGTGGCAGATGACGAGCATGGTCTGCACGAGCTCCGGCGTCTTGTGGAGTTCAGACAGCAGGATGAAATCCTCCGCCAGATAAAGCGCGGGATCGATCAGCGTCTTGAAGTTGCGACCTGTCTCTTTCATCAGGCAGTCGAGCGTCTCGCGCGTGCGATGGGCGTCGGACACAACGGCGAGATTGGGAACGAGCCTTTCCTCGACCAGATAGCGCCCGACGCGCGCGGCGTCCTCGCGGCCCCGGCGGGTCAGCGGGCGCTCGCGGTCGCCACCTCCAGCTTCGCGGGCGGCCTTGGCGTGACGGAGAAGAACGAGGCGATGCATGTGGCGAAACTAGCGATTCCCCAAGCCTTTGGCGAGCGCTTGCCTTTCCGCAGCGCAGCAAGCACATAGAGACGACGGAAATTCGACGGGGCTTCACATGCCGCTCTACGCCTATGCTTGCAAGGACTGCGACACGCGTTTCGAGACGCTCGTTCGCTCCGGCGAGACGCCGGATTGTCCGGCCTGCCATTCGACACATCTGACGCGGCAATTGTCGCTGATTGCAAAGCCCGCAGTGGGTGGCGACAGCGGCGGGATCGACATGGGCGCCTGTGACGGGGCAGGGGGCTGCGGCATGTGTCCGGCCATGGCGGGCATGGACGCTTGCGGGTAGTCTGGACCGCGGGCCTTCAGGCTCGCAGCAAGAAGCGAGCCTGAAGGCTCGCGGTCCGGAGGACGCATGACCGACGATCTTTTCGCGCCGCTCGGCCAGCGCAGAATCGTATCCGCCAACGGCATCGATTTCGAAGTCTGGGAGAGCGGCGCGGGCGATAAATTCGCGCTGCTGCTGCACGGCTTTCCCGAACACGCGATTTCATGGCGCTTCCAGGCGCCGCTGCTCGCATCGCTCGGCTATCGCGTGTGGGTCGTCAACCAGCGCGGCTATGGCGGCACGACGACGCCCGCCGCGCGCAGCGCCTATTCGCTGAAGAACCTGACCGAGGATGTCGCCGCGCTGATCGACGCTGCCGGTGCGAAAACCACGACGCTGATCGCGCACGACTGGGGCGCGCTCGTCGCCTGGACTTTCGCCGCGCGCAAATTGCGACCGCTGGAAAAACTCGTCATCTGCAACGTGCCGCATCCCTTGTGTTTCAAGCGCGAATATCAGCGCAATCCGAAGCAGCGCAAGAAATCCTGGTATACGCGCTTCTTCCAGATTCCCTGGCTTCCCGAGACGCTTCTCGCGCGCAAGGGCGGCGCGCCGATCGCCAAGATGCTGCGCGACACGAGCGCCAACCGCGCCAATTTTCCGCGCGAGATTTTGTCGATCTACGCCGCCAACGCCGCGCGGCCGGGCGGTATGCGCGCGATGATCGACTGGTATCGCTGCGCCATGAACGACCTGATGGCGGCCAAGGATCTCGGCGACAGGATCGAGGTTCCGACGCTGATCTGCTGGGGCGAGAAGGATGTCGCGCTCGAGGTTTCGACGCTCGATGGCGTCGAGCAATATGTGCGCGACGTGAAAATCGTCCGCCTGCCGAACGCCTCGCACTGGGTGCAGCAGGATGCGCCCGACGAGGTCAACGGGGCGATCCGGGATTTTCTCGCGGCATAAAAAAAGCCCCGGACCGGGGTCCGGGGCTTCTTCGGCCACGCAACGCCGCCCAAGGCGGCGCGCATGCCCGTTCGCCTCTTCGCGTCAGTACATCCGTGATCGCGACGAGGCTCAGGTTGGCGCGATCGGCTCATCCGCGCTGGCGCTTCACGCCGGCGCGGGCCGATCCATGCAGCTCAGCCCGCCTTGAGCTGATCGGCCGACATCTTGCCGGAACGGCGGTCGGCGACGAGCTCGTAGGAGATCTTCTGGCCTTCATTCAGGCCATTGAGGCCGGCGCGCTCAACAGCGGAGATATGGACGAAAACGTCCTTGCCGCCGTCGTCGGGCTGAATGAAACCGAAGCCCTTCTGGGCGTTGAACCACTTAACAGTGCCAGTCGACATATGGGTATCCTGAATAGAACCCGCAAGGGGCCCCAATGGCCGCGCGTGTGCGGCCATTTCGAGATCGAATTATGGGAGGTTTTCTTGCAGCAGCCCGGGGGTTCGCCTTAGCGAGACCATGGGCAAGAGCGTCTTCATCTGCAATTCGATTGTGCATGACTAGCACAAAATGCGCTCGTGGGCAAACGCCGCGTTGACGCTCCCATGCGCCATGCCATGCTCGCTGCGACGGAGGCGGGCATGGCTGACAGATATTTCCCGAAATGGACACTCAGGACGTCCGGCGACGTCGCGCCCGACGAGCGGCTGCCGTGGCCGCAGACGATCGCGCTCGGCGTGCAGCACGTCGTCGCCATGTTCGGCTCGACCGCGCTCGCGCCGATCCTCATGGGCTTCGATCCCAACGTGTCGATCTTCTTTTCGGGCGTCGGCACGCTGTTGTTCTTCATCGTCACCGGCGGTCGCCTGCCGAGCTATCTCGGGTCGTCCTTCGCTTTCATCGCGGTGGTGATCGCGGCGACCGGCTATGCCGGCTCCGGCGCCAACGCCAATCTTCCCGTCGCGCTCGGCGGCATCGTCGCGGCGGGCGTTTTGTACGCCGCCATCGGCCTGGTTGTGATGGCGACGGGCACGGGCTGGGTGGAGAAATTGATGCCGCCCGTGCTGACCGGCGCCATCGTCGGCGCCATCGGCCTCAATCTCGCGCCGATCGCGGTCAAGGGCGTTTCGGCGTCGGGCTTCGATACGGCGATCGGCCTCGTCACCGTGCTGGCCGTCGGCCTGTTCGCTGTGCGCGGCGCAGGCATGATGCGGCGTCTGCCGGTGCTGCTCGGCGGATTGACCGGCTACATCCTCTATCTCGTCTGCGCCAACGGCTTCGGGTTCGGCAAGCCGATCGATTTTTCCTCCGTCGCGGCCGCGGCCTGGTTCGGCCTGCCGAAATTCACCGCGCCTGTCTTTACGGGCGCGGCGATGGCGTTGATCGCGCCGGCGGCGGTCGTGCTGGTGGCCGAAAACCTCGGCCATGTGAAAGCCATCGGCGCAATGTCCGGACGCAATCTCGATTCGCTGCTCGGCCGCGCCTTTCTCGGCGACGGGCTGGCGACGATCATCGCCGGCTCCGGCGGCGGCGCCGGCGTCACCACCTATGCCGAGAACATGGGCGTGATGGCGGTGACGCGCATCTATTCGACGCTGGTGTTCGTTGTCGCGGCCTGCGTGGCGCTCGCCCTCGGCTTCTCGCCGAAGTTCGGCGCGCTGATCCTGACGCTGCCCGGTCCGGTGATCGGCGGCCTCTCCATCGTCGTGTTCGGCCTGATCGCAGCGACCGCCGGGCGCATCTGGGTGGAAAACAGGGTCGATTTCTCCGACCCGCGCAATCTCGTTACGGCGGCCGCGGCGCTGGTCGCGGGCGCCGGCGATTTGACCGTGAAATTGGGCGGATTCACGCTCGGCGGCATCGGGGCTGCGACCTTCGGAGCAATCCTGCTCTATCACCTGCTGGGCGCAAGCAAGCGCGAGGGTTGATGGCTCAGGAACCCCGCGCGCCGGACCGGCACTTGCGCGGGCGCGTCGCAACCTCCGCATAGGGGCGCGGATCGAGGCGGCGCCC
>JASGFP010000143.1:0-7955 GCA_047605445.1 Rhodoblastus sp.
ACGCCGCCAGGCGCGCCAGGGGCGATCGACTCCACCGCCGCCTGCGCGGCGGCCGCCGCTTCGGCCGCGTCCTCAGTCAATTCCGCGCCCCGGCCGTCGACCCACAGATCCCAGTCGTCGCTCGACACGGTTCCATCGGGCCCGAAGGCGGGCTCCTGCTCCGTCGTCTCGTTTGCAAACCAGATGCAGTTGAGATGCGCGGTGATCGTGTATTTCACCCACGTCTGCGCGAACCAGGCGGGCGCGGGATAGAGGCCGGGAAAGCCGCGCGGGCCGCGCGGCGTGGGGCCGACGAGAGGCTCGGTCATCTATGATTTCCTCGGGGCTGTCGGATCGGCGGAAAGTTGCAGCGTCACCAGCGCGACGTCGCGCGCGTGCGGGGCGTTCTCCATCAGCAGCGCGCCCGCATAGGTTCCCGCGCGCGCCTGTTGCAGGCGCCAATGCGAATAGAAGGTGAAAGTGACGATGCTGACGCCGTCCGCGTCGGGCGCGCCGACCTCGCAGGCGACGCGTCGCGCCGCGCCGGCATCGGAGACGAAATCGAGCGCGTCAGCGGGATCGTCGACCTTTGCGAGCGTCGCGCGAAAATCCGCGCTCGCGAAGTCCCCCGGGTCGCCCGCGTAGGTAAAATCGAACGCAGCGTCGATGTCCTCGACGTTGCGAAACGCCATCTCGATCGTCGGCAGGGCCATCAGGTCACCCTGCGCAGCGTGTCGAGATGCGTATTGCCGGTGTCGCCGGTATAGCTCGGATCGAGCAGCGCATTCGGATTGAGAACGACGAGCGTGCGAAGAACCTTGAACGTCCATGCGTCGTCGATCGACGCCGCATCGAGAGGGCCTATGAGCGCGCTGTTCACGAACAGCGGCAGCAGCGCCTTGAGCTGCGCGCCGGTTTTCGTTTGCCCGACCGTCAGCGCCGGCGCATTGCCGACATAGGTCAGCTCCCAGAGCGACCGCGGCCCGGCCAGCGACGCGGGATCGCCGGCGTCGCCCTTAAGGCCCTGCACGCCCTGCAAGCCGCGGATGCCCTGCACGCCCTGTTCGCCCTGCAAGCCGCGGGCGCCCTGCAACCCGCGCGGGCCGTCGTCGCCCTGGTTTCCCTTGTCCCCTTTGTCGCCTTTGTCCCCCTTGTCCCCCTTGTCGCCTTTGTCGCCCTTGTCGCCCTTATCGCCCTTCGGACCCGCCGGCCAGTTGTTGAAGACGATGATCGGGCCGGTGTCGGACACGGTCAGCGGGATCACGAGGTCGATCGACGTCGATTGTCCGTCGGTCCCGATCGTCTTCGGGATTTCGGTCGTTCCCGCGATCATGATCGCGCCGTTCTCGTCTTTGACGATCACCTCGCGCACCGTGAAGGGGCCGATCGGCGTGCCGTCGGGCGCGACATCGGGGATCGGGCACTCGATATTGACCTGCTTGTTGTTCGTCGCGTCGACCTGCACCGAGGCGATCGCCGCCGCGTAGACCTGGTGCACCAGGCCGGCGACCGGCAGCGCGGGGACGACGCCATTGCCGTCGCCGACCGCGAAGCTCGTGAAGACGATTTTTGGTCCGCCCGCCTGCTCGGCCGCGAACCGCGCCTTGAAGGCGTCGGTGACAACAAATCCAAAGCTCATAACGGCTCCAATCTCGCTTTGACGGTGATGATCGCGCCGACGCCGATGTGTGGAACGACAGGGGTGCGCACGCGCCCGTCGCTCGGCGTCGGCCGGATCGTCAGGCGCACCTGCAGGCCGACGGAGACGGAGGCGGGCACGACGTCCGGACGGCTTTCGAGCCGGACGCCCGGCCAGTCGCGCACGTTTTTCCGGCGCAACGCCGATCGCAGGATCGGCCCCATGTCGTCGGGCGGCGCGGGATGGCCGGGGCCGACGGGTATGACGACGAAGAAATCCGGCCACGCGCCGCCGGGGATTTCGAAGAATTCGCGGATCTGCACCGCCACGCCCGTATCGAGCGCGATCTCCTCTTCGAGCGCCGCCGGCGATCCGTAGGCGAGATGATCGGCGAAGGCGCTGTCGATCCGCGCGCGCATCGTCGCCTCGGCGTCGGACGTATGGTGGACCGATCTCTCCCACGCGAGGAAAGGCAGCAATTGCTCCGGCGCGCTCGCGCCGCGACGCGCGTCGCGGACGATCTGCGTGGGCGCATCGAGCAGGCGAGCGCTGGTCGCGGATTGCGCCTGCTCAAAGGCGGTCGCCGTGTCGGGCAGGAGTTGATCGCCCTCGCTCACGCCGCATACCTCCAGGCGAGATCGACGCCGGTCAGGATGGGCGCCTCCATCGGGCCGCCGCCGACCGTGGCCGCCGGCGCGATGAGGTCGACATCGACGACAAGGCCGGGCTGATCAGCCATCAGCGCGGCGAAATAGCCGCCACGCGTCGCCTCCACGCCGATCGTGCGCGTTGCGGCCCCATAGGCCGCAGCGCGCGAGCGCGCAGCGTCGATCACCGCGCTCGGCGGCGCGCCGCGCTTGATCACCAGCGTCCCCTGCACGACGTAGGGCTGCAAGCTCGCCTGAACGACATTGACCAGGTCGTTGACCTTGCGGCGCGACCGGTTCGCGCAATAGGCCTGCACGCGCGCGATCAGCGATCCCGACGCCGCGCCGGACGCACCGGCGCCGAGCAGGGCGAGCCGGACTTCGCCCTTGCGCATGTCCGTCAACGCCTTGACGCCGTAGATCGCGCTCTCGCGCGCCTCGTAACCGAGCACGGCGACGTCGGCTATCTCGGCCGGGGCCACCGACAGCGCCTGGTAGGCGTAGCCGCCATAGCTGCCGCCGATCGACAGGTTCTCCCAGGCAAGCTGCGCGCGGCGGCGCAGGCTGTCGTCTGTCTCGCCGTCGGCGCGCGCCGTCAGATATTCGGCAGCGCGGTCGGTGAGGTCGCTTTTCAGGGCGCGCGCGAGATAAGTGGCGCGCACGGCCTCGTTGATGCGCTGGCGGATCAGGGATTCGCGATAGGCGTCGACGCGCTGCAGCCGCTTCGCCGGATCTGTCTCCATCATCGCGACGTCGTAGGCGGGCAGCGTCGGATCGAGCGCGCGCGCCGCCCCCCATTCTGCGAGATAGGCCTGCATGCGCGCGTCGAGGATCGCCTGGTGCGACCACGTCTCGATGGCGTCGGGGAATGGCAGCGCCGAATAGTCGACCTGGTCGAAGCGGCTCATGCGGCGCCCCGCAGGTTGGCCGCGATCAGCGGAATGTTGAGGGTCGCCGGCTCGCTCAGCTTGTAGTTGCCGTATCGCCCCTCCGGGTAATAGAGCCCGTCGATCGCCACCGCGAGGCCGCCGACGCGCGTCATGTTCACGAGCGCGATTTTTCGCACGCGGAATTCGAGTTCCCAGGCATGGATCGACGCGATCAGCCGCGCGAACAGCGACAGCAGCATGGGGCGATGCATGCCGCGGCCGATCTCGCGGTCGATATCCGCGCCGAGGTCGTAGAGCATGACGACGTCGCCCTTCATCGACTGCACGATGAAGGCGACGCATTGCTCCATGTGGGCGTAACCGGTCAGCGGCTTGCCCGTCACACGATCGACCCCGGCGCGATATCGCGGCATTTCAAAGGCCCTTTAAGCGCCTTGGGCAGGGTCGTCGGCGGGCGCGTCGGCCTGCTTGCCACGCGACTTGCCCTTCGCCGCGGCCGTGTCGTCGGCGGGCGTGCTGGACTGTCCTTCCGCGCCCTCCGCCGCCTTCGGTTCAATCGTGCCCTGGGCGAGCTCGTATTCCGCCTCGCGATCGGTGAGCTCCAGCGGGAAGCCGACCAGCGTCTTGCCGTCGTCGTCGTAGGGCACGTGGCGCCCGGCGACGCGCGGGCCGGCCTTGCCGGTCGTCAGATAGGTCTTTTTCTCGGCCATCGGTTTCTCCTCAAACGAGCACGTCGTCGTTGCCTTCGATGTTGGTATCGCCGCCGCTGTCGACCGAGCCCTTGAACACGGCCGGGCGCGAGCCGCCCTTCGCGACGAATTTCTGCGTCATGCGCAGCGCCTCGGCGTCCAGCACGTAGCCCTTGCCGTCGACCTCGTGCGCGATGGTCGCGCCGTCGAATGTCAGCTTCGCCTTGCCGTCGGCCGTCGAGATCGCGAACTTGTCGTCGCGCGTGGAAATGCGCGTCTTGCCGAAGGTCATGACGCTTTCATCGGCGTCCTGGTCGGGTCGCTTCTGATCGTCGTCGAACGTGCCCCAGCTCGCATAGCTCGCCGCGCCGACCTCGCCGGACGGGCTCACCATCTTCATGCGCTCGCCGACCGATGGCAGCGCCGGCGAGACCTTGAACGCGCCGTTCGAACCCGACTGCGGCTTCAGCCAGGGCGACAGAACCTTCTCGCCCGTCTCCGGGTCGACGCCGATCTCCAGACGGACCCGCCATGTCCTGGGGTCGCGCTCGGCGACGGTCCCCTCAAGTTCGGAAAGCGCCAGGCGGCGATGCAGCCGCACGTTCTGACGACGCGTCTCGCGCAGCTCGTCGGCGATGTGCGGATCAAACATCGTCGCCTCCGCCGAACAACGGTTCGCCGCAGGCGTAGAGCGTCTGTTTCCAGCTCACCGCGTAGAAGCACACGCCCTTGGCGAAGGACTTGGCGGTGAACACCGGCTGCGCCTCGACATCCTCGGGCGTCCCGATGTCCGTCAGGCCCCATTGCGTATCCGGCGTCGCGCGCGCGAGAAAGCAGGCGATGGCGTCGCAGACGGCCGGGCCGATTTCGTCGGCGTACACGAGCTTGCCGTCGATCGTCATGTTCTCGACCACGACATAGGCCACGAACTTGGCGACCAGGTCCGGCGCGTCGGACAGGCGCGAATCCGGCCTGAAGTGCGTGAGGGCGATGACGATCGACGGCGTGGCGAACACGTCCTGCTCGATGACGTCGCTCATGTCGATCTTGCCGGGATGGCTCTTGATCTCGACGTCGGGCACGAGCGCCTTCAGTTGCGCTACCACAGCCGCGCGCAGCGCGAACAGGCGGGAGGCGGCGAGGATTTCGGGCAGGCGCGCCGGCGTCACAGCGTCCCTCCCAGCAGATCCGTGACGAGTTCGACGATTTCATCGGCATTGTCCTGCGACAGGCCGACGAATGGGCGCGCGGGAATGGTCACGAATTTGGCGAAGACCTTCTTCTTGCCGATGCGAAAAAACAGCGCCTTCGCGTTCTTGACCGAGATCTTCGCGCCGTCCTGATGAATGTGCGCGAACTCCCAGTTGGAGCCCCACGCGACGCTGTCGCCGCCGACGATGAAAGCGATCGAATCGTGCAGATTGCGGCCGGTCCGCATGAGGATCGAGGCGCCCTCCTGATTGGGCGGCCAGGCCGAGCCGTCCGGCGCGGTCTTTTCGCTTTCGATCCGCCGGCGCGTCTGGCTCTCGCCCATGGCGCCGATATCGGTCAGAAGTTGCGTCGCGTCGTAGGTCGCGATGCGCGTGATGAACCGCTCCGCCGCCTCGAAACCGGCGAGCTCGACGACGAGGCCGACGCCCGACATCAGATGCGCCCCAGCTTTTCGCGCGTGAACTGGCGCGGCGGACCTTCGATCAGCACGACGTTCGGCGTCGCCGCCTGCGGATCGACGCCGGGCGCGCCGCCGCCGAGGGCCTGCGCGAAGGTCAGGCCGCCCCGGCCGGCGGCGATCCCTTCGAGGCGCTTGACGGCGATCTCGTAGCGTTCCTTGGCGGCCTCGCTCTGACGCCCGTAGGCGAGCGCGACGCGGTAGAGCGCCATATCCATGGCGAAGAGCTTCAGCGCGCCGGCGCTGTCTTCGTCGATGAGGTCGATCTGCGCCGGCGAATAGCGGCGGGCGAGGATTGCGCGGATCTCGGTCGAAACGTCGACGAGCGCCGCGTCGATGCGATCGACGTCCGGCAGGCGCGTCTGCTCGTCGGCGCACAGCACGGCGACGTCGCGCGGATGGCGCGTCTGGAGATCGTCGAGTGTGGCGAAAGGCGGACGGGACATGCGGCCTCAAAAGAGCCCGCGACCGAAGCCGCGGGCAGTCTAGGGAGGAAACGCCCAAGGAGGGCTGTCCGGCCGGGGAGGCCGACCGAACGACGGACGCGGGCGCGGCCCGCGAAACTCACTTCGTCTCGGACGCGGCCTTCTCGTCCCACTCGCCCTCGATCGCGCCGAGAGCCTTGAGCACGTCGTAATCCTCGCGCGTCAGAGAGACGGTCTCGCCGGCCGCGAAGGCGCCGTCGCCGGTGACGACCGAGAAGATCGCCGTGAAGTCCTGCATGCCGTCGAGTTT
Source organism: Rhodoblastus sp. (assembly GCA_047605445.1). Taxonomy (GTDB): domain Bacteria; phylum Pseudomonadota; class Alphaproteobacteria; order Rhizobiales; family Beijerinckiaceae; genus JAJXWB01. The sequence continues at coordinate 6,249 of JASGFP010000143.1, forward strand.
CTTCTTCGCAGCCATGTTTCTCTCCGCTCTTGCCGCGGGGCTCACGCGAGCCCCCTGGGAAGAGCGGACGGGCCGGAGCCCGTCCGTCCGCGATGCGGCACTCGAAACCGCCTCGCTCGCGCGCCTCGCGGCGCACAGAAATCAGACGACGCCAGTGATGAGCGCGCCGACGTCCTTGGCGACGACAAGCTCCTTGATGCGCTCGCCGACGCGGATTTCGCGGCCGCCTTCGAGGCCGACGTCGCTGTCGGGGATCGAGCCCGCGATGCGCGTGCCGAACTGCGCCGAGAAGCCCCACGTCACGCCGCCCTGTTCGGGGATGACCTGCGGGTCGATGTAGGTGAGCGAGATCGTGTTGCCCCAGGTGCGCTGCAGATTGGCCACCTGACCCTTCTGCGCGACATTGACGTAACTCTCGCCGACGATCAGCTCCTTGATCTCGAAGAGATCGGCGACCTGTTCACGCGTGACGACGCCCTGGTTGGTGAGGTTGCCCTTCACGGCGTTCACGATCTTGGGATGCTGGCGCACCTTCGCCCAGACCGGCTGGCCCATCGTCATCTTGTTCGGGCGATAGACGAGCGTCGAATCGAGCGCCGCCATGATGATGCCGATCGGATCGGAGTTGACGTAGTCGGAAAACTTCGCCGCGCCAGCGAGGGCGGTCACGCGCCCAGCCGCATAATTATTGGCGTTCTGCACCACCGCGGCGACGCGTACTTCGCGGGCGAGCAGGAGCAGGTTGGTGAGCCAGGCCGCGGCATGGTTTTCCGGGTCGTAGTTCGACAGGCCCTGCTGACGCGCGGCGGCGGCGGCCCTGATGTCGGAATTCGGAATGAGATCGCCGAAGCCATAGTCCTCGGTCGACTCCGTCTTCTCGATCCCGCTGAACTCGACCAGGGCGACGCGGCCCTTGCGGCCGACCTTGGCGTCGGGAACGGTGAAGCCTTCCGCGAGCGGAAACTCGGTCCACTTGAATTTTTCGCCGGCGACCGGCGTGCGCGGCAGGACGCGATCGGCGATCAGCGTCTGCGCGGGATTGGTGTAGCCGATGGCGATGCCGGTCAGAGCCGGCGAGACCACGAAGGGACGATTGGCGGACATTTACGGGCCTTTCAAACGGGCGTGAAACTCAGCCGACGATCACCGAGGGCGAGACCTGGAACGGGAAGATGTCGCCGGGCGCGGCGGGCACGAGCGCGAAGCCGGCGACATGCACGGTCTGGCCGACGACCTTGGCCGCGGTGACGGCGAGGCCGTTGGCGTCGGAGGTGATCGGATCGCCCGCCGCGATCGCTACCGCGCCGCACGTCACTTCCGCGACGCCGTCGACAGGCACGTCGACCGCATCGCCGACGGAGACCGCGCCCAGATCGGACGGGCCGACGATCTTGTCGGTCGCAGCCGAGGCCTGCGCGCATTCCCAGCGGTTGGCGGTAGCCTTGACGAAGCTCTTGGCGGCGACGACGCCGGCCGCGAAGAACGTCTTGAGGGTTGCGGGATTGGACATGAATGCTCCTCGCTCGAATGGTCGTCGATCAGGCGGCCGCGCCGGCTGCCTGCACCTGCGTCATCGCGTCGGCGATCGACAGCACCTCGCCGCGGGCGCGCGCTTCGGCGACGATCTTGCCGGCCTCAGCCGCGAGCTGGGCGCCGGTGCGCTGCCCGCCGCCCTGCGGCGTCTTGCGATCGTCGAGGCCGGACGCC
>JASGFP010000144.1:0-7856 GCA_047605445.1 Rhodoblastus sp.
TGACGACGGAATATCTCGTCAATTCCGACATGATGCAGATCAAGATGGCGCAGGGCGCAAAGCCCGGCGAAGGCGGACAATTGCCCGGCCACAAGGTCGACGCGGTGATCGCCAAGGTGCGGCACTCGACGCAGGGCGTCGGCCTGATCTCGCCGCCGCCGCATCACGACATCTATTCGATCGAGGATCTGGCGCAGCTCATCTACGATCTGAAGAACGTCAATCCTTCAGCCGACGTCTCGGTGAAGCTCGTTTCGGAAGTTGGCGTCGGCACGGTCGCCGCCGGCGTCTCCAAGGCGCGCGCCGACCATGTGACGATTTCCGGCTATGAGGGCGGCACGGGCGCCTCGCCGCTCACTTCGATCAAGCACGCCGGCTCGCCGTGGGAGATTGGCCTCGCCGAAACGCACCAGACGCTCGTGCTGAACCGCCTGCGTTCGCGCATCGCCGTGCAGGTCGACGGCGGCCTGCGCACGGGGCGCGACGTGGTGATCGGCGCACTGCTCGGCGCCGACGAGTTCGGCTTCGCCACCGCGCCCTTGATCGCGGCGGGCTGCGTGATGATGCGCAAGTGCCATCTCAACACTTGTCCCGTGGGCGTCGCCACGCAGGACCCGGTGCTGCGCAAGCGCTTCGTCGGCCAGCCCGAGCACGTCATCAACTTCTTCTTCTTCGTCGCCGAGGAAGTGCGCGAGATCATGGCGCAGATGGGCTATGCGAAGTTCGACGAGATGATCGGGCAGATGCAGATGCTCGACAAGAAGCGCGCCATCGACCACTGGAAGGCGAAGGGTCTCGACTTCACCAAGCTGTTCCACAAGCCGCAGGCCAAGGCCGGCGTCTCGATCTTTCACACCGAGTTTCAGGATCACGGGCTCGAGAAGGCGCTCGACCAGAAGCTCATCAGGGAAGCGCGCGCGGCGATCGACACCGGCCGTCCCGTGCGTATCGAGACGGAAATCCGCAATCTCGACCGCACGACGGGCGCGATGCTGTCGGGCGAAGTCGCCAAGGCTTATGGCCACGCCGGCCTGCCGGAGGACACGATCCACATCAAGGCGAACGGCGTCGCCGGCCAGAGCTTCGGCGCCTGGCTCGCGCGCGGCGTGTCGCTGGAGCTCGAAGGCGAGGCCAACGATTATGTCGGCAAGGGCCTGAGCGGCGGCCGGATCGTCGTCTATCCCGCGAAGACGGCGGACAAGATCGATCCCGACAATTCCATCATCGTCGGCAACACCGTGATGTATGGCGCGATCGCGGGCGAATGTTATTTCCGCGGCGTGGCGGGCGAGCGCTTCGGCGTGCGCAATTCCGGCGCGATCGCGGTGGTGGAGGGCGTGGGCGACCACGGCTGCGAATACATGACCGGCGGCATCGTCGTGGTGCTCGGCCAGACCGGCCGCAATTTCGCGGCGGGCATGTCGGGCGGCATCGCCTATGTGCTCGACGAGGACGGCACGTTCGACAAGCGCTGCAACATGTCGATGGTCGACCTCGAGCCGGTGGCCGAGGAAGAAGAGCTGATGCAGGAGGAGTATCACCAGGGCGGCGATCTCACGACGTCGGGCAAGGTGGACGTGATGCGCGACATGACGCGCTTCGACGCCGAGCGCCTGCACCAGCTGATCGCCAACCACCAGCGCTACACGGGCTCGACCCGCGCGCAGGCGATCCTCGACAATTGGGCGGAGTACAAGGGCAAGTTCCGCAAGGTCATGCCGATCGAATATCGCCGCGCGCTCGCCGAGCTGAACGCGGCGATGAAGGAAGCGGCCGAGTGAGTTCGATGCGCGTCTATGGCGACCTTGGTTCGGGCAATTGCCTGAAGGTCAAGTATACGGCGGACCGGCTCGGTCTGCCGTACGCCTGGATTCCGGTCGACCTGAAGAAGGGCGAGACGCGCACGAAATCGTTTTTGGCGAAGAACCGCTTCGGCGAGGTTCCGCTCGTCGAATTCGACGACGGGCGCACGCTCGCGCAATCCAATGCGATTATCCGCTATCTCGCGCGCGGCTCGGCGCTGATCCCGCAGGACGCTTTCGCGCAGGCGAAAATGGACGAATGGCTGTTCTGGGAACAATACAGCCACGAGCCCTATGTCGCGGTCGCGCGTTTCCAGATGGTCTATCTGGGCAAGAAGATCGAAGAGCGCGAAGCGCGCGTGGTCGAGAAGGGCGAGGCGGCGCTTGACGTTCTCGAACAGGCGTTGAGCGGTCGCGACTATCTGGTCGGCGACGCGCTCACGCTCGCCGACATTTCGCTTCTCGCCTACACGCGGCTCGCGCCGGAAGGCGGCTTCGTGCTGTCGCATCGTCCGGCGCTGCGAAAATGGATCGCGCGCTGCGAAAGCGATTTGAACGTTTCATCCGAACAACCAAGAGCCGCTGCAGGCGGCGCGAGACACGGGTAGTCCCATGGGCAAGGTGACCGGCTTCCTCGAGATCGATCGGCAGGACCGCAAGTACAAGTCCGCCGCCGACCGCGTGCGCCATTACAACGAATTCGTCATCGCGCTGTCGGAAGAGGCGACGAAGGATCAGGCCGCGCGCTGCATGAATTGCGGCATTCCCTATTGTCACAACGGCTGTCCGGTGAACAACCAGATCCCGGACTGGAACGATCTCGTCTATCACGGCGAATGGGAGCAGGCGTCACGCAACCTGCATTCGACCAATAATTTTCCGGAGTTCACGGGACGCGTGTGCCCGGCGCCCTGCGAGGCCTCCTGCACGCTCAACCTGCAGGACCAGCCCGTCACCATCAAGACGATCGAATGCGCGATCGTCGACAGGGCGTGGGAAAACGGCTGGCTGAAGCCGGAGCCGGCAAAGGCGAAGACGGGAAAGAAGGTCGCCGTCGTGGGCTCGGGCCCCGCCGGCATGGCGGCCGCGCAGCAGCTCGCGCGAGCCGGCCACGAGGTGCATCTCTACGAGAAGAACGCCAAGGCCGGCGGCCTGCTGCGCTACGGCATCCCCGACTTCAAGATGGAGAAGAAGATCATCGACCGCCGCGTCGCTCAGATGGAGGCGGAAGGCGTGGTCTTCCACTATAATTCCAATGTCGGCGTCGACGTGCCGGCAACGAAGCTGGTCGACGAGTACGATGCCGTGCTGCTCGCCGGCGGCGCCGAACAGCCGCGCGATCTGCCGGTGCCTGGCCGCGAACTCGGCGGCGTGCATTTCGCTATGGAATTCCTGCCGCAGCAGAACCGCCGCGTCGGCAAGGAGCCGCTCGCCACCAACGAGCCTATTCTGGCGTCCGGCAAGCATGTCGTCGTCATCGGCGGCGGCGACACGGGGTCCGATTGCATCGGCACGTCGGTGCGCCAGGGCGCGCTGTCGGTCACGCAGCTCGAGATCATGCCGCAGCCGCCGGTGAAGGAAAACAAGCTGCTGACCTGGCCGGACTGGCCGCTCAAGCTGCGCACCTCTTCCTCGCACGAGGAAGGCGCGGAGCGCGATTTCGCCGTGCTGACCAGCGCCTTCGAGGGCGAGAACGGCGTCGTGAAGAAGCTGAAGTGCGTGCGGGTCGACGGCAAGATGCAGGGCGTGCCCGGCTCGGAATTCGACATCAAGGCCGATCTCGTCCTGCTCGCCATGGGCTTCGTGTCGCCGGTGCACGAGGGCATGTTGAAGGAACTCGGCGTAACGCTCGATCCGCGCGGCAACGTTCTCGCCGACACGATGGGCTATGCCTCATCGCTCGACAAAGTCTATGCCTGCGGCGACATGCGGCGCGGCCAGTCTCTCGTCGTCTGGGCAATCCGCGAGGGGCGGCAGGCCGCGCATTCCATCGACAAGAAGCTGATGGGCCGCACCGATCTGCCGCGGTAAGCGCGGCTTCCGCACAAAAGCAGGCAGCGAACGGACCTTCGTCCATTCGCTGCTTTTTTTATCTCCGGCCTTTTGCGATCAGCGCAGCACGACGACTTTCGCGCCGACGCGAACGCGCGTGTAGAGATCTTCCACGTCGGCGTTGAGCATGCGGATGCAGCCCGACGAGACTGCCTGACCGATCGAGTCCGGCTCGTTCGAGCCGTGGATGCGATAGCCAACGTCGCGCTTGCCGGAATAGAGATACATGGCGCGGGCGCCGAGCGGGTTGTCGACGCCGCCTGCCATGTGGCGGGGCAGGTCGGGGCGGCGCTTCAGCATGGCCGCGGGCGGAGTCCAGCCGGGCCATTCAGCCTTGCGGCCGACATAGGTGACGCCGCTCCATTCGAAACCTTCGCGTCCGACGCCCACGTCGTAGCGCATGGCGCGCCCGCCATCCATCGACAGATAGAGATAGCGGTTCTCGGTATCGACCGTTATCGCGCCCGGCGCCTCGCCGGTGGGATCGGCCACGACGACGCGCGTCGTGGAGGGCGTTTCGCGGCCGAGCGTCAGCGCGCCGTCGTCGGTCGTCGCCGAGGGGTCGTTGTAGGTGGCCACGAAGGCGGAATTATTCTGGCGGGCGAAATTCGAGTTGAAGGCCGAAGCCTGTCCGGCGGACAGAACCACGGTCAGCGCGGATGCGGCGTACAAGGCGCGGCGGAAGTTCATGACGTTGCCTCCATGAATATCGAGCGATGAACGTTACGGACGCGCCTAAGTTCCGCGTGTGCCGAATCTCACGCGTCGACGCTGCCCGCTCGACCGGCCTGGATCATCAAACCCTTACACGGCCACAGGAATTTTCGTCGATAGCGAGAAGTGAACATCGGGAAGAAACCGTCCGGTAAGTATCATTCTCCAAGTATTGAAATCGAAGACCCGGCCCGATTCTTTGTAACCAATGGCGTCAATATTTATCAGCATGGGGGAATACAAGTGGCCAACGCTCTACAGAAGGCGGTCATGCTCGACCGCCGGCGCTCGTCCGTGGAGGAATACGCCGACGTCCTCCAGCGGCTGAGGTCCTACAGGCCGGTCGATACGGCGCAGATCAACTGGCGCGATGGTTTCGGCGCGGAACTGATCCAGCTTGCGCAAGCCGTCATCCGGCGCGAGGTCGAATTCCGCCGGCTGTTCGAACTGATCGACACGGTGCAGCGCGGCGTGACGGCCGAAGAGGTGCTGGGGCGGGTCTACGATTCGTTTTCCGACCTCATTCCCTATGATCGCATAGGATGCGCGTTTCTCTCGCCGGACGGTTCGACGCTCATCGCGCATTGGGCCCGTTCGTCGCTCGGGCCGGTGCGGCTCAGCGGCGGCTATGCGCAGAGCATGGCCGGCAGCAGCCTGCAGACGATCCTCGATTCCGGCGAGCCGCGCATCATCAACGATCTCGAGGATTATCTCGCCTTCAAACCGAATTCCCATTCCACGCGCCGCATCGTCGAAGAAGGCGGCCGCTCGAGCCTGACCTGCCCGCTCGTCGCGGAAGGCAGGCCGATCGGCTTCCTGTTCTTCACGAGCCGTGAAAGGAACGCCTATCGCGACCTGCATCCCGAGATTTTCCGGCAGATCGCCAACCAGCTTTCGCTGGTCATCGAGAAAAGTCGCACGTTCGAGAAAATCCAGCGCGCCGCGCACTACGACTCGCTCACGGAACTGCCCAATCGGACGATGTTCTTCGAAACGCTCGCGGCGCGTCTCGCCGCAGCGTCCGAAGCCGAAAGCGTGGCGGTCCATTATCTCGATCTCGATCACTTCAAGCATGTCAACGACACGCTCGGCCATCCCGTCGGCGACAGGCTTCTGCGCAACGCGGCCCGCCGCCTCGCGCGCTGCGTCGGCGAGCGTGGCATGGTCGCGCGACTCGGCGGCGACGAATTCGCGATCGTCCAGCATTCCGTTCTCGACCGCGTCGAAGCCATCGAACTGGCGCGGGATGTCATCAAGGCCGTTCAGCCGCCGTTCCGTCTCGAGGGGCGCGATGTTCTCGTCGGCGTCAGCATCGGGATAGCGCTCGCAGAAGAAAGCGGTCAAAGCGCCGACGATCTCCTGAAGATGGCGGACATCGCGCTCTACGAGGTCAAGAAGGGCGGCCGCGGCGCGTTCCGCCTGTTCGAGCCGCGGATGGACGAACGGTTCAGGGAGAAGATCGACCTGGAGCGCGATCTGCGGCTGGCTATCGCGAAAGGCGAACTCGAAATCCACTATCAGCCGATCCTGGCGCTGAACGGAGCGCGTGTCGTGGCCTGCGAGGCGCTGGCGCGGTGGCTCCATCCCACGAGAGGATCGATCTCGCCGACCGTGTTCATCGCCATTGCGGAGGAGGCGGGGCTGATCGGTGCGCTGGGGGAATGGGTGCTGCGGAGGGCCTGCGCGCAGGCCGCGACATGGCCGCCGGATGTGATGGTCGCCGTCAACGTGTCGGCCCGCCAGTTCGAAAATCCTGCTTTCGCGGCCGTCGTGCGCGAATCGCTCGAGGCTTCGGGCCTGACGCCGGAGCGTCTCGAGATCGAACTGACGGAATCGACATTCCTTCACACGAGCGACGACAATCTCGCGGCGCTGAAGGAGATCGCCGACCTCGGCGTGTCGCTCGCCCTCGACGATTTCGGGACGGGCTTTTCGTCCCTGTCGTACCTGCATCGTTTCCGGTTCAGCCGCCTGAAGATCGACCGGTCTTTCATCGCCAATCTTCCCCATTGCAGCGAGGCGACGGCCATCGTGCGTTCCGTTGCGCAACTCGCCCGCGCGCTGGACATGCGGGTGACGGCCGAGGGCGTGGAGACGGCGGAGCAATTGCGGCAGGTGCGAAGGCTCGGCTGTTCCGAGATGCAGGGCTACCTGTTGACGGCGCCGCGCCGGCCCGAGGACCTTGCGCCGCTCTTCCGCGCCGGCGCCGCGGCGGCGACGGACTTTATCGAACAGGAAGACCTCGCCCCGCTCACCGGCGCGGCCAGCTGAAGTCGTCGGCCCTTCCGGCGGGCGGCGAAAGAGCCTTGCCGGAGGCCAGTTCAGGCGCGATGGACGCGCGCGCCCCTTCCCGGGCGGCCCGTGGGCCTGTAGGGCCGAGCAATTCGCCGTTGGCGGCGAGCGGCGGCGCAGTGAGCGGCTGCACGGGCCCGAATTCCGGCTTGGGCGGCGCAACCGGGACGGTTGGCGGCAGAGCTGCCTGCGGCGAGGCGTCTGGCGCCGCCGGCGCCGGCTTAGCGGTCGCGGCGGCGGGGCCGGCGGGTTGCGGCGGCAGAGCCGCGATAGCGGGGTCCGGGGCCGGTTTTGCACGGTCAGTCAGGCCGCGCATCGCCTGTTCGACGAAATAGGCGAGCTTGCGCTGGCCGGCCTTGGTGAAATGCACGCCGTCGCTGGTTCTGATCTTCACGATCTGGCCGCTGACATCGGGGCCGAAGACATTGTACTGGCCCTTCTCGTCGGCGAAGGCGTCCCAGACATCGACATATTTTCCGCCGGCCGCCTCGATACGCGCGCGATAGATTTCGTTGAGCTGCTGCAGGTCGCTCGAATAGCGCTCGCTGCGCATGATCGGCAGGCCGACCCAGAAGAACGGGACGCCCCTGGCCTTGAGCTGCGCGATCAGGCTGTCGACGCGGGCGATATAGAGCTCCTTCCAGCGCGACGTCAGGGGCTCGTAGCGACCGGCCGCGTCGCGCAGCTCCTGGCGATCGTTGGTGCCGATCATGACGACGATGGCGCCGTAGGTTTCCGATCCCGCGAGAATGTCGCGCAGGTTCTTCTGCCAGTCGTAAAAGTCGTCGCGCACGAGGCCGGAGCTATCCTTGGTCTTGCGCGAGATCGCGAGCCCGATGCCGCCGTCCGTCTCGGTGTCGATCAGGCCCTGTGCGAGGTGGTAGCCGATGTTGTCGCCGACGACGAGGACAGGGAGTTTCGCCGCCGCTTGAGCGATTGCCGGCGCAACCGCCTGCGGCGCCGCCGCGGGGGCGCCTGCGGCTGGAGGCGGCGCGG
>JASGFP010000145.1:0-7822 GCA_047605445.1 Rhodoblastus sp.
TTCGGCGCGGCCACGGGGGCTGCCGGCGCAGGTGCGGCCGGCGCGGCCGCGGGCGCGGCTTTCGTCTCGTGCGGACCGAGCGTGCGGCGCTTGACCTTCTCGACCACGACGGCTTTCGAACGGCCATGCGAGAAGCTCTGGCGCACCGTGCCCTGCTCGACAGGGCGCTTCAGCGTCAGCGTCTTGCTCGGTCCGACCGAGAGGGTCTTGTCCCCGGGTGTTTTGGTTTCGGTCATTCGTCCTGCGTCTTTGCCTGTCATTCCGGGCGGAAGGCCCGTTTCCGTCGCGTCCGCGGCGCCGCGGACGGAAAATCCGAAAAGGTCATCCCGCTTCCGCCGCGCTCTCCGTCCTTGCGGACGATGTCGCGGCTGACCGGTAGACCAGCAATCTCTTCATGCTCGCAAGCAGCGCCGCGCTCGCGGGTCCTGCTCGAAGCGCTGCATGTATCACATTTGTCCGCCCCAATGCCAAATCCATTTGGGCGGACCCGAAGCATTCCGTTTCGGGCGGCGGACCGTCGCCGAAACGCCGGCGCAGCGCCTGCCCGATCTTGCGTTTGCCGTCCTGCCCGCCATCGCTCGCGTGCAGGATCGCAACCGTGTCTCCGGCGGCGATCGCCGCCTCGACCTTCGCCGAGCCCGTCACCACCAGCCCCGCCTTGTTGGCGAGCGACAGGCGCTGAAGGCAGTCGGCCTCCAGCAGCCGGTCGACCTGGCCCGGCAGATCGTCCGGGACGACCGCCTTGCCCTTGAACCCGCGGTCGAAGGCCCGGCGTCTGCCGGCCTGCGCAACGACCTCGGCCGAAGCCGTGACCCATACGCCCCGCCCCGGCAGGCGGCGCTTCAAATCCGGCGTCACCGTACCGTCGGGGGCCAGAACGAACCGGATCATTTCCTCAGGCGACCGCTCCGCGCGGGTGACGATGCAGGTCCGGACCGGACCGCTTTCCGTTTCGCCGCCCGTCGGCATTGGCCTTATTCCGCCTCCGCCTCCGTCTCGGCCGCCGGTTCCGCGGCGCCGGGCTCGATCCAGCCGGCGTGGACGCGCGCCGCCATGATCATGGCTTCGGCGTCTTCGCGCGACAGGTCGAAACCGTCGAGGAAGCCTTCGTACTTGACCGTCTCGCCGTCCTTCTTCTCGGTCCAGCCGACGAGATCGTCGGTTGCGCAGCCGGCCAGATCCTCGACCGACTTCACGTCGTTTTCGCCGAGCTTGACCAGCATGGCGGTCGTGACGCCGTCGATCTGCTTCAGATCGTCGGAGACGCCCAACTCCTTGCGGCGCGCATCGTGCTCGGCCTCGATCTGCTCCAGATACTCGCGCGCGCGGCTCTGGATTTCGTTGGCCGTATCCTCGTCGAAGCCTTCGATCGAGGCCAGTTCGGTAGGCTCGACGAAAGCGATTTCTTCCACCGAGCGGAAGCCTTCGGAAGCGAGAAGCTGGCCGACGACTTCGTCGACGTTCAGCGCCTCCATGAAGGTGTTGGTGCGCTCGACGAATTCCTTCTGGCGACGCTCGGATTCTTCCGCTTCCGTCAGAATGTCGATGTCCCAGCCGGTGAGCTGGGAGGCCAGACGCACGTTCTGGCCGCGCCGGCCGATCGCAAGGGAGAGTTGGTCATCGGGGACCACAACTTCAATACGCGAGGAATCCTCGTCCAGCACGACCTTGACCACTTCGGCCGGCTGCAGCGCGTTGACGATGAAAGTGGCGGCGTCCGCCGACCACGGGATGATGTCGATCTTCTCGCCCTGCAGTTCGTTGACTACGGCCTGCACGCGCGAACCGCGCATGCCGACGCAGGCGCCGACGGGATCGATCGAGGAATCGCGCGAGATGACCGCGATCTTGGCGCGCGAGCCGGGATCGCGGGCGACAGACTTTACCTCAATCACGCCGTCGTAGATCTCGGGCACTTCCTGGCGGAAGAGCTTGGCCATGAGCTGCGGATGGGTGCGCGACAGGAAAATCTGCGGCCCGCGCTGTTCGCGCCGCACGTCGTAGACATAGGCGCGCACGCGATCGCCGGGCCTGAACATTTCGCGCGGGATCATCTCGTCGCGACGGATGATGCCTTCGCCGCGGCCGAGATCGACGATGACGTTGCCGTATTCGACGCGTTTGACCACGCCGTTGATGATGTCGCCGATGCGGTCCTTGAATTCGTCGTACTGCCGGTCGCGCTCGGCCTCGCGCACCTTCTGCACGATCACCTGCTTGGCCGATTGCGCGGCGATGCGGCCGAAGTCGAAGGGCGGCAGCGTCTCGGCGATCCAGTCGCCGACTTCGGCCGCCGGATTGCGCTTGCGCGCATCGGTCAGCGCGATCTGCGTGGCGTCGTTGTCGACCAGCTCGACGACATTCAGCAGGCGCGAGAAACGCACTTCGCCGGTCTTCTGGTTGATCTCGGCGCGGACTTCCGTCTCCTGCCCGTAGCGCATGCGCGCGGCCTTCTGCAGCGCATCTTCCATCGAGGCGATGACGATCGACTTGTCGATCGATTTTTCACGCGCGACGGCGTCGGCGATCTGCAAGAGTTCGAGCCTGTTGGCGCTCACGGCCATGGCGGTTTCTCCTATTTGGATTTCGGCCCGCGCGCTGGCGCAGGGGATTTGTTGATCGGGGATTTCTTGAACTGCGACTGCACGCCGGCGGGGACAAGCGGGCGCTGCTTCATCTGGTTCTTGGCGGCGAAACGGCCGGGGCCGCGGCGCACCGGCGCCTCGGGCGCCGCCTCCTCGCCTTCCGGCGGGGCTTCGGCCGTGAGCTTGCCGGCCTTCAGCGCTTCGCGGATCAGTTCGTCGGTCAGCACGAGCCGCGCCTCGTCGAGCGCGCCGAGCGGCAGGCGCACAAGCTTTTCTTCGTCGGCGCGGGCGTCGTTGCGCTCGAAGGCGAGGATGGCGTCACGCCCCTCGCCCTCGACGGCGAGAACGGTTCCGCGAAAACGCTTGCGCCCGTCGGGCTGCGGCGTCGCCAATTCGATGCGCGCCTCGTGGCCGAGCGCGCGCTTGAAATCGGACACGCGCACCAGCGGACGGTCGATGCCGGGCGACGACATTTCGAGACGATAGGCTTGCGCGATCGCGTCCTCGACATCGAGCACCGGCGACAGCGTATCGCTCGCCAGTTCGCAATCCTCGATGTTCATCGTGCCGTCGGGCCGCTCGGCCATGATCTGCAGTGTCATGCCGTCCTGGCCGGAAATCTTCACGCGCACCAGACGGAAGCCGAGGCCCATCAGCGTCGGGCCGGCAATATGCGCTATGCGCGCTGCGAGGCCGGTCTCGGAAACGAGGCGCGGCTCGTCGAGCGGGGCGTCCACAGCGGCGTCGATCTCGGGTGCGGCTTGCGTCAAGCGGTCCTGCGTCAGGTAATAAAAAAGAGCGGGTCCCGGCGGGGCCCACTCTCAAATGACCATCCAATGTGGTCCATGAGACTGTATGTTGGCGCTCATATACACCCGCAGCGCGCATGGTTCAAGGCCGGGGGCTTCAATGATCGAAATCGACCGCCTCGACCATCTCGTTCTCACTGTGGCCGATATCGGGAAAACCTGCGCCTTCTATCGCGACATTCTCGGCATGACCGTCGAAACCTTCGGCGAAGGCCGCACGGCGCTGAAATTCGGCCGCCAGAAATTCAACCTGCATCAGGCTGGCGCCGAGTTCCTGCCCAAGGCGCATCGCCCGACGCCCGGCTCGGCCGATCTCTGCCTGATCGCCGCGACCCCGCTCGACCGCGTCGTCGCGCATCTGCAAGTGAAAGGCGTCGCAATCGAGGAAGGTCCCGTCGCCCGCGCCGGCGCGACCGGGCCGATCCTGTCGGTCTATTTCCGCGATCCCGACAAAAATCTGATCGAGGTCTCGAATTACGTCGACGCGTAGCCCTCTCCCGTCATTCCCGCGAAAGCTGGAATCCAGAGCCCGATCGAGAGCGTTTCGTGTTTGCCTCTGGATTCCCGATCGCCGCCGCGCAGCGCCGGGAATGACATTTCACTGGCTCGACCACACGATCCGCGCGATCCAGCGCAATTCGGCGAGCGGGATCGTGCGGTCGGGATGGGCGGGGTTGAGCGACTTGAGTTCGACAGTTTTGGCGGTCTGACGCTTCAATTCCTTGGCTAGAACCTCGCCCGCGACGGTCTTGGCGACGACGCGGTCGCCGCGCCGCACGGGCGCGCCGGGCGAGACGATCACGATGTCGCCGTCGCGATAGGCCGGAACCATGGAATCCCCCGAAATCTCCAGCGCGTAGGCGTGCGGGTCCGCGACGGCGGGAAATTCGATTTCGTCCCAGCCGGCGCCGGCGGGAAAGCCGCCGTCGTCGAAAAAGCCGCCGTCGCCCGCCTGCGCCAGTCCGATCAGCGGCAGCGGCCGGCGATGCGCCGGCGCGCCCGGGCCCAGCATCGACATGAACAGGTCGATGCTGGCGCCGGTCGCCTCGAGAATCTTGGCGATGGATTCGGTTGAGGGCCAGCGCAGCCGGCCGTCCGGCGACTTGCGCTTGGACTTGTTGAAGGTCGTCGGATCGAGGCCTGCCTTCTTGGCGAGCCCGGACGGCGACATGCCGAAACGGTCGGCGAGCTGGTCGATCGCGGTCCAGACCTGTGCATGGCTGAGCATCGGAATCTCCGGGCTTTGCGCGGCGCGTTCGATGGAATATCCTAGGATATATATCCTTTATACGGACTGTTTCACGAAAACAAGCAGATGTTTCACATGAATTTCGGAATTTACGCCCAAACTCGCTTCGTTCCTCGACCTTGCAGCCGCGCTGGCGCATAGAAGCTGGCGCATGACCCTCATCTACAAGATCATTTCGCAATCAGCCTGGCGCGCGGCGGAGGCCGAAGGGGTCTTCGTGGGCGCGCCGGTCGATCTCGCCGACGGTTTTATTCATTTTTCCAGCGCCCATCAGGCGCGCGAAACCGCCGCGAAACATTTCGCCGGGCAGACCGATCTCCTGCTCGCAGCCTTCGACGCGGATACTTTCGGGGAGGCGCTGAAATGGGAGGTTTCGCGCGGCGGCGCGCTGTTTCCTCATCTCTATGCGCCGCTCGATCCGGCCGCCGCCGTATCCGTGCGCACCCTGCCGCTCGGCGCCGACGGCGCCCACGATTTCACGGGACTGCTCTGATGCTCGGCCTGTTCGATTCCCTTGCCCGGCCCGTCCTCCTGTCGCTCGACGCCGAAAAGGCCCACGCCGCGACCATCGCCGGCCTGAAGCTCGCGCCGATTCCGCGCAGTGGGCCGGACGATCCGCGGCTCGCGGTCGAGGCCTTCGGCCTCAGGTTCCCGAACCCCGTCGGCATGGCGGCGGGGTTCGACAAGAACGGCGAGGTTCCAGACGCCCTGCTGGCGCTCGGTTTCGGATTCGCCGAAGTCGGCACGATCACGCCGATGCCACAGCCCGGCAATCCGAGGCCCCGTCTGTTTCGCCTGCCGGCCGACCGGGGCGTGGTCAACCGCTTCGGCTTCAACAGCGAGGGCGCCGCCGCCGTGCTGCGCCGGTTGCGTGCGCGAAACCTGCGGCCGGGGATCGTCGGCGTGAACGTCGGCGCCAACAAGGACGCCGCCGACCGCATCGCCGATTACGTCGCGGGCGTCGTCTTCTTCGCCGATGTCGCCTCCTATTTCACGATCAACATTTCCTCGCCCAACACGCCCGGCCTGCGCGACCTGCAGCAGGCGGCGCAGCTCGACGATCTGCTTGCCCGCGCGCTCGCCGCCCGCGACGGCGCAGATGTGCGCAAGCCGCTGCTGCTCAAGATCGCGCCCGATCTCGCGCTCGAAAATCTCGACGACATCGTCCGCGTCGCCCGCGCCCGCAAGGTCGATGGCATGATCGTCTCCAACACGACGATTTCGCGGCCCGAAACCTTGCGCGAAGCCAATGCGAAGGAGGCGGGCGGCCTTTCGGGCCGGCCCCTGTTCGACCTGTCGACGCGCATGCTGGCGCAGACTTATCTGCGGGTCGAAGGCCAGTTTCCCATCGTCGGCGTCGGCGGGATCGATTCCGCCGAAACCGCCTTCGCCAAGATCGAGGCCGGAGCGGCCCTGCTGCAGGTCTATTCCGCGCTGGTGTTCGAGGGCGTCGGTCTGGTCGGCCGCATCAAGCGCGGCCTGGTCGGGCGGATTGCGCAGGAAAAGCTCGGCTCGCTCGCGCCTGTCGTCGGCCGCAAGGCGAAGGATTGGGCGGCGAAGACCGTCTAACCCAGATCGAGCTCCACCGCGGCGGGCACATGGCGCGGCAGGCTGGTTGGCGCAATGAACAGCGCGTCGCCGCGTAGAGTGCGGTTGACCGCCCAGGGATGGCGCGCGAGCCAGTGATGCGCGGCGCGCGACATGCGCTGCCGCTTTTGGGCGGAAATCGAGATGGCCGCTTCCGCCATCGTCGGCCTCGCCTTCACTTCCACGAAGGCGATGGTCGACCCTCGTGCGGCGATAATGTCGATCTCGCCTTCGCGGATGCGATAGCGGCGCGCGAGGATGCGATAGAATTTCATCCGCAGCCACAGCGCGGCGATTGTCTCTGCGTTGACGCCGAAGGCGAGCGCGCCGGCGCGGTCGCGCGCGCTCAAGTCTCGCGCTCGCCGGCCAGTTGCAGGGCGCGCGCGTAAACGCGCCGGCGCGGCTGGCCGGTCTCGCCGGCGACGATGGCGGCTGCGTCCTTCACTGAATTCGTCGTCATCGCCGCGCGCAGCCGCTCGTCCAGCGACGCCTCGGCGATTTCCGCCGCGCCCTCGACCGGTGGTCCGACCAGCAGCACGATCTCGCCGCGCAAGGGCTCGCCCGCGTCGATCTCGCGCGCAAGGTCGGGCAGCGGCCCGCGCCGCACATTCTCGAAATGCTTGGTGAGTTCGCGCGCCACCGCCGCCTCGCGCGCGCCGAGCACGGCGGCGCAATCGGCCAGCGTCTCGCCGACGCGCCGTGCGCTCTCGAAGAAGACGAGCGTGCCCGGCACCGCCGCCAGTTCCGCCAGCCGCGCGCGCCGCGCCGCGCTCTTGGGCGGCAGAAAACCCTCGAAGAAGAAGCGGTCGGTCGGCAGGCCCGCCACCACCAGCGCCGCCAGTACGGCGGAAGCGCCCGGCACGGACGTGACCGCCACGCCCGTCGCCACCGCGTCGGCGACGAGTTTGAAGCCGGGATCGGAGACGAGCGGCGTGCCGGCGTCCGACACCAGGGCCAGCGCCGCCCCGCCCGACAGCCGCGCCAGCAATTGCGGGCGCATCGCATGCGCGTTGTGCTCGTGATAGGCGACGAGCGGCGTGGCGATGCCGTAATGGGCGAGCAGCGTCTTGGTGACGCGCGTGTCCTCCGCGATCACGGCGTCGGCCGCCGCCAGCGTGGCGAGCGCGCGCAGCGAAATGTCGCGCAGATTTCCGATCGGCGTCGCCACGACATGCAGACCCGGCGCGATGCGCTCGGCCTCCGCCCGCAGGCCGAAGGCCGTGAACGACGGCGCCGTCCGATCCCGTTCGTCCCGCGTCTGATCCCGCTCGCCCGTCACGTCGGCCTGTTCGCTATTAAATCCCAATCGTTCGTTTTATAGAACGATACGATGACTTCGGCAAGCGTAACGAATTCAGCCGCATTCGTCCCGATATTAACCAAGGCTTGCAATCGGCGTTTCAATATGGCTTTCGACCGTTAAGGATAAAGCGGCGTAACGCGGGCTGACGAGCGCGCGGCTGGAGGGTGAAGTGAGGCTGTTTCCGAACGATCGGGCCATCGTGTCGCGCACGAGCCTGAAATTCGTCGCTGCCTGCGGCCTCGCGCTCGCGCTGGCCGGGTGCGGTCCGACGCTCGGGCCGCGCGCCGAC
>JASGFP010000146.1:0-7813 GCA_047605445.1 Rhodoblastus sp.
CAGCCCTGGGTCAAGCTCGAAGGCGATATGAAGATGATGGAAAAGGGGCGCTGACGCGCCCCTTTTCTGTCGTTCAGAACAGCTTCACAAGCTGCTTGCCGAAGTTCTTGCCCTTCAGCATGCCGAGAAACGCCGACGGCGCCTTCTCGACGCCTTCGGCCACCGTCTCGCGCCACTTGAGCTTGCCCGTCGAGGCGAGCGTCACGAGTTCGCCGAGCGCGGTCGGCCAGTCCGACAGGAATTCGGAGACGATGAAGCCCTGCATCTTCAGGCGGCGGATCAGCATGATGCGCATGTCCGAGAGGGTAGTCTTCTCCGCGCCTTCGTAGGATGCGATCAGGCCGCAGATGGCGATGCGGCCGAAATCGTTCATGCGGTTCATCGTCAACGCGAAGGGCTGGCCGCCGACATTCTCGAACAGGCCGTCGACGCCGTCGGGCGTCGCCTTTTTCAACTGCTCGGCGAAATCGGGCGCCTTGTGATCGACGCACGCGTCGTAGCCGAGCTCGTCAACGGCGAATTTGCATTTCTCCGGTCCGCCGGCGATGCCGACCGCGCGCGCGCCCTTGGCCTTCACGATCTGGCCGACCACCGTGCCGACGGCGCCGGTCGCGGCCGAACAGACGACCGTCTCGCCGGCCTTGGGCATGACGATGCGGTTGATGCCGACCCAGGCCGTGACGCCCGGCATGCCGAGCGGCCCGACAAAGGCCTGCAGCGGAACCTTGCTGTCGTCCACCTTGCGCAGCAGCGCTGGGTTCTGAAGCGAATAGAGCTGCCAGCCGCCATTGTTGGAGACGACCTTGTCGCCCGGCTTGAAATTCGGATCGTTGGAGGAAACGACTTCACCCGCCGTGCCGCCGATCATCGGCTCGTCCAGCGCCTGATTGCCGGCGTAGGATTTGCCTTCGTCCATGCGGCCGCGCATGTAGGGATCGAGCGACAGCCACAGGTTTTTCACCAGCACCTGCCCCGGTCCGGGTTCGCCGATCTCACGCTCGAAAAAACGGAAGTTGGATTCGGTGGCCGCGCCCTGCGGACGCGAGGCCAGAACGTAACCCTTGTTAAGCGGCATGTTTCTCTCCCGAGTATTGTGGCGCGGATAATAGGGCCCGCCGCACAAATGAACAGCGCGGGGTCGATGCACGGCCGATCCCGTCCTATGCGGATTGATCGGGCGATGATTGGCCGGCGGCGATGAATGGCGAAAGCGCGGGCCGCTACGCCCTGACCCGCTCCACGGGCATGGCCTCGAAATCCTCGGCGCCCAAACCGAAGGATTCAAGCGTGCGCGCAAGCTCCGCATCCGGAGCGGCGCCGGATGTGAAGACCGCGCGCCATCGCGGATCGCGCGCGCGCAAATCCGTGTGCTCGAACGACTTCTCGCGCAGCATGTGCTCCACCCGCCGCGCGATCGCCGGCGCAGGATCGATCCATTCGACCGGCCAGGGCGCGAGCCGCTCGAAATGCGGGGTCAGCAGCGGATAATGCGTGCAGGCGAGCACGATCTCGTCCGTGCGGCGCGCGCCTTCCTGCACGAAGCACGGCGCGATCTCCGCAGCAATGGCTTCATCCGACACGGGCCGCCCTTGCATGAAATCCTCCGCGATGCGCGCAAGGCTCCTCGAGCCGACAAGCTCGACACGGCAATGCGCGGCGAAGGATTGCACGAGATCGCGCGTATAGTCGCGCGCCACGGTGCCGGGCGTCGCCAGCACCGAGATCATCTGCGAGCGCGAACGCCCCGCCGCCGGCTTGATCGCCGGCACGGTGCCGACGAAAGGCAGGTCTGGAAAAGCCGCGCGAAGATGCGGCAGCACGAGCGTGGAGGCCGTGTTGCAGGCGATGCAGACGACATGCGGATCGAAATCCGCGATCAGCCGCCGCATGACCGCCACCACGCGCCAGACGAGATCGTCGGCCGCCCAGTCGCCGTAGGGAAACCCGGCGTCATCGGCGGCGTAGAGATGATCGGCCTCCGGGATCAGCTTGGCGATCTCGCGGAACACGGTCAGGCCGCCGAGGCCGGAATCGAAGGTCAGGATGCGCGGGCGGGACATGCGGCGGGAATAGCCGGTTTTCGCGCCGGGCGGAACACGCGAGGTTGCGAATGTGGGGAACGACCCCCTTCTCCCCGCCCGTGGGGAGAGGGTGGGCGCGCGCGAAAATGCGTTCTAAACAACTCGCATGGACCATACCGCATGACCGGCGCCGGAACCGATTCGAGCAGGCCGCCCCGCGAAGGCGGGCCGGCCATTGTGCTGGTGCGGCCGCAACTGGCGGTCAATATCGGCATGTGCGCCCGCGCCATGGCCAATTTCGGCCTGAACGACCTGCGGCTGGTCAGCCCCCGGGAAGGCTGGCCGCGCACCGGCGCCTATCGCAAGGGCGCTTACGCGGCCGCCGCAGGCGCCGTGCATCTCCTGGAGAAGGCGAAACTCTATGACAGCGTCGAGGCCGCCGTCGCCGATCTCAACTACGTCTATGCCGCGACCGCCCGCGAGCGCGGGCAAGCCAAGCCTATCCTCTTGCCGCGCGAGGCGATGGGCGCGAGCGCCGCGCGCATCGCCGCAGGCGAGCAGCACGGCATTCTCTTCGGCCCCGAGCGAACGGGGCTCGACAATGACGATGTGGCGCTCGCCGACGCCGTTCTCACCTTCCCCGTCAATCCTGCCTACGCCTCGCTCAATCTTGCGCAGGCCGTGCTGCTGTCGGCATACGAATATTTCTCCGCCGCGCACGGCCAGGTCGCGCCCTATGAGATCCAGGAGCGCTCGCCGCCGGCGCAGCGTGAGATGACTCTCTCCTTCTTTGAATTTCTCGAAGGACACCTCGATGAGCGCGGTTTTTTCCGCCCGGTGTCGAAACGCCCGGTCATGCAACGAAATTTGCGCAACATGTTTCACCGCATGCAGCTTACCCAGCAGGATGTGCGCACCTGGTGGGGCATGGTGGTGCGTCTGATCGAGGGCCCCCGCGAAAATCCACAATCGCTAAAGCGCCCCGACGAGGCCGATCGCGCCTAGCCTCGCCGTTCGCGCAAAAAGCCGCTAGATTTCCGTCAATTCAGGAGACGGAAATGGAACATTTCGACGTGCTCGTCGTCGGCGCCGGCCTGTCTGGCGTCGGCGCGGGCTACTGGCTGCAGAAACTCTGCCCGGGCAAGAGCTACGCCATCATCGAGGCGCGCGAGCGCAAGGGCGGCACCTGGGATCTGTTCCGCTATCCCGGCATCCGTTCCGATTCCGACATGTTCACGCTCGGCTATTCCTTCAAGCCGTGGACAGACCCCAAGGCCATCGCCGACGGCCCCTCGATCCTGCGCTACATCGAGGAGACGGCGCGCGAGAACGGCATTGACAGAAACATCCGGTATTCCCAGCGCATGGTCTCGGCCGCATGGTCGAGCGCCGACGCGCGCTGGACCGTCGAGGTCGACACGAACGCGGGACGCGCGCGCTATACCTGCGGCTTCCTCTACATGTGCTCGGGCTATTACCGCTACGACCACGGCTATCTGCCTGCCTTCGCCGGCATGGGCGATTTCGGTGGCCGGATCGTGCATCCGCAGGCGTGGCCCGACGATCTCGACTATGCGGGCAAGCGCGTCGCCGTCATCGGCTCCGGCGCGACTGCGATGACGCTCGTGCCGGAAATGGCGAAGACCGCCGCGCATGTCACGATGGTGCAGCGCTCGCCGACCTATGTCGTCGCACGTCCCTCGAGCGACGCGGTTGCGGACTGGTTGCGCGCGAAACTGCCGGCCAAGGGCGCTTATGCGCTGTCGCGCTGGAAGAACGTGCTGTTCGGCATGTATTTCTACAACCTGTGCAAGCGCAGGCCCGACAAGGTGAAGGCCTATCTGCTCAAGCTCGTGCGCGAGCAATTGCCCGCAGGCTACGATATCGAACGCGATTTCACGCCGCGCTACAATCCGTGGGACCAGCGGCTGTGCCTCATCACCGATGGCGATCTCTTCGCCGCGATCCGCGAAAACCGCGCGAGCGTGGCGACGGGCGCCATCGAACGTTTCACCCGGAAGGGCCTGCAACTCGCCGACGGCCGCGAGATCGAGGCCGACATCATCGTCACCGCGACGGGCCTCGAATTGCAGATGCTCGGCGGCGCGACGCTGAGCGTCGACGGCGTTCAGGTCGAGCCCGGCAAGACGCTCAACTACAAGGGCATGATGTTCTCCGACGTGCCCAACCTCGCCGCCACCTTCGGCTATACGAACGCGTCGTGGACGCTGAAGGCCGATCTCATCGGCGAATATGTCGGCCGCATCCTCAATCTCATGGATGCAAAGAAACAGAA
Source organism: Rhodoblastus sp. (assembly GCA_047605445.1). Classification (GTDB taxonomy): domain Bacteria; phylum Pseudomonadota; class Alphaproteobacteria; order Rhizobiales; family Beijerinckiaceae; genus JAJXWB01. Next base: position 4,318 of record JASGFP010000146.1, read on the forward strand.
GATCGTCGTCGCGCACAACGACGATCCGGACATGCCGATCGAGAGCTTCGTCGATTTTTCGTCAGGCTATTTCCAGCGCGTCATCGACGAACTGCCCAAGCAGGGCGCGCGCAAGCCGTGGAAGCTCTACCAGAACTACGCCAAGGATCTGGTGGCCCTGCGCTACGGCAGGATCGAGGACGGCGTCCTGCGGTTTTCCAATCCTCCTACGGCGAGCGCGGCAAGCAAGGAGATGGAGGCGGCCTAGGCGCCTCTCCGTCATTGCGAGGAGGCCGAAGGCCGACGCAGCGTTCCTCGCAATGACGGGCTACCCCATATTCTCCTTCACCGTCTCGATCAGCTGCTTCAGCGTGAACGGCTTCGGCATGAAGCCGAAAGCCTCGCCTTCGGGGAGGTTTTTCGAGAAGGCCTCTTCCGCATAGCCCGAGACGAAGATCACCTTCGCCTTCACGCCGCGCTTGCGCAATTCGCCGAACATGGTGGGGCCGTCCATTTCGGGCATGACGACATCGGAAACGATGAGATCGACCTTGCCGTCGTTTTCTTCCACCACCTGCAACGCTTCCACGCCGCTGGCGGCCTCCAGCACGGTGTAGCCGCGCGCAGAAAGCGCGCGCGAGCCGAAGGCGCGCACCGCGTCCTCGTCTTCGACCAGCAGGATCACGCCGTGCCCCGTCAGGTCTGCGGCGGGCTTGGCCGCCTCCACCTTGGGGGCGACTTCCTCGGGAGCGGGAATGTGGCGCGGGAGGAAGATGCGGAACGTCGTGCCCTTGCCGACTTCGGAATCGACGAACACGAACCCGCCGGTCTGCTTGACGATGCCATAGACCATCGACAGGCCGAGCCCGGTGCCCTTGCCGACTTCCTTGGTGGTGAAGAAGGGCTCGAAAATCTTTTCCTTCAGCTCCGCCGGAATGCCGGTGCCGCTGTCGGCGACCTCGAGCAGCACATACTCGGCCGCGGGCAGCAGCGGCTCCTTGAAGGCCGCGCATTCGTTCGCCGCGACATTGGCGGTGCGCAGCACAACCTTGCCGCCCTCGGGCATGGCGTCGCGCGCGTTCACCACGAGATTGACCACGACCTGCTCGAGCTGGTTCAGGTCGGCCTTCACCAGCCACAGGTCGCGCCCGTGCTTGAGGTCGAGCGCGACCTTCTCGCCGGCGAGCCGCTTCATCAGCATCTGCAGATCGGAGAGCAGGTCGTCGACCTGGAGAACCTGCGGGCGCAGCGTCTGCCGGCGCGAGAACGCCAGCAGCTGGCGCACGAGGCCCGCCGCGCGATTGGCGTTCTGCTTGATCTGCATGATGTCCTGGAAGGACGGATCGGTCGGCCGGTGATTGGCGAGCAGCAGGTCGGAATAGCCGATGATGGCGGTCAGCACATTGTTGAAATCGTGCGCCACGCCGCCGGCGAGCTGGCCGATCGCCTGCATTTTCTGCGATTGCGCGAAACTCTCCTGCAGCGTGCGCTGCTCGGTCGTGTCGAGCGCGGTGAGCATGATTCCGCCGGCTTCGCCGACGTCTTCGGCCGGCGCGAAGAACAGGCGCGCGGCGGGGCCGCCCTCGACGCCGATATCGAGCGGCGCGGGATCGGCCTGACCGGCGAGCGTCGCCTGCATGGCGCTGCGGATCGCGGCGGAGTCGCGCTCCGCGAGCCCTGAATAGATCGACCGCACGCCCTCGGCGCCTTTCAGCGCGGCGGGCAGCAGCTTGGCGAAGGCGGCGTTGGAGCGCTTCACCGCCCCCTGCGCATCGAGCACGGCGATCGCCATCGGAGTCGAATTGAAGAAGCGCGCAAAGCGGGCCTCAGCCGCGCGAATGTCCTCGACCGGCTCCTCGCCGGACGCGCGCGCAAGCACCAGCGTCCGCGAATGGCCGGGCTGGCCGTCGTTCGAAAAGGCGATGCGATGAACGAGCCGGACCGGCAGCCGCTGCCCGCCGCGCCGCTTGAAATCGACGTCGATCTGCTCGGTGCGCACTTCGCCGGGGCCGCCCGAGACGACCTCGAGCAGCGCGGCGCCGGAGCCCGCCACGAGCTGCGACAGCTTCATGCCGCCGGAGCCGACCTGGGCGAGATCGTAGTCGAGCCAGCCCGCCAGCGTGGCGTTCATGAAGGTTATGACGCCCTTCTGGTCGGCAGCGAAGAAGCCTGCCGGCGCGTGATCGAGAAAATCGATCACGTTCTGCAGTTCCTGGAAGACGTTCTCGTGCCGCTCGCGCTCGCGGGTGATGTCGGCGACCGACCACAGCGTCGCGCGCTTGGCGCCCAGCCGGTCGAGCGGGCGGACACGGATTCGATACCAGCCGACGCCGGATTGGCCGACGAGCGGGGCGCTCAGCCTGACCTCCTCCACCGCGCTGCGGTTTTCACGCGCGGCTTGGGCGAGGCGGTAGATGGATTCGGAAACTTCCGGCGCGCCGGAAAAAAGCCGTTCGATGGTGCGCAGATCGGCCAGCCCATGCGCGCTGGAGAGCGCCAGATAGGCCTCGTTGGCGTAGATGACCCGCGAGTCCCCTTCCGTCACCAGCATGCCGTCGGAGCCGGTGTCGGCGATCACCTTGGTGATGTCGTTCTTGACGGATTGGCCAGAAAACTGAAGAAATCCCACGGCATAGGCGAACAGCGCCAGCACGCCGAGCATCGCCAGCACCGCCAGCAGAGCCATGATGAGCCGGCTGGCGTGTTCCTGCGGCAGGAACGAGAATGCGGCGGCGGTCGCGACGAGCGCGGCGGCCAGCAGCAGGACGAGACCGGGGCTGCCGGAGCGTTCGCTGCGGTCGATAGCGGTGATCGGGGTCTCGCTCATGAACGATGGTCTTCTTCGGCGGCGCGCCCGAGAAATCCACGGCGACGGACCGATTCGCAAGAGTGTGGGGCGGGCCGGCGATCGTGGCAATCGCCGGCGGGGGATGAGGGCCCCAGTTTGCACAGAGGATCGTTAACCATGCATTAACCTTCTCGCCGGCGGGCCGGTCTGCCATGTTAATCTGTGGAATGCGCCTTTTCCGGGCGCGAAAGAGTTCGAGTAGACGATGGGTTCCCTGAGCACATTTTTCGCGGATAAGCCTTCGGGGTGGGCCTACGGCTTCGCCGCGATCCTGATCCTGCTGGGCGTCGCCCTGGTCGTGGTCATCTATCGCGCATTGCGCGGCAACCGCATCCGCGCCAGTTCCAGCCGCGGCCGCCAGCAGCGCCTGGGCGTGGTCGACACGCACGACATCGGCGGCGAGCGCCAGCTGATCATCGTGCGCCGCGACAATGTCGAACATCTCATCATGATCGGCGGCCCCAACGACGTGGTGATCGAGCCGGCTATCGTGCGCGGCGAGGCGCGCGCCATGCGCGACCGCGAACCCGGCGCTCCGGCCTGGGCAAGCGGCGAAACGCCGCCTTCGATGGAAACCGGCCGCCCGCTGGCGCCCGAGCCTGTCGCCCCGCCCGAGTCCCCGCAGCCCGAGCCCGTGCATCGAGAGCCCGTGCTACGCGAGCCTTCGCC
>JASGFP010000147.1:0-7711 GCA_047605445.1 Rhodoblastus sp.
CCTCGCCGTCGATGGTCAGCGCCAGCGATTGCATGTCCTCGTCGTGATAGTGCTTGAGCCCGCCATGCGCGTGGTCATGATCGTGGTGGTGATCGTGGCCGTGATGATGATGATCGTGCCCGCAATCGGGCCCGCATTCGTGGTCGTGATCGTGGTGATGCTCATGCGCGTGATCGTGATCGTCGGCCTCCAGAAAGGCCGGCTCGATTTCCAGAATGCGATCGAGGTCGAAGGCGTTCTTGCCCAACACCGTGTCGAGCGGCACGTTCGACTTCACCGCGCGATGCAGCTTGGCGTAGGGATTGATGCCGCGAATGCGCGCTTCCACTTCGCGCAGCTCGTCCGGTGAAACGAGATCGGTCTTGTTGACGATGATGACGTCGGCAAACGCGATCTGGTTCTTGGCCTCGGGCGCATCCTTCAGCCGCGCGGACAGCCATTTGGCGTCGGCCACCGTCACGACGGCGTCGAGTTTTGCCGCTTCCTGCACGTCCTGATCGACGAAGAAAGTCTGCGCGACCGGCGCGGGATCGGCGAGGCCGGTCGTCTCGACGATGATCGCGTCGAACTTGCCCTTGCGGCGCATCAGCCCTTCGAGGATACGGATGAGATCGCCGCGCACGGTGCAGCAGATGCAGCCGTTGTTCATCTCGAACACTTCCTCGTCGGCGCCGACGACGAGATCGTTGTCGATGCCGATCTCGCCGAATTCGTTGACGATGACGGCGTATTTCTTTCCGTGCGGCTCGGACAGGATACGGTTGAGCAGCGTCGTCTTGCCGGCGCCGAGATAGCCGGTGAGCACGGTAACGGGAATCTTGTCGGACATGCGGGTGGCGCCTCTGTTCGAATAGCGCCCGTCATTGCGAGAAGCGAAGCGACGAAGCAACCCAGAGCCGCCACTGGGCTCTGGGTTGCTTCGCTTCGCTCGCAATGACCATCCCTCGCAATGACGTCCGGACGGGCGTCAGCTCGAGGGCGCAAGCGCCCTGGTCAGCTCGCTTATATTGTGTTTGACCATGGCGATGTAAGTCCCCGCCGGACCGTCGGCGGCGGAAAGCGAATCCGAATAGAGCGTGCCGCCGATTTTGGCCCCGGTTTCCCGGGCGATCTGGTCCATCAGCCTGGGATCGCTGACGTTTTCCAGAAAGACGGCCGGAAATTTGTCCTTTCGGATCTGGGCGATGATTTTGGCGACGTTCTTCGCCGACACCTGCGCTTCGGTCGACACGCCCTCCGGCGCGGCGAGTTCCAGCCCGTAGGCCTGGCCGAAATAGCCGAAAGCGTCGTGCGTGGTTACGATCCGCCGCCGGTCGGCCGGAATTCTGGCGATGGCCGCGCGAACCTCTGCGTCGAGCGCATCGAGCTTCGCGAAATAGGCCGTGGCGTTGGCCTCGTAATAGGCCTTGCCGTCCGGGTCGGCCGAAATCAGCCCGTCGCGGATGTTGGCGACATAGATTTTCGCATTCGCGACATTCTGCCAGGCATGCGGATCGATCCCGCCGTGTTCGGCGAACTCCTCGTTGGCCATATCCTTTCGCGGCGCGACGCCCTTCGTGGCGACCACGATCGGCGCCTTCGCGCCCGCCGCTTTGGCGAGCCGGCTGATCCACCCTTCCAGATGCAGCCCGTTCTCCACGATCAGCTTGGCGCCCGCGAGCCTGCGGCTGTCGGCCGGCGAGGGATCATAGGCGTGGACGTCCCCATTGGGGCCGACCAGCGTCGCGACTTCGACGCGGTCGCCGCCGGTCTGGCGCACGAGATCGGCAAGAATAGTGAATGTGGCGACGACGGCGAGTTTGCCGGATTGGGCGCGCGCGAGGCTGGCCGATACGAGAAGCGCGGCGCCGCCGCCGACGAAGTTGCGTCTGTCCATAGAAATCAAGCCTCCAGATGCCGCCGCCGCGGCCGGTCGCGCAGCGCGCCGCCGGTCCGGCCAAATACCAGGGAAAAGAAATAGACGGCGCCCGCCGCCAGCACGATTGCCGGGCCCGAGGGCAGCGACAGCGCGTAGGAGGCGACCAGCCCGGCATAGGCGCAGGCCACGCCGATCAGTGCGGCCAGCGCGATGGCCGCATCCAGCCTTCGCGTCCACAATCGCGCGGCGAGCGCCGGCAGCATCATCAGCCCGACCGACATCAGCGTGCCGAGCGCCTGAAAGCCGGCGACGAGATTGAGCACCAGCAGGGCCAGAAACGCGAGTTGCGTGAACGCGCCCGCGCCAGTCGCCGCCTGCATGAAAGCCGGATCGAGCGTCTCCATCGCCAGCGCACGGAACAGCACGGCGAGGCCGAGCAGCGTGACGGTGGCGATGGCGGCCAGCAGCAGCAGCGTCTGGTCGTCCAGCGCCAGCACATTGCCGAACAGGACATGCAGCAGGTCGATGTTCGAGCCGCGCAGCGACACCAGCGTGACGCCCAGCGCCAGCGAGACGAGATAGAGCCCGGCGAGCGACGCGTCCTCGCGCAGCAATGTCGCGCGCGCGACAAGGCCCGCGCCGACCGCGACGACGACGCCCGCCGCCAGCCCGCCGACGGTCATGGCCGTGGCGGAAATCCCGCCCGCGACGAGATAGCCGATCGCCGCGCCCGGCAGGATGGCGTGCGCCAGCGCGTCGCCCGACAGCGCCATGCGCCGCAGGATCAGGAACATGCCGAGCGGCGCCCCGGCGATGGCGAGCGCAAAGGCGCCGACCAGCGCGCGGCGCATGAACTCGAAATCGGCGAAGGGGGCGATGAGGACGTCGTACATGGCGCTACCTGTCATCCCCGCGAAAGCGAGGATCCAGGGCAGGCGCCGAGTCAGATTCCCTCTCCCCTTGTGCAGGAGGGTTAGGGCGGGGGGTCGCGGAATGCTGCGATATTGGCGGTGCTTGATAACCACCTCCCTCGCAGGATCGCGCGACCCCCTCCCCCGCCCCTCCCCACAGGGGGGAGGGGAGTATCATTGCGCTAAACGCCATCACGCCGCCCGCTCGCAAGCTTCCGCCCGCTGATCGAAGGCCTCGCTCATGCGCCGCGCCTGCCCAAGTTTCTCGGGCGCGAGCGCTTGCGTCGTCGGCCCCCACGCCACGCATTCGCGCGCCAGCAGCAGGGCGTCGGGGAAATGCGCCCGCACCAGCGCATAATCGTGCAGCACGGCGAGAATGGTGCGCCCCTGCCCGTGCCAGCGCTCGATCAAGCCGACGAGATCGCCGGTCGTGCGTTCGTCCACGGCGGCGAAGGGTTCGTCGAGCAGAATGACGCGCGCCTCCTGCAGCATCAGGCGCGCAAACAGCATGCGCTGCGTCTGGCCGCCCGACAGGGCGCCGATCTGGCGCGCCTCGAAGCCTTCGAGGCCAACGGCGGCGATGGCCTCGGCGACCGCCTGCCGGTCGGCGGCGCCGAAGCGGCCGAACAGGCCGGCGCGGCAAACGCAGCCGAGGGAAACGAAATCGAACACGTCGATCGGAAAGCTGCGGTCGATCTCGGCGGCCTGCGGCAGATAGCCGATGGCGCGCGTATCCAACCCGCCGCGTACGATACGCCCGCCGAGCGGCTTGAGCGCGCCAACCAGGCCCTTGATGAGAGTCGATTTGCCCGCGCCGTTCGGGCCGCAGACGGCCGTAAGCGAGCCCGTCTCGAAACTGCCCGTCAGGTGATGCACCGCCGGATGGCCGTCGTAGCCGAGCGTGACATCGTCGAGCGTGAAAGCCGCCGTCATGCCATCGCCCATTTCACACCGAGCCAGATGAAGGCGCAGATCACGCTTGCGCCGGCAAGCCGCTCCACCGCCGACAGGCGCAACAGCGACGGACCGGGCGCGACGACCGACGAGGGATCGTGCGCATGGCCGTGGTGATCAGGCGCGTCGACATGCGCATGGCCGTGGCCTTGCGCATGGTCGTGGTGGCGACGGTCGCTAACGCTCATGCAACGCTCCGGTGCGGCAAGAATGAAATGTTATAATGTTACATCGACGGTCAATGCAAGGCCCGACGAGACTGGCGTTCGCGTCCGTCAAGTTGTATGACGATATTATTCGACAATAACCAAAAGCCAGTCGACAGGGGATGAAAATGCTCTATCCGGCATCCGACCGCGCCGTCGAGATCAAGCGCCAGCTCGAACGTTTCATGGACGAGCACATCTATCCCAACGAGGCGCGCTTCTATCGCGAGGCTGAAGATCTGGGCCCGTGGAAGGTTTTCCCCGTGGTCGAGGAGCTGAAGCCGCTGGCGAAGCGCCAAGGCCTCTGGAACCTGTTCCTGCCCGAGAGCGACAGAGGCGCGGGCCTCACCAATCTCGAATACGCCACGCTGTGCGAAGTCATGGGACGTTCGCATCTGGCGCCTGAAGTCTTCAACTGCAATGCGCCCGACACCGGCAATATGGAAGTGCTGGAACGCTACGGCAGCGAGGCCGACAAGAAGAAGTGGCTTGAGCCGCTTCTCGCAGGCGAAATCCGGTCTTGCTTCGCCATGACGGAGCCGGCGGTCGCGTCATCCGACGCGACCAACATCGAAAGCTCGATCCGGCGCGACGGCGATCATTACGTCATCAACGGCCACAAATGGTACACCACCAACGCGACCGATCCGCGCTGCAAGATCTGCATCTTCATGGGCAAGAGCGATCCGGACAATCCGAACCGCCACAAGCAGCAGTCGATGATCCTGATCCCGATGGACACGCCCGGCGTCGTGGTCAAGCGCCCTCTCCCGGTCTTCGGCTTCTATGGCGTGCCCGACCGCGCATCGGAAGTCGTCTTCACCGACGTGCGCGTGCCTGCCGCCAATATGCTGCTCGGCGAAGGCCGCGGTTTCGAGATCGCGCAAGGACGGCTCGGCCCCGGCCGCATCCACCACTGCATGCGTCTCATCGGCCTTGCCGAACGCACGCTGGAAAAAATGTGCAGGCGCGCGATGAGCCGCGTCGCCTTCGGCAAGGCCGTGTCGGAACAGACGGTGACGCAGGAACGCATCGCCGAAGCGCGCATCATGATCGAGCAGGCGCGCCTGCTGACGCTCAACGCCGCGCTCGCCATGGACACGGTCGGCAACAAGGTGGCGAAAACCGAGATCGCCATGATCAAGGTCGCCGTGCCCAACATGGCCTGCCAGATCATCGACTGGGCGATCCAGGCGCATGGGGGCGGCGGCACGTCCAACGATTTCGGCCTGACGCAGGCCTACGCGACCGCGCGCCTGCTGCGGCTGGCGGATGGACCCGACGAGGTCCATCGCAACCAGATCGCGCGGCTGGAACTGAAGAAATACGCGAACTGAGCGGAGATGCTCCCGAAGGCCGGATGAGGGTCCGGTCGGCTTGGCGAAATTTCACCACATTGACCGGCCCCTCACCCCGGCCCTCTCCCCGCAGGCGCGGAGAGGGAGAAACGACGCATCTCTAGATATTCCTCCGCCGCATTCCATCCCGTCTCCCATGCGCCATGCGTGGTCGAGAAGTGGGTTCTCGAACAGGCTTCGCCCGCAAAGAACAATCTGTCGTTCACGGGCGCGGCGAGAATGGCGCGGTCGTCGGCATGGCCCGGCAGCGCGCAGGAATATCCGCCGCGCGCGAAAGGGTCCAAATCCCACGCCGTCGCGCAGAGAAAGCGCAGATGCTTCATCGCATCGGCGCCGAGCGCGGATGCGATCTGGCGGCGCGCTTCAGCTTCCATCGCCGCGGGCCCATTCTTTTCCAGATCGCGCGCGAAGGCGCCGCCGACGAAGCCCGCCAACAGCCGCCGCCCGCGCGGAAACAGATCGAAGCTGAACGTCTCGGCGCGATCAGTCGCGCCGTAGAAATGGCCGCTTGGAAAATTAGGCCCGCCCACGATCTCGAAGAAGACCTTGTCGGCGAGGCCGAGCGGCAGTCCGGCCGCCGCCGCCTGCTTGTCCGGCAATGCGGGATCGAAACGGATTTCGCACCTGGCGATCAAAGGCGTCGGGACGCAGACGATGGCCGCCTTCGCCTCGATCGTCCCGCGCCCGGTCTCGATCTTCACGCGCCGGCCCGCATGGTCGATGCGCGTAACCGCGCAATCGAACACGACCGGCAGGCCTTCCGCCGCGCCCGCTATCATCGCGCCATAGCCTTCGCGGATCGTCCAGTTGACGTGCGTGTCCTCGTAGCGGGCGAGATCGACGACGGAAATGTTTTCGAGTTCGGCGCCGCTGTAATATGTGCCCATCGCGCGCAGCAGCATGTTCCATCGGCCGTTCGCCTGCAGCAGATCGGAGGCGGGGCGGTCGGGACCGTCCGAAGCCGCCGTCTCGACCGCATCGAAAAACTCCGAGATCGTCTTTCGATAATCGGCATGATCCGCCGCCGACAGGCCAACCGACGCAGGCGTGCTCCAGCCGGGCGTTCCACGATCCACGACGAATCCGAGACGTTCCGCAACGCCGACAAGCACATTCCTGTCGGCCGAATGCAGCCATTCGCAGCCGAGATCGATCACATCGCCGGCGGCGGGCGCCGTATGCGCGCGCCCGCCGACGCGGCCGCGCGCTTCGATCAGCAATGCCGGGACGCCAGCCTGTTTCAATCGCCGCGCCGCGGCGATCCCCGCGGCGCCCGCGCCGATCACGGCGACATCGATCGGGGATGGAAGCGAGATCATGATCGCCAGCCTACGCCGCGTTCATGGCGACACGAACACACGGCCTCGCCCGAGAGGGCTCACCACTTCGGCGGGGTGGAATCGAACGGATGATACTGGAACAGCCAGCTCTCGCTGAGAATCTTGTCGTCGTTCGACAGATAGAGCCGCATTTCCACGGGATCCTGCCCCTCGACGGTCAGATCGAATTGCGCACGCCAATGGCCGGGCACGTCATCGGGCACGGCCTCGGTAAAGACGTACGAGAACGTCCCGCGCGAGGCCCAGAGTTCGGCCTTCGGCTTCACGCCCTTGGGCAGATTGTTCAGCGGGCCGCCGAGAAATTCCACCATGAACTTGCGAACGCCCTTCGGCCGAGGCTGTCCGGGCACGCCGCCATTGCCGAGCCGCGTGGCGACGCAGCGCGCGAGATCTGTCGGGAAGGGTTCGTCGGCCTTCCAGTGCAGCTTGTATGCGAGGTTCCAGACCTGCCCCGCCCGCGTCGGTTCGGCGGGCACCCACATGGCGACGATATTGTCGTGGATTTCGTCGTCTGTCGGAATTTCGACAAGCTGCACCGTGCCCTTGCCCCAATCGCCCTTGGGCTCCACCCAGACCGAAGGCCGGCGGTCGTAATTCACGCCGTCGAGATAATGATCGAAATTGCGGTCGCGCTGCAGCAGGCCGAAGCCTTTCGGGTTCGTGTCGCCGAAGGCGGACGCCATCACGCGCGGCGCATTGTTGAGCGGGCGCCAGATGTGTTCGCCCGCGCCGGTCCACATCGCCAGTCCGTCGGAATCGTGAATCTCCGGCCGCCAGTCGTAGCCGTCGCCTTTGCGCGTCTCGGAGAACCAGTACATCGAGGTCAGCGGCGCGATGCCGAAGCGGATGTAGTCCTTGCGCAGGTGCAACTGGCAGTCGATGTCCATCATGACCGCCTTGTCGCGCGTCATGATGAATTTGTACGCGCCGACGATGCCCGGCCCCTCGAGCAGCGCGTGGATCGTGACGTTGTGGCCTTCCTCCGGCCCGATCCAGAATTTCGTGAAATCCGGAAATTCCTCCTCGCGGCCCGACTGCCAGGTGTCGAGCGCAATGCCGCGGGCGGAAAGGCCGTATTGGCGCA